>JBKQVG010000025.1:0-21217 GCA_052325345.1 Bryobacteraceae bacterium
GCCGGCGGAATCCTGCTGATAAATCACCGGACGCTTCTCGATGACCGTGCCCTCCGCGCCGTTGATCACCAGGTCGCCTTCCGGATTGAGGCTCAGCCTGGAAGCGCCGTCGAACTTCATCCGCACGGCGCGCGGATCGGCGCCCGGCGACAGCACGAAATCGTATTCCAACTGGTTTTGGGTGCCGTAGTAAACCAGGTCCACGCCCGGATAGACCTGGGCGTAGCGCACGCGCGCATAGCTGGCGATGCCAGTGTGCCAGTTGGAGCGATCGCCGATGTAATAATCAGTGCGCAACTGCAGGCGGCCGTCGGGCTCGATGCGCGGATTGCGGTTGCCGCGCTCCAGGGTCATCTCGATATGGCGCCCGCACCGCGAGCGTCGCCCCGCGATCGGTGAGCGCCACCGCGTAACCGTTGCCGCGGGCGGCATAGCGGACGCCGGGTTTCCACTGGCCCCGGTTCTCCTCAAAATGCAGCGGGAGCCCGGCCAGCGCGGCTTTGGCTCGCACCGTATTAGCGTCGGCGGCGGACGAAGGCCCCGCCGCGGAAAGAGTACCGGCCGCCGCCAACGCGACCCATGCCGTTATGGAATACCGAAACATAATTAGGATGCCCTGAGACTGCGCGAGACGGATCGAGAAATTCTATTAGAGCATGACTCGAAGGCGGTTCCAAATGGGCGAATTCTTCACAGGCGACGCCCGTAGGATACAGAAAATCATGGACGTTACCGGGATTTGACGGTAGCCGCTCCGGCCGTGCGCGAACTCGCCGGGAAGGATCGAGTCGCTTCCTTTCCGCCCAGCGTTCTCGTGCACCGGCCCTACCCTGGCCAGGACTGCTAAGGTTGCACACTCGGGCCCAACTGGTACTTTCGCCTTAGCCGCACACGCAATTACCGCTGAGGATATAGGCATGGGGACACTATTCCTGACACTGGCGTGGAGCGCGATGCTGGTCCAGCCGCAAAACGCGAAGCCGGTCTGCAACGCGAAGACGGCCGGGCAGTTCTGGCCGGCCGCGGCGGAAAGCGACGCAGGCGCGCGGCGGCGGCTGGCTCAGGATGGAGACCTGGAAATGTGCGTGTGCCACAACTGGAGATATCGATGGCGGCCGCTCACGGTAAACGTGCATCGAATGGCGGCGGCCCGAAAGTAAGACCGTCGCGGGCGCCAGGCCCCGCCCAGAGCCGGCGCCGCACGCAAACGGCGGGAGAGGAAGGTACGCGACTTCTCTCCCCTGACTGCACATGTAACACCCGCACTTCCGAAAACCGCTTTCGCCCGAGCCGCGCATTTTAAGCTAAGTGGCAAGCCTTCCAATCGGTTGCAGATTATTTTGAAAGCTTGTGACCGAGCCGGCTGGTTCACTGCTGTTATAGTCGGAGAAAGCTTGCGCAAGACGACGTTGTTTATTCTGCTGGCCGTGGCGCTGGTGGCTTCGCGGCTCTGTCACCTTCACATCTTGTGGGAGGGCGATGCCTACCCGCTGGCGGCGGCCGGGCAGTGGCTGGATGGGCGGGCGCTTTATCGCGGCCTGTGGTTCGACAAACCGCCGCTGCTGGCGGTGGCGTACCTGATGTTCGGGGCGCGGGCGGGCTGGCCGCTGCGGTTGTTCGATGCCGCCTACGGGCTGCTTTGCTGCTGGCTGGCCTACCGGCTGGCGCGCGAGTTGTGGTCCGAGCGCGAGGGTGTCGCGGCGGCGGCGCTGCTCGGGTTCTTTCTGGTCTTCGACCTTCCGTCCTCGGCGATTCCCGTGGCCAGCGACCAGTTGATGCTGGCGCCGGACCTGGCGGCGGTCTGGCTGGCGGTTCGGAAGAAATCCTTCGCCAGCGGCCTGGCGGCGGGCGTGGCCTTCTGGATCAACCCGAAAGGCGCGTTGGTGGCCGCTGTCTGCCTGCTGTGGAACCCGGCGGGCGCGGCGTGGCTCGGGGCCGGGTTCTGCGCGGTGGCGGCCGCCATGGCGGCGGGGCTGGCGGGCACGGGCGCGTTGGCGGCCTGGTGGGACGAGGTTTGGCGTTGGGGACGGCTCTACGCGGCCATGCCCCTGGCCGGCAACCCGCTGGTGAACGGGCTCGTTCGCACGCTCGATTGGGCCGGTTTCCATGCGGGGGCGGTACTGGCGGCGGTGGTGGGGTTGGTGGCAGCGCGCGGTGGGGCTCCTAGAACACCGCTCCCTGGCGGCCGCGGCTCGATTTGGCTGGGCTGGCTGGCGATCGCGCTGGCCGGGGTGTGCGCGGGTCTTCGCTTCTTCCCTCGCTACTACTTTCTGCTGCTGGCGCCGGTGGCTCTCCTGGCGGCGCGCGGCTGGGTTTTGTCCGGGCCCAGGCTCCGAATCGGCGTTCTGCTGCTTCTGGCGATCCCCATGGCGCGCTTCGCTCCCGGTTATGCCCGCGCCCTGAACGATTCCACCTGGCGCGATACCGCCATGGACCGTGATAGCCGCGCCGCGGCTCAACTGGTCCGCCAGCGGGCACACCCCGGCGACACGCTTTTCGTGTGGGGATACCGGCCTGAGTTATACCCCTACACCGGCCTGCGCGCGGCCACCATGTACCTGGATTCCCAACCGCTCAGCGGCGTGCCCGCCGACCGGCACCTGACCGATTCGACGCCCGTCGAAACGGCCCAAGCCGCCAGCCGCCGCGCCGCGCTCCGCCTCTCCACGCCAACTTTTATTGTGGACGGCCTGGGCCCCTACAATCCGCGGCTCGCGATCGCCCGTTATGCCGACCTGGCCGACTGGCTGGCGCATTATCGAGAGGTCGCCCGCACCGGCGGAACGATCGTCTGGCGGCGAATGCCGCAGTGAACGCCGCGCTGGCGGTGCGCGGGCTGAAGCTCGCGGACTGAAGTCCGTGCCGCCCAAAATGCCACAGATCCCATTTAGTCAACGTTAAAGTATGAGGAAATGCGATTGACAGGAGTCACGCCGGTTGATAGAGTACGGATCGATAAGACTGTTCTCGAGAGGTCCTGATGGCGGAACGCGCAAGAATGATTTCGATCTGGTTTTTCATCGGCCTGCTGCTGCTGGCCTACGGGCTTTTGATCCTGGGCGCAGGCATCTGGGACGTGTTTTCACCGCCGGCGCATCCGGTGGTGCTCAACAATCTGCACGCCGGAGTGTGGTGGGGCGCGCTGTTGCTCGGGATCGGAGCGGTGTACTGCATCAAGTTCCGGCCTGGAACGGAGAAGAAAGGATAGCGGTCCGTGGCGGAAACCATCTACTTGATCGCGAGCGGCGACCTGCGTCTGTCCGCCAATCGCATGTGCTGGGCGGCCCAGGAAAAGGCGGAAGCGGCGGTGATGGAAGCGGTGCGCCGCGAGGGCCGCGCGGTGGTGCGCGGCCATGCCTACGACGCCGGCTTGCAGCATGGGTTTATCGATAGCCAAAAGCATGGAAACCAGGTGTTCCGTTCGCTTCCGCCGGAGGCGCCGCTAATCGTGTGCGAAGCGGTGTGGCAGTATAGCCACCACGTGCTGCCGGGGCTGGTGGGGCACCGCGGTCCCATCCTGACGGTCGCCAATTGGAGCGGCGAATGGCCGGGCCTGGTGGGAATGTTGAATCTAAACGCCTGCCTGACCAAGGCGGGCGTGGCGTACGACTCGCTCTGGAGCCGGGATTTCGAGGACGAAGCGTTTCGCAAGGGCCTGCGGCAGTGGCTGGGCGGCCAAAGAGTAGAGCACGACCTGAGCCACGTGCATCCGCTGGAGTCGTTCCGGGTGCCGGCCGGGGCAGCGGCCGCGGGAGGTGAACTGGCCGCGGAGGTGCGCCGCGAGCGGGCCATCATGGGCATTTTCGACGAGGGCTGCATGGGCATGTACAATGCCATCATTCCCGACGAAAACCTGATGCCGATCGGAGTTTTCAAGGAACGGCTCAGCCAGGCGACGCTGTATGCCGCCATGCGCGAGATTCCCGAGGCCGAAGCGCAACAGGTGCGGCGGTGGCTCGATCATAAAGGGATGGAGTTTCACGTTGGCACGGATCCCGATACCGAGCTTACCGACGCCCAGATTCTGGACCAGTGCCGCATGTATATCGCCGCCCTGCGGATTGCCGACGATTTCGGCTGCGACGTGATCGGCATTCAGTACCAGCAGGGGCTGAAGGACCTGGCGCCGGCTTCCGATCTGGCGGAGGGCCTGCTCAACAACGTGGATCGGCCGCCGGTGAAGGCCGCCGCCAACGGCCGCGTTCTCTACGAAGGCCGGGCGCTGCCGCACTTCAACGAAGTGGATGAATGCGCCGGCCTCGATGCGCTGGTGACCAACCGGGTGTGGACGCGGCTCGGTTTCGACCCGGAAACGACGCTGCACGACGTGCGCTATGGAGAGCCCTACGGCGATGAGTTCGTGTGGGTATTTCAGATCTCCGGTTCGGTGCCGCCGCGTCATCTGGCCGGTGGGTATGCCGGCGCGGTGAGCGAGCGCCAGCCGCCCATGTATTTCCGGCTGGGCGGAGGAACCATCAAAGGCGTCTCCAAGCCGGGAGAGATCGTGTGGAGCCGGATCTACCTGGAAGGCGGCAAACTGCATGCGGACATCGGCCGCGCCAAGTCGGTCGAGCTTCCCGCCGAAGAGACCGAGCGCCGCTGGCGGATGACCACCGAGCAATGGCCCATCATGCACGCGGTGACCTACGGCGTTTCGCGCGACCAACTGATGGCCAAGCACAAGGCCAATCACATCCAGGTGGCTTACGGTCCCGACGCCGAGGGCGCCAATCGCGCGCTGGCGGTGAAGGCGGCGGCCCTTCGCGCGATGGGGCTGGCGGTGAACATCTGCGGCGATTGCCACGGATTGGCTGGGGCGTAGGGCCGGGAAAAGGTCTGAAGAAATGTAGCCACGGATGAACACAGATGAACACAGATAAAGAAAAACAAAGGATTTATCTGCGTTCATCTGTGTTCACCTGTGGCTAGAATTTGTTTTTTCGGGAAGCTCCTCGGCACGCGCCGCGGCCTCACAGCCCGGCCAATAGGTGCATGGCAAAATAGCTCACCCAGGCAATCGCCGCCGCCATCGGGATAGTCAGGAGCCAGCCCGACATAATATTAGTGGCGATGCCCCAACGCACGGCTTTAAGCCGGTGAATGCTTCCCACCCCGGCTATGGCGCCGGCTATGGCGTGGGTGGTGGAAACCGGCAGGCCCAGGTGGGTGGCGAACAGCACCGCGCCCGCCGCCCCCGTTTCCGCGCAGAAACCGCTGCGCGGCTTGAGCCGGGTCAGGCGCGTGCCCATGGTGCGCACGATCCGCCAGCCGCCGCTCAGCGTTCCGAGAGCGATGGCCGCGTAGGCGGACACGATCACCCACAATTGCACTTCGAAGGTCTTCTGGTAATGCGCTGCCACCAGCAAGCCGGTGATGACGCCCATGGTCTTCTGCGCGTCGTTGGAGCCGTGCGACAGGCTGAACGTGGCGGCCGAGAGCAACTGGAAACGGCGGAAATAAGTATCCATCTTCGCCGGGCTCGAATTTCGGAACAGCCAATACACCGCGACCATCAGCAAGTACGCGGATACCAGGCCAATCAGCGGCGCCAGGAAAATGAACGCCACGGTCAGGGCCCACTGTCCCGCGATCAATCCTTCGTGCGCGTGGCCCAAACCGCGGGTGATGGCGGCGCGCGCCATGGCCGCCCCGGCATAACCTCCGATCAGCGCGTGCGAGCTGCTGGTGGGCAACCCCAGCCACCACGTGATCAGGTCCCAGAAAATCGCGCCCAGCAGCGCCGCCAGAATCACGTAGGGCGTCACCACATCCAGGTTCACGAAGCCTTGGCCCATGGTCTTCGCCACCGCGGTGCCGAACACGAACGCGGCCAAGAAATTGAAGAACGCCGCCCAAACCACGGCCTGCACGGGCGTGAGCACGCGCGTTGCCACCACCGTGGCGATGGAGTTGGCGGCGTCGTGAAAACCGTTGATGAAGTCGAAGGTCAGAGCGATGGCGATGATCCCCGCCACCAGGGTGAACACCGTCATCGCTAGCTGTTCTTTACCACCACGTTCTGTAAGACGTCGGCGACGTCCTCGCAGCTATCGATGGTTTCCTCGAAGAAGTCGTATACTTCCTTGAGCTTGATCAGCGTGATCGGGTCCTTTTCCTTGGCGAACAGATCCACCACCGCGCTGCGGCCGACCAGGTCGGCTTCGTTTTCCAGGCGATTGATTTCGATGCAGTACACCTGCGGCGAGCCTTTACCTTGCAGCTCAAACGCCTGCTGCAATTGTTTGGCGCAGCGGGCCACGATCTCCGCCAGCGAAACCATGTTGGCCGGAATCGGGTTGATGTGATAGGCAACCAGCCGGTGGGCGGTATCTTCTATACCGTCCAACACGTCGTCCAGCGCCGAAGAGATGGCGTGAATGTCTTCCGGATCGATCGGGGTGATGAAAGTCTGGTTCAGGCGGGTGAAAATTTCATGGATCAGCTCATCTCCGCGGTGCTCCAAAACGCTTATTTCCGTGGCCGCGCTGGCCATCCGGCCGTTGCCGATGCGGACCGCGTCCGCCAGCAACCGCGCCGCCTCGGAAATGATGCCCACCTGCTTCTGAAACAAACCGAAAAACTTCTCGTCGCGGGGCAGAAGTCTCATAAAATGTGCAGCGTTGAGTACCTATAGTAGCCGCATTGCGACAAATCGGTCAATTTGCGGTTACGAATCGGTAACAAAAACGGCGCGCCCGAAATCGGGTCCGCCCGGCGCCGCATTGCCGCCCACCCACTTGCCTTTGCGCTGTGCCGCCAAAATCTTGTCGCGCGTCCGCTCGCCGATCATCTCCCGCTCGAACTGGGCGAAGCTGAGCAGGATGTTCAGCGTGAGGCGGCCCAGTGATGCGGTGGTGTTGAACTGCTGCGTGACCGAGACGAAGGTGGCGCCGTGCTTGTCCAAGACCTCCATGATCCTGGCGAAGTCGAGCAGCGAGCGCGTAAGCCGATCCACCTTGTAGACCGAGACGGTTTACGTTCACGAATTCCCGCAGCCACGGCCAGGTCCCGTAGTATAGGCCCATCAGGTACCGGCTGCGGACTTGGTCCCAGGCCAGTTCTTTCCACGGGTACTGCGCGCAGCGGGTCGCCTGGTCGAGGTTGTGGTTGATTCCCGGATACTGGTAACCCTCGATCATGATCGTTTCGAAGCCGGACCCTGCGCGCGCCGTCCATTGCGAGGGCAGGTTGATGTAGCGGAGCGGTCTGCAATGATCCGGGTCGTTCACGTCGACCGAGAGGGCCTCGAGCGGGAAGAACATGGTCTCCCCCGGATGCGCCCGCCAGAAGTGGTACGCCGCGCGCCGCCCGTCCGGTCGGAACTCAATCCCGGACCGCACGCGGTTGTCCGTGGGCATCGCCTGCGAGGACATACGAATCGACCGCTGCGGCCGCCCACGAACTATTGCGCACCGCGTCGCGATTGCGCGCGAGCAGCTCCAGCCCGTGGGCATACAGAAGCGTATTCTGGCCGAGCTGACTTGGATTCCAGCCAATACCGCGACGCCCCCGGCCCGCTGCATCGTAAGGGAACGTCCCCATTGCCCGCGTGCGCGCCGGGATTGCAGGCGGCTCATGCCCAGCACGGCGGGCGAGCGTCATCAGCGTTTCGATAGCCAATTAACTGCCCCACCCGTTGGTCGTAAAGATGCGCACCTGACGGATCTGCTGGGGCCCGTTCTGCTGCGCGATGTCGTTGAGAATCAAATTCCGGAGCTTGATGTAGTCGTCGACAGAATCGAATTCAAAGTCGCGATCCTGAAATCGGATGCGCTTCGCGCCCTGCTTCCGCGCGGCGTCGAGAGCGTCGAGGTCGGACTGCGTGAACGCCATTTAGATCTCCACCTTGAATCGAACCTGGCTGCGGGGCGCTTGGGTGCGCGGTGCAGGCTGCCTCTCGCCGTTCTGTGCCGGAGGCGGCGCGACACGGCGCTCAAAATCGGCCCAGTGTTTCTCCGGAAAGCGCTCGATACCGATCCGGCTGGCAGCAGCGCGTGCGTACACGCGGCAATCGAGCGCCTCGTTGCGCTCCCGCATCTTCTGCCACTCATGCCGCCGGTAACCTTTGACGAGCTTCGTGACGAGCTGCTCGGCGGTGATCTGCTTGAAGTACTCGTCGCTGTATTTCGGGAAGTGACAGAAGCCAGGTGGAAATATATTCCCCTTTTCGATGTCCTCGTCGGTGGGCCGTTCCTGGCGCAACCACCGGTAGAGTTCCTCTTTGGGCATCCCGGAGTTGACCGGCCATACACGAATCCCGCGTTTGATCCTGGCGCCCAACGGACCCACGTCCACGGGCGACGCCGCACCGAGCAGTGCCGGCGCGCGTGAATCGCCCTTGATCACCAGAACTCGGCCGCCGTGCCGCCGCGCCCACTGGTAAACCTCGATGGTGGCGAACCCGGAGTCGATGGCGAGCTGCAGGATGGGCAACTCCAGTCCCGATGCTGTGGTGAAGGTCTCGTTCAGCAGCCCGGTCAGCTTTTCCCACACTGCCGGGCGCGAGGTGTCGCCTTCGAATACCCGGTAATCAACGGACCACGATTCCTTACCGCGTCCCCAGGCGGCAATCTCGACCTCGATGCGGGCCTTCTGGACGTCCGCGCCCGCCGTCAGGAACAAGCCGCCGTGCGGCACGATGCCGATCCGGTAATGCTCTCGCCGATCGTAGAGCTTCTGCCAGTCGGGCGGCGCGCCAAGCAGGGTCCACGTCTCGCCCTGGACCGTATTGACGAAGACCTGAAGCAGCGCCGGATTCTCTTGCGCCTGCTCGAAGTACTTCGCGGCGTCGGACCACGCGAACCAGCCCACCGGCGAGTAGAGGCTTGAGAAATGGAATCCCGCCGTCCGCCCGTCACCCGCAGCGTTCTTTCGCCACTCGCCGCGCGGCAGCATCCACTGCTTCTGAGTCGAGGAGGTGGGCCTACCGTCCGCCGGTGGAGTTCGAGCAGGCCTTATTGGCGCGCAAGCAGACCACCCAGACTGTGCAGGCCGGAGAACTACCATGCGGAGATTCGTGACAGGAACACAGCGGGGCAGCAGCGGGGGTGGAGGTAAAGGCGCCCATAACAGGGAAACCCTCCAAACGACCGGATTCTACGTGGGCCGGATTGTAATCGTCCCAAGAGAGTTTGCGCCGATCCCTCATGCATTATAACCAGTTCCCGCTCACCGCGCTACATCACTTGGGGCGCCTGATGTTTAGCTTCTGGAGCCGGTAACGAAGGGTATTGGGATGGAGATGCAGGCGCTTCGCCGCTCCTGTTGGCCCTTCGATCACCCAGTGGGTTTCAGCCAATACCCGCAGGATCTGGTCGCGCTCTACATCGGCGAGACGATCCGAGAGAGAATCGGACGCGGATAGCCGGTCGCCTTGGTCTGGATCGTCAATCGAGATCACTGGCCCACGGGAACGAATCGCCGCGCGTTCCACAGCATGGAATAGCTCCCTGACATTCCCAGGCCAGGAATGTCGCAGCAGCGATTCGAGCGACTCCTTACCCACCGAAGTAAGTTCCTTCCCCAGTGATCGGGAAAGGCGTGTCAGAAAATGCTGGACCAGGAGCGGAATGTCCTCGCGGCGCTCCCGCAGTGGCGGCACTTCGAGTGGAAACGCGTTGAGGCGATAATAGAGATCAGGCCGAAATTCACCGGACCGGACCATGTCTCTGAGGTTTCGGTTGGTCGCGGCGATCACGCGAACGCTCACCTGTAGCGTCTGAGTACCGCCGAGACGTTCGAATTCTCCCTGTTGCAGCACACGTAACAGCTTGGCCTGGACTTCGAGAGGCAGATCGCCAATCTCATCCAGGAAGATGGTCCCTCTGTCGGCGAGCTCAAAACGTCCGAGCCTCCGGGACAGGGCGCCGGTGAACGCCCCCTTCTCGTGACCAAAAAGCTCACTCTCGATAAGGCTGCTGGCGAGGGCGGCACAATTCACGGTCACCAGCAGACGGTCCGCCTGCCGGCTCAGTCGATGCACCATCCGAGCCACCAGCTCCTTGCCGGTTCCGGTCTCGCCGAGAATGAGTACGGTGGCGCCCGTCGCCGCCACCGTTTCGATTTCAGCCAGGACCTGCCTTATCGCCTGACTCTCACCAACTATCCTTTCGTCGATGTGCTCGCTTTCAATAACTTCCCGCAACTGGACATTCTCCCTTTGCAGTTGATCCTTTAGGGTTCGCAGTTGCTCATCTCTCAACTTCCGCTCGGTAATATCCTCCGCGATGCCTGCAAATCGATAGATCTCCCCTTTCTCGTCGGGAACGGGAAAGCCGCGATCGTCAATCCAACGGATTGAGCCGTCCGGCCGGATAATCCGATACTGCACCTCCCAATCGGCGCCGTCTGGCCCAGAGCGGGACCTATTCAACTCTGACCTGTCTGCCGGGTGTACAGCTTCGATCCACTTTTCCGGGTTCTCACCAAGACTCTCCCTCGACTGGCCCCAGATCAGTTCATAGGCGGGGCTGATATAAACCAGTCTGCGCTCGCGCCGGTCCTCCAGCCAAAAAACCTCGCGGATATTCTCCGCCATCTGGCGGAAGCGCTGCTCATTTTCAACCAGGGCCTGCCGGGCCGTTGTTTGCTCGGTGACATCACGGTTGACAACCCATAACCGGAGCACGTGTCCCTCTTCGATGACTCCGAAACCGCTCGCAGCGACGTAGTGTACATGCCCGTACTCATCGTGGATCCGTGCTTCAAAATCGGTGTGCCGAAACCCGTTGTGAACGATTCTGCGGTCCATTTCCTGGTTGAGTTGATCGTAGGGATCCCTTCTCTCCGCTAAGGGACGTCCGATGATCTCAGATGCTCCAGAATATCCCCTCTGCCTGGCCAAGGCGTCATTCGCTTCGACAATATGCCCACGATAAGCGCGCGCTATGATTTCATCTTCCGGAAGATCTAATGGGATCGGCGGGTCGAATTCGACGCATCCGATTGCTTCACTGCTGTTCGCTACGAATGCCCGGTAGCGGTGCTCGCTGCGGAGAAGGGCCTCCTCCGCCTGCTTGCGCCGGGATACGTCGCGGACCATGGCGAGGATGTGCTCCCCCCCGCCGAATTCAACCGGGTTCAGGGTGACTTCCGCCGCGAATACCGATCCGTCCGCCGTCGCATGCTCCCATTCAAAGAACTGCCTCTCGCCGGCGAGCGCCTTGCCGATCAAGTCCTGAGCTTTCTCCGCCGACAGGTTTCCGTCCGGTTGCTTGTCCGGAGAGTAGTGGACCGGCGTGCTCCCGATGAGTTGCTCGCGAGAGCATTTATACAATTGCAACGCCCTGGCGTTGCAGTCCACAAAACGTTCGCCGAGCATGAGTAGGATGCCGTCGCCAGCGGTTTCAAACAGAGCCCTGTACTTCCGCTCATTCTCTTCGACGAGCTGGTGCGCGCGTTTGCGGTCGGTGATGTCGGTAACCGCGGTAATCGCGCAGGTCTCGCCGTCGATGCGGAGAAGCTCCATGGATATCAAGCCGATACCGATTTCGCCGCCTTTCTTGCGAAAGCGATGTTCCATGTTGCGGACATGCCCGTTGGCCCCCAGCCGGCGCAGGGCGGCCACTCGTTCCTGCGGGTCCGCCCATAGCCCCAGATCGTCGGATGCGCGGCCGATCACTTCTTCCCGCCGGTACCCCGTGATCTGTTCGAATGTCTGGTTCACATCTATAAAGCGGCTGATCCCTTCGACGAAGGAGTTGATGCTGATTGCGGCGGGACTCGACAGAAAGATCTTGGAGAACTTCTCCTCGGACTTTCGGAGAGCATCTTCCGCCGCCTTCTGCCGCGTCACGTCGGTGAATGTTGTGACTACCGCTTGCAGCCTGCCATCTCGAAGGACCGGCCATGAATTGACGGAAATCCACATCAGCGTGCCGTCGGGCCTGTGGACACCCATGACGATGCCGGATAGAAGCTCGCGTGTTTGGAGGGTGAGCCTTGCCGGGTGCGCCTCGCCGGGAAACGGCGAACCGTCTTCATGAATCGCCCGCCAGCGAGGGTCCATCCAGGTTACGCCGGAAACTTGGCCTGTGGTGAGCCCGAGAATGCGCTCGGCGCTCTTGTTGCACGCTTCGATTCGACCATCGGCGTCTTGAATCACGACCCCCTCGTCCATGGCCGAGAAGATGGCTGCGTATCGCTCTCCGATCGTGTCCATGATTGTCTCAACTCCCGCCGCTCACCGGCCGGTAGGTTCCCAACCCGTTCGCGGGCAGCGAAGCCGGGTTCCGCCATTCAGCTATCACACTATCAGGTTTTTGAAGACGCCAGACAAGAATTCGTGGGCTGCCACGAATTCTTGTAGCCAGAACTGCCGATGCACGGAGACCAATGTCTCTTAACCTTAACAAAAACAAGCATCTAGTAATCGATGACCAATTGGAGCCAGGATTGCCTTATCAGTTGCTGGTCGTTCGGAGAGTGCCCGCAACAGGAAACATCTTCATCCGGGGTCCAGAAGGGTTGAACACGCTATGAGCCTACAGAAAGGCCAATCTGTCTTTTCAGAGGATCTCAGGGACGGGGTTAAGGAATCGATAAGCGCTTTGTCACAGGCGATAGACGGTCTTCAGCAGTCAATCGCCCAATTGACGAAGGGCCAACCGGCGTTGGATGACAGAGTCCGCGCCCGGAACTCTAATACCAGTCCAACGGGCCTGTCCCTTCGTTGCGCCAGCGTCCAGGTCCCCGGTGACCACCTGGTGCGGATCGCCTTGCGCGTTCTCAGGGAGATGCCGGCTCGAGATCGGGAGGTGCTGGTGCGGTTCTACATGGCTGGCGAGCGACCGGAAGAAATTCAACGCGCCCTGGGTATCCCCGAGACGCAGTTGCGGCGCGTGAAATCACGTGCCAAGTCCCGTTTCGACGAATTCCGGAAAGATGAGCAACGCCTGCATGGAAAGGCTGAAAACCAGGGACGAGGCCGCCGATGAGTGTCACCGGTGACGCCGAAACCGCGCTGCGGCGGGAAAACGAACGCCTTCTGTTGCGAATTGCCGAGCTCGAACGCCGCCTCGGCGCCCTTGCGACGTCGTCCCTCCAAGACAGCGACGTCAGACAATCCGAGCAGGCTGCACGGGAGGCCACCGGGAAGTATCTCAGGATCGCCAACTGCATCCCGGACACACTTTGGTCCATCGACCTGTCTGGCCGGTTCACCTATGTCAGTCCCGGAGTGGAACGCACCTTTGGCTGGACGCCCGAGGAGTGCATGGATCTCAACTATCGCGACTTCGTCGGGCCTGAGGAGGCAGTTAAGATCGGGCTCATCCTGGAAGAAGAATTGAAGAAGGCGGCCGCACCACAGTGTGACCGCAACCTCGTTCGCACCTTTGAACGCGAGCTGCTGCGCAAAGATGGCACTACCTTGTGGGCCGAGGTCAACGCCAGTTTTACTTGGTCGGAAGATGGGACGCCCATTGGCTGCACTGGCGTGACGCGAGACATCACGGAGCGGAAACAAGCCGAGACTGAGCGAGAGAAGCTTCGCTTGCAGCTCGCCCACGCCCAGAAGATGGAATCGATCGGACGTCTCGCCGGCGGAATAGCTCACGACTTCAACAATCTGCTGACGGTCATCACTGGCTACGCCAACTTAGGGCTGGCCCGGCTGCGAACCGGCGATCCGCTGAGGGACCAGATGGACGAGATTCGCAAGGCCGGGGAACGAGCCGCGGGACTTACCCGGCAATTGCTGGCGTTCAGCCGCAAGCAACTCCTGCAGCCCCGCATACTAAGCCTCAACAGCGTGGTGGGGGACATGCAGTCGTTCCTGCAGCGCCTGTTGGGCGAAGACGTGGAGGTACTCTTCTCGCCCTGCACGCAAGACCTCACGGTGTGCGCGGATCCGCATCAACTGGAGCAAGTGATCATGAATCTGGTGGTGAATTCCAAGGATGCCATGCCCGGCGGCGGCCGGCTGCTCATCGAGACGAGCCTTGTGGAGCGGGACGAAAGTTACGCCAGGCTGCATCCGGAGGCCCGCCCGGGCCGCTATGCCCTGCTGGCAGTGAGCGATACCGGAGTGGGCATGGACGAAGTGACGCGGCAGCGGATCTTCGAGCCTTTCTTCACCACCAAAGAAGCCGGGAAGGGCACGGGACTGGGGCTGTCGATGGTCCAGGGCATTGTGGCACAGAGTGGCGGCCACATCAATGTCTACAGCGAACTGGGCCAAGGGACGACGTTCAAGATCTACCTGCCCAGACTGACCGAAGCGGCAACTGACGTCGAGAAGCCGGCGGCCCCGGCGGAGCTGCGGGGGAAGGAGACGATCCTGGTGGTGGAGGACCAGGAGGAAGTCCGCAGGTTGGCGGTCGCGGCGTTGGAGGCATATGGGTATCGTGTGATCGAAGCGCCTGACGCGGAGGCCGCGCTGATGATCTGCGAGAAGGAAAGCGTGCGTATCCACCTGGTCTTGACGGACGTGGTGATGCCGCAAATGAACGGCCGGAAGCTGGTTGACCGGCTGGCAAAGGTGCGGCCTGGCATCAAGGCTCTATTCATGTCCGGATACACCGACAACGCCATCTTGCACCATGGAGTGCTGGGCGGTGGCACCGAGTTCATCGAGAAGCCCTTTGCCCCGGAAGAGTTAGCCGGAAAGATCCGTGCGGTATTGGGGCCGCCCGCGCCGCGGCCCCGCATTCTGGTGGCCGACGATGAAGCCGGAGTGCGGGGTTTCGTGCGGGCGGTACTGGAACAGGGCGGCTACGAAGTGATCGAAGCGGCGGATGGGCGACAGGCGCTCCAGGGGGTGAGAGCGGGACAGGTGGCCGTGGTCATCACAGACCTGGCCATGCCGGAACAGGAAGGGCTGGAGACCATCCAGGCTCTGCGCAGGGAAGCACCCGGCGCCGGCATCATCGCCATCTCAGGCGCGTTCGGAGGTCAGTTCCTGAAGACTGCGCAACTGCTGGGGGCCGACGCGGTCCTCAGCAAGCCGGTGAATCCCGAACTGCTGCTGGCCAAAGTGTCGGAAGCGATGGTACTGAGGCGGTGAGGGCCAGCATAGACTTGAATTCCGAATTGGATAAGGTACTCGATTCGCCTGCATTCCTACGAATCTATCGCTTGCATGTCGCGCACCCACATTTCAGACCCTTTCAGGCACGACCAGCCCCCACCGCCTCCCCGCGAATTGATACTATATGGAAAATGGTTAAAGCGGCTCTCATATGCTGCCCCGTCGCGGCTCTGATGACCGTGCTGGCCTGGTCGGCTGTGCCGGCGCCGCAACCGCAGAAGAAGCCCGTAGCCGGCAAAGCGCCCGCGACCCACGCAAAGACTGCGGTCTCGGCCCATAAGACTACCACTAAGTCCGCCCCCAGAACCGGCGCCAGCCGCCATACCGTTCGCCGCACGGGAACCAGACAGGCTCGCACCCCGGCCGTGTGGCGTCCGCGCCAGGTGGCGCCCTCCCCGGAACGTTACAAAGAGATTCAGGATGCCTTGGTCTCCCGCGGTTACCTGCAGCCCGAACAGGCCACCGGCGCCTGGGACCAGAATTCCGTGGATGCCCTCAAGCGCTTCCAGGCGGAGCAGAAATTGGAATCCTCCGGGAAAATCAATTCGCTTTCTTTGATCGCCCTCGGCCTCGGCCCCAAGCACGAGAGCCCTCCCGCCAAACCCGTGGCCGACCCGGGGTCTCCGCAAATCCAATAGCTCCATCCGGCGGTCACCGATCCAGTCCGTCCGCATCTTCTTTGTTTTCAGGGCTGACAGGTTCCGAGCCCCAAACCTCATGCTGTCGCCGTGTTATCTCTCAAAGTGGAGGATCGATGGGCCAAGCGCGAACTCGCCACTTGGCTTGGCTTCGACGAAATGACCAAACGAACCCAACAACCTATTGAAAACAAAGAGGTGGCAATTCAGACGAACCCATCTAACCCACCCCATTTTCCACAGCGGCCCAGCCGCCGTGGTATTCTGACGGTCGTCCACATCGTCGCTGACCGGTTCTCCCGGCGAAGGAGCTGGTATGTGCCTGGCTGTTCCCGGACGCGTTGAAGAAATCTACGAGGGCTTCGGCTCCCGCATGGCTAAAGTCAACTTTGGCGGCGTGATCAAAGAGGTTTGCCTGGCCTACGTGCCGGAGATTGCCGTCGGCGAGTACACCATCGTCCACGTCGGTTTCGCCATTTCCAGAATTGACGAAGCCGAAGCCAGGCAAACCCTCGACCTCTTCCGCGAAATGGGCATGCTCGACGAAGAGTTCGCGGCCGAGCAGCGGCAATTCGAGCGCGCCGCCGCTTCACCCCCCGCCGAATGCGATAGCGCGGCGTGCCAACCGGGAAGTAAGGAGCCATGAAGTACCTCACCGAATTCCGCGATGGCGCGACCGCCCGCAAACTCGCCGATGAAATCGGCCGCACCGCAACCCGCCCCTGGAAAATTATGGAGGTCTGCGGCGGTCAGACGCATTCCATCATTCGCCATGGAATCGACCAGTTGTTGCCCCCTTCGCTCGAACTGGTACACGGCCCCGGCTGCCCCGTCTGCGTCACGCCGCTCGAGTTGATCGACCGCGCGCTCGCCATCGCCGCCCTACCCAACGTCACCTTCTGTTCCTTCGGCGACATGCTGCGCGTTCCCGGCAGCGACAAGGACCTGTTCCGCGTCAAATCCGAAGGCGGCGACGTCCGCATCGTCTATTCGCCTCTCGATGCCCTCAACCTGGCGCGCCGCGATCCCTCCAGGGAAGTCGTCTTTTTCGGCGTGGGCTTCGAAACCACCGCGCCCGCCAATGCCATGGCCGTCCACCTGGCCAGGAACCAAGGGCTGCGCAATTTTTCCGTGCTGGTTTCGCACGTGCTCGTGCCGCCCGCCATCGAGGCCATCATGCAGTCGCCCTCCAACCAGGTGCAGGCGTTCCTCGCCGCCGGCCATGTGTGCAGCGTCATGGGCTACTGGCAATATCCGCCGCTGGCGGAGCGCTTTCACGTCCCCATCGTGGTCACCGGCTTCGAGCCGCTCGACCTGCTCGATGGCATCCGCCGCGCCGTTCACCAGCTTGAAGCCGGCCGCGCCGAAGTCGAAAACGCCTATGCGCGCGTGGTCACCTTCGAAGGCAACCGCCCCGCGCAGGATCTTTTGAGCCAGGTCTTCGAAGTCACCGACCGGGCCTGGCGCGGCATCGGCGTCATCCCCCAAAGCGGCTGGCGCCTCAGCCCGGCCTACCGCGTTTTCGATGCCGAGCTGCGCTTCGAGGTCACCGGCATCCACACCCACGAATCGGCCCTGTGCCGCTCGGGCGATGTGCTCCGCGGCGCCATCAAGCCCACCGACTGCCCCGCCTTCGGCAAGGAATGCACTCCGCGCCACCCGCTCGGCGCCACCATGGTGTCGAGCGAAGGGGCCTGCGCCGCCTATTACAACTACGGCCGCTTTCTTTCCGCCGATGAGCTGGCGCATGCCTGACCAGCCCGATTTTTCCGGCTGGTCCTGTCCCTTGCCTCTGCGCGATTACCCCAACATCGTGCTCGGCCATGGCGGCGGGGGAAAGCTTTCCTCCGAGCTGGTCGAGCATCTGTTCCTGCCCGCTTTCCGCAATACCGCCCTCGCCGATCTCGGCGACGCCGCACTCCTCCAGTTGCCTTCCAGCCGGTTGGCGTTTTCCACCGACAGCTTCGTGGTGCGGCCCCTGTTTTTCCCCGGCGGCTCCATCGGCGATCTGGCCGTCAATGGCACCGTCAACGATCTGGCCGTTTCCGGCGCGCGGCCCCTCTATCTCAGCGCCGGCTTCATTTTGGAAGAAGGTTTCCCGATCTCCAATTTAGCCCGCATCGTCGCTTGCATGGCCGCGGCGGCCCGCAATGCCGGCGTCGCCATCGCCACCGGCGATACCAAAGTGGTCGAGAAGGGCCACGGCGACGGATGCTACATCAATACCGCCGGCATCGGCGTGCTCACCGATGACATCGAGATTGGTCCCTCCCGGGCCCGCCCCGGCGATGCCATCCTGGTCAGCGGTTTCATCGGCGACCACGGCATGGCCATCATGAGCGTGCGCGAAGGCCTCGAATTCGAAACCGTAATCGAGAGCGATTGCGCCCCGCTCCACGAAATGACCGCGGCCATTCTCGGGACCGCCGGCGCCGCCGTTCACGCCATGCGCGACCCCACCCGTGGCGGGGTGGCGTCCACCCTCAACGAAATCGCCCAGGCTTCGAAGGTGGGTATCTCGATCGACGAAACCGCGCTTCCGGTCCGCGCCGAAGTCCAGTCCGCCTGCGAATTGCTCGGCCTCGACCCGGTGTATGTCGCCAACGAAGGCAAGCTGGTCGCCATAGTCGAAGCAGCCGCTGCTGCGGCCGTCCTCGAAGCGATCCGCCGCCATCCCAAGGGCCGCGACGCCGCCATTATCGGCCGCGTCACCACCGAGCACGCCGGCCTGGTCGTCGCGCGCACGGGCCTCGGCGCCAACCGCGTCGTCCCCATGCAGATCGGCGAGCAACTGCCGCGGATTTGCTGAATGGAGATGCAGGACCGGCTCACTCGCGTCGCCATCGACGACCGGAGACTGAATCGCGTCAGCTCTCGTTTCTGCCATCATTTGCAGGGCGACGGGTCTCGGCCTCGAAGTCAGAGACCGCCTGATACATAGCTTTGACATTCCGATCGGGAGTCATGCCGTCCATGTTGATGCAGCAGACACCGACGTCAGTTGTTCGTCCGCAGGCCTTCAGCGCGTCTCGTACCTCGCTGTAAACCTGGCTTTCGGATAGTTCCAGCAGATGCACGGGACTCATCCGCAGGTTGAGAAAGGCAGACGGGAAAAGTCTGCTGCACTTTTCGAGATCCGAGCCGAAACCGGCATCGAGAAACTTGAGATCCATTTGGTTGTACTGATCTGCGTACTTCTGTAGATTGGCGCCGCAGTGATGGATACCAAAAGGTGCGAGTTCCTTTGCCACCTGCATCTCGTAAGGCAATATCCGCGATTCGTAAAGCTTGGGAGCCATCATGCTCACCGAGCAATTACTCGTAAGATGGATCGAAGAGTCCACGCTCAGAATGGACCGATTGACGGCGATCGAGGTGGTACCTGTCCGTCGCCGTATACATCGGCTCACGTTCACGATGGTCTCGGCGACGACCGCAAAAAGGTGATCCGTCAATTCTGGATCCTCCTTGAGATCGCAGAAAAGATCGTTCCCCCGCAATTCCATCGCGTCGTTGAAGAGTCCCCCGGTATTCAAGTCGCCCGTAACATGGCCGAACCTGAGTTCCAGCGTTTCCATCTGCGCCATGAGTACGTTCATGGGCCAGGTGTTCGCGACGTCTGGCGCGCGAAGCTCCATCGCGCTGTCACGATCGAGGTTTCTAGGTACGGGCCACGCCGCCTGTCCCTCCCTAAACCGGATGTGGACACCCAGAAGCGCGGGCATGACGAATCCTCCCGCGATGTGTCGCGAGCCGATTACGGGACGTGGCTTCGGGTCCGGTGTTCCGATGCCAAATAGTTCGTAGAGCGCACGGCGCATTAAGAGATCGTTCGCGATTCTGGTCTCAAGATCCAGATAGAATGGCTCCTCGAAGGAGATGCCGAAGCGCCGATTCCACCAGTCGGGGCTGAAGACTACGTTGACAGGAATCATACATCCATCGTCTGAGACAACGACAAACAGCGGAGCCCAACCGAAACGCTCCCGCTCTTTGAGCCTACAATATTAACCGGTCACTGTACACCAGGGAGGCCCCACCGACAGCCAGCCGCGGGCGTGCGTGTAGGGTACTGCCGGATGGCGTACACCCTGACGGCCATGCCCACTCCTTCTGAATAGGCGCTAGGATATTGCCATGCGAACCACGTTCTGCTTCGCCGCTCTCGCGATCTCGTTTGCCGTCGAAGCCCAGACCCAGAATCCGCCGCCGGCGCCGGCATCGGTCTCAAGGATGGTTGCCGGTATCCCGGTGAATTACGACGAAGCGCTGGTGGGAACCTATCAGCTTCCCGATCCGCTCAAGATGGACAATGGGAAGCCGGTGCGCACCGCCCGGATGTGGACCCAGAAACGCCGGCCGGAAATCGTCCACCTGTTCGAAGAGAACCAATACGGGCGCGCTCCCGGCCGGCCGGCCGATATGAGCTTCGACGTATTCGATACGGGCACGCCGGCGATGGATGGCAAGGCCATCCGCAGGCAGGTGACGATCTACTTTTCGAAAGACAAGAATGGGCCGAAGGAAGATTTAGTCGTCTACATCCCGGCAGGATCGACGAAGCCCGTGCCGCTGCTGCTCTGTATCGATTTCTTGCCCAACTCGAGCACCTTCGAGGACCCCGGCATCAAGTTGGGCGAAATGTGGAGCCGCGAGCATAAGCGCGTTCCCGCCCAACGCGGCGGCGGCATGTTTCGGCTAAAAATCGACAACCTGCTGGCCCAGGGATACGGCGTCGCCGGCGTCTACTATGGCGACATCGATCCCGATTTTCTGGGCGGTCTGCCCTACGGAGTGCGCGCTCTCTACCTCAAGCCGGGGCAGACCGAGCCGGCGCCGGACGAGTGGGGCGCCATCGCCGCCTGGGGCTGGGGATTGAGCCGCGCCATGGACTATCTCGAAACCGACAACGCGGTGGATGCGAGCCGCGTCGGCATCTACGGAGTTTCGCGGTTAGGCAAGACCGTGATGTGGGCGGGCGCGCGCGATACTCGCTTCGCCTTGGTCATCGCCAGTTGTTCGGGCGAAGGCGGCGCGGCGCTGAGCCGCCGCAACTATGGCGAAACCATCGCCCACCTCACCGCGCCCACCCGCTACCCCTATCAGTTTTGCGCCAACTACGCCCGCTACGCCAACCACGTGGACCAATTGCCGGTGGACGCAAACATGCTCGTCGCCTTAATGGCGCCACGCCCGGTGCTGCTACAGACCGGTTCGACCGATTACTGGTCCGACCCGAAGGGCGAATTCCTGGCGGCGGTCGCGGCCGGACCGGTGTTTCGCCTTTTCGGCAAGCAAGGACTGGGCACCGACGTCATGCCCCTGCCGAGCCAACCCATTCTGCATACCATCGGCTACTACATGCACGAAGGCGGCCACGGCACCCTGCCGGGGGACTGGCCGATCTTCCTCGAGTTCATGGATATGCATCTCAAGGGCGGCCGATAAATCGCGGCGGCCGCCCCGGGTTCCGGTCAGAAACTCAGCTTCAGCGCGAGTTGCATTCTTCGCGCGGCGCGGTAGCCGGTAATTTCACCGAACAAAGTGCTGG
>JBKQVG010000026.1:0-25192 GCA_052325345.1 Bryobacteraceae bacterium
CGGCGAAGCGAACCCTTGACACCGCCCCGACCTTCCATAGAATCTCAATGGAAAGCGAAGGGAAGAAGACGCTGAAAGGCTGGGGTATATGCGGGTTCACCCATAGATTCTGCTACAGAGCCGAAAAAGCTTGCAGGCAACTTCTGATGAACGATTTGAAATCGCCGCTGTCTTTCGCCTCGGCGAACTGCACCTCTTCGCCGAAGTTCAACACCTGAAACGTGCCCGGTTCGAGCTTGCTGATCTGACTTCCCGGCTCCGTCTGAGTCGGCCCGTTCTGATACTGATCCGGCGGGATGATCGGATTGTCCGGGCTGGCCTGCGTGATGAACCCGGTGATCATCGCCGCGAGTTTCTTGCGGACGATCTCCGCGTCCGTGTATTGCTCCAACTCGTAGAGCTTCGCAATCACCGATGTCAGCCACGGCTGTCCCCGGAACTGGCCCGCGCGGATCGGCTTGTAGACGTGCAGCACTTCGGTGGCGGGCACCCGCTCGACCGAGAGAGCGTCCATCGGGAAGAACATCGTCTCGCCCGGATGTGCCTTCCAAAAGTGGTATGCCGCGCGCCGCCCGTCGGTCTGAAACTCGATTCCACACCGTACCGAATTCTTGGGTGGGAGCTGCTCGACCGCCGTGCGCCACAGCGGCAATTGCTCGGCCTCGATGAGTTGCAGTTGCAACGGAACCGTCAGACCTTCCTTCACCGAGCGCGGCCGGAAGCGAACGAAACACTCGCCGGCTTCCATGACCTCCCGAGCGATCACCATCTGCTGGCCGTAAAAGTCCGTCTGGCCAGATGCAGGATTCCGCGGGTCGTACTCGACATCGCACTCCCGAGTCCATCGATTCCATTTCCGGGTAATCAGGTCGCGGACGCTCTCGTCCGGGTGGTGCGGCACCAGGCGAATCCCACGCCCGATCGCGTTGGCGACATACGAATCCACGGCACCCGCCGCCCATGCGCTATTTCGAACCGCGTCCCGGTTCCGCGACTGCAACTCTAGCCCGTGCGAAAACAGGAGCGTGTTCAGGCCGAGGAACGGCGGATTCCAGCCGATTCCCCGACGCCCGCGCCCCGCGGCATCGAACGGGAACGTTCCCATCGCGCGGGTGCGCGGCACGCGCGGGATCGGCATCGGCTCGTGCCCGGCCTGACGGGCGAGCGTCATCAACGTTTCAATCGGCACTGTGCTTTAGTGGCCCCAACCGTTGGTCGTGTAGATGCGAACCTGACGCACTTGCTGCGGCCCGCTCTGCTGGGCGATGTCGTTCAGGATCAGATTCCGGAGTTTCAAGTAGTCATCCACGGAATCGAATTCGAACTCGCGATCCTGAAAGCGAACTCGCCTCGCACCCTGCTTGCGCGCGGCGTCAAGAGCATCGAGGTCGGACTGAGTGAAGGGCATGTGAACCTCTTAAGCTGGATTCCATCCAGCAGGGAGGCGTGGAGCGGGGTTGAGCGCATCAGACGACGTCATCTGTCCGAGCCGGCGACTACACGTCGAATTGACCGCACCCTCCAGAAAACCAGCTCACAGGTAACTTCAAGTCTCAGTAATCGTCGGCGCTCAAATGACGCGCACTATGAGGGAAGGAGCGCGGCATGCCTTTTCTCCGACACCCCAATTAGCGTCGCATTTCATAGGCGAACCATTGCTGCCACTCACTATCGGAAGCCGACCACTGCAACAAGTTAGAACGGCCAGAAGTGATGATGTCATAGAATTTTGGCTTCAGAAGCCAATTCCCCTGCTTGTCAATCAGGCCCCAGAGATTGTCCAATTCTACCCCCGCAGCGCCGTTCTCGAAGTTTGTTACGTTCTGAAACTGCGGCTTTATGACCCATGACCCGTCGCCGTTGATGAACCCGAATTTCCCGTTGGGACGGTTCTTTGGGTCCCTCAGTGCGGCTAACCCCTCGCTGAACCCATATTCCACATAACTCAATGGATTCGACGCGTCTATGACCGTGTTGCCGCTATGGTCAATGTACCAGCTGCCATACTCGCCGTTTATGTCACCGGAGACGTGAGCAATACCCGGTCGGAGTTCACCAAATGCGGACGCAATGCTGTATCTTGCAGGGATCGCCCAGTTGCCGCCGGTGTCGACGTATCCAGCGCACTTCTCGTGGAACGTGTCACAACCGAACTTTTTCGCCAAGTCTGGCGCAACTGGTGTGACTCTGACGGCCAGGCCTTCGTGGTAGTCGAGACTGGCCTCTAGGCTCCCCATCTTGGTATCCACGCCGGTCTTGTCTATTTTGCGGATTCTGCCATCGAGTGAAACGGAGGCGAGACCGTTCTTGAACGAGGCGCAATCTTCAAACTGCGATGAAATAATCCAGTTCCCGGTGCGGTCGATGTACCCGCACTTGCTCTTCGACGTTAACGATGAGGCTTGCGTAAACACAGCTGCGAGGCCTTCTGCGAAGGATAGTGCGGCGACGAACTGGGGTTTGACCACCCAGTTGCCAGACTTGTCCAGGTAGCCCCAACGCCACGTACTAACGTGTTGATACTTGGCTCCGAGCGCGGCGGCCGCGAGCCCCTCGGAAAACGCCGAGACGGTGGCCAGATTAGGTCCCGCGATCCAGTGCCCCTCACGGTCAATGAGGCCCCAACCAAAACCGTTCCCAGCGCGTGCCACGCCCTCTTTCTGGAACGGCGCCAAGCGTTCATATTGTGCGCCAAGCGGAAACTTGCCGTCCTTCGTAATAAAGGTAAACTGCGTTGGGTTCCCCCCAAGGTTGGCCACGAACCACTCCTGCGGTGATTCGGAGCGGCGAGAACAACTGCTGATGAATAGGATCATCAGGGTAGCGAAAGTGGGGCCCAAGCGCCCGAGCATGTGAATAGGATAGCGCAGATTCGATTTCCACGAAACACTGTAGCCGAGCCTTCAATTCTCGGAAACTGGGCGGCACTTGGACGCGTAACGCGCATCTCGTTGACTGAACTACAAGCTGACGACGGATTCAATCAAACCTCCATCCTGAAGCGCACCCTGTTACGCGCGGGCTGTCTGGCATCCGTGCGCGGCGGTCGCTGCGGCTGTTTGACTTCCTTCACCGGAGGCCTGCCCACCCGCCGCTCGAGGTCGGCCCAGTGCTTCTCCTGGAAACGGTCGATACCGACCCGTCCAGCCGCCGCGCGCGCATACACGCGACAATCGAGCGCCTCATTGCGCTCGCGCATCTTCTGCCATTCGTGCCGGCGATAGCCCTTGACGATCTTCGTCACCAACTGCTCGGCGGTGATCTGCTTGAAGTACTCTTCGCTATAGCGTGGGAAGTGGCAATAACCCGGTGGGAACGGAATCCCCTTCGCCACGTCCTCATCCGTCGGCCGATCCTGTCGCAGCCTCCGGTACAACTCTTCCTTGGCCATGCCAGAATTGACCGGCCAAACCCGCACGCCGCGCTTCAGTTTGGCGCCCGCCGGACCCACCTCCACCGGCGCGGCCGATCCGATGAGCGCGGGCGTCCGCGAATCGCCCTTTATGACCAGCACCCGACCGCCCTGGCGTCGCGCCCACTGGTACACCTCGATGGCAGCAAAGCCCGAATCCACGGCGAGTTGCAGGATCTGCAATTCCAGGCCGGACTCGGTGGAGAAGGATTCGTTCAACAATCCGGTGAGTTTCTCCCAGACCTGCGGCCGCGAGGTGTCGCCCTCGAACACCCGATAATCGACCGACCACGACTCCTTGCCACGGCCCCACGCTGTGATCTCAACCTCAATGCGGTCCTTCTGCACATCCGCGCCAGCCGTAAGGAACAACCCGCCAGGCGGTACGGTGCCGACCTTGTACGATTCCCGCCGGTCATAGAGCTTTTGCCACTCCGGTGCTTCGCCAAGCAGCGTCCACGTCTCGCCCAGCACGGTGTTGACGAAGACTTGAAGCAACGCGGGATTCTTCTGCGCCTGCTCAAACTGCTTGGCTGCGTCCGACCACGCGAACCACCCGACCGGCGAGTAGAGGCTGGACAGGTGGAAGCCAGCCGTCTTTCCGTCGCCTACAGCACTGCGCCGCCACTCGCCGCAAGCGAGCATCGACTGCTTCTGGTGGTTGTGAATCTCCTGCCCGCAATGCTCGCAGACGTAAACCGCCTTTTCCGTTTCGCCTTTCGGCCAACGCAATTGAGCGAACTTAAGCGTTTGGAACGCGCGGCAAACCGGACACGGCACCCAGTAGAGCCGCTTGTCGCTTTCTTCAAATGCGGCCTCGATCCGGGACATGCCCGTGATCTTCGGCGTCGAGCACATGAAGATTTTGCGCCGCGCGAACGTCCTGGTGCGAGCCGTCGCCAAGTTGACCGGATCGCCCTCGCCCTCCACATCGCCGGGATACCCGTCCACTTCGTCCAGGAACAGATACCGCGCCGCCATGGAGCGGAGGCCGACTGCGGAGTTCGCGCCTGTCATTACGAGCACGCCGCCCGGAAACTCCTTCGAGAGAACCGTGTTCCCGGAGTCGCGCGACCGCGGATCGCTGACCAGCGCGCGCAGTACCTCGGACTCCTCGATCAGCGGATCGATGCGCTGCTTCGAGTTGCGCTTGGCCATCTCCACGGTGGGCTGGATCGCCATCATGGGGCCGGGCGCCTGGTGGATCACATAGCCGATCCAGTTGTTGCCGCACTCCGTGCCGCCGATCTGCGCGCCTTTCATGAAGACCGTTCGCTCGACGGGCGAGGACGGCGACAGGCAATCCATGATCTCGCGCAGGTATGGCGTTCGCTCTGTTCGCCACGGGCCTGACTCAGCCGAGGCGCGCTGCGAGAGCGCGCGGTACTTGTCGGCCCACTGCGAGACCGTCAGCATCGGGTCCGGCCTCGCGCCGGCCGCCGCCGCTGCCGAGTAAATCTCTTCAGCCGTTGGAGTCTGCAAACTCATTCAGCGCCCTTCGGATCTCGGTCGCCAGGACTGCGTAGCACTTCGCTGCATCGGTTTCGGCAGCTACCATTGCTGCCACGCGATCCGGGATGTTCAGTATGTGATCGCGGAACTGCCGGAACTTGTTAAACGCGGCCACTTGAACTTCGTCCTTCGGGACCAGCGTGGCCACGCGCTCTTCGTACTCGATCTTGGCGAGTCGCGCCTGGTAGTGCTCCCGTACAGCGCGCGCCTTCGCGTACTGCGAAGCGCCGAAGATCGAAACGTCGTCATCCTCCTGCTCACGCTTGGCGACCGGCGGCGCGTGCCGCCTGGTGTTCTGCTCCCACTCGACATCGGCCTGTTCGGAGTCGATCCGCCCGTCTGCCAGCTTGGAGATCCGCCCGGTTTCAATCGCCTTCTGCACGGCGGACAGCGCGACTCCGCGATGGCGGGCATACGCCCGCTGGCTCATTGCTGGCATGCGTTTATTCCCGAAAAAAGCCCTTGCCTTCCGGGGCCACCGGAGTGATGAATCGTCATGCGCGGATCAACCGCCAAAAGGATAAACACCACCATGAAGAACGCAGAAGCTACCAACACCACCGAATCCGCCGCCGTTGCGGAACAGGGCGCGCAGGTCGCGCCGGAAAGGGCCGCCTCGAAGAAGGCTGCCAGCCAGAAGAAGGGCGCGCCCAAGGCCAGCAAGGGCGCGAAGAAAGCCGCCAAGCAAGCCAAGGCCGCACCGAAGAAGCAGGCCAAGGAGAAGGTCACCAGCAAGAAGGCCGCCAAAGTGAAAGAAGCCAAAGTGCCGCGCGAGTTCTCGAAAAAGAACATCATCCTGGACCTCCTGCGCCGCCCCAAGGGCGCGACGATGGCCGAGATCGCCAAGGCCACCGACTGGCAGAACCACAGTATCCGGGGCTTCATCAGCGGAAACCTGACCAAGAAGATGGGCCTCACGGTCGAGTCCGGCAAGAACGAGTCGGGCGAGAGGTTTTACAAGATTTCGAAGTAGGCCCTTGCACACGCCGCTCCAAACCAGCCGCCTGGAAACGGGCGGCTTTCTTGCGGGCGGCGCGATTAATCCCTTGCGTTGTCGGCGCACCGGAGTGATGAATCGTCATGTACGGAGAACGCAGATGAAAACCACCACCACCAAGAAGCAAAGAGCCACCACCCCAGGATTCGCAATCGTAATAACGGACGACACCGAACTGGGCCTCGCGACGCTGATCGCGGAATCCGAAGAAGGCCAGTATGAGCCCATTGGCGTAGTCGTAAGCATCAACGAGGCGCGCGAGATCGCACAATGCGACCTCCGGAACAGGATGAAGAAACTGGAGCGCGGCGGCGATCCCGGCCTTTGCCCTTACTGCTACAAGGTCTGGGCGCAAGGACTCGAGGGCAGCTACCGGGTCGCGGCGGAATTGCTGGCGTCCAGCCTGTAGAAAAAGGCGAGCGCCGCCGCCACTCACCGCCGCCAGCGTCCTGCTGGCGGCTTTCTCTATTGGGGCGCGCCGTCCGGAACGGGCGGCAGCAACGCCACCAGGAATTCCGCGATGCAAGCCTTCCACGTGTTCCCCACGTGTTCATCCATCACATCGAACGGCGCGGTCGCCGCATCGACGCCGACCGACCGCGCGATCTCGATCAACGACGCGAAGGACCGATCCGCCAACGTCTGCAGGTGCGGCGCGACGCGCGGATCGTCGCAACGATCAGACCACTGCGATTCCATTTGAAGCCTCCAGTATCTCCATCGCTTCCTTCATCGGGTGCCACAGCCCCGTCTTCGGGTCGCGGTAGACCACCCAACCGCGATCCGCGTTCGTCTTGTAAGCCCAGCCGGCATCAGCCAGCCTCGCGTGGTTGCTCTGTTCCATGGCCAGCCTCCCCTCCAACCAGATCGTTGAACGCGCGACTGGAGTCGGCGTGCCGCGCGACGTCGCCCGTATAGTCCTGCCACCGGCGCACGATCACGTCGCAGTACTTCGGGTCCAGTTCAATCACGCGCGCCTGGCGGTTGGCGCGCTCGCACGCGAGCAGCGTCGTTCCGGACCCGCCGAACGGATCGAGGATCGTGTCGCGGGTCTTGCTGCTGTTCCGGAGCGCGCGCTCGACGAGTTCCACCGGCTTCATGGTCGGGTGCTCCAGGTTCGCCATGGGCCGCTTGATGAACCACACGTCGCCCTGGTTCCGGTCGCCGCACTAGAAGTGCTGCGTCCCGTCGCGCCAGCCGTAGAGGATCGGCTCGTACATCCGCTGGTAGTCCGACCGGCCCAGCGTGAAATGGTGCTTGGCCCAGATCACGAAGGTCGACCAGTGGCCTCCGGCGTCCGAGAATGCGCGAAACAGCGTGTGCAACTCCGACGAGGACATGCACATGTAGATGGCGCCCTTCGTGACGGCCAGCATGTTGGCCGACGACTCCCGAAGGAAGTCATAGAACTTCTCGCCAAGCGCGTCGTTGCCGATGGTGAGCTTCTTCGATGTCTTGCCTTCGTAGGCGACGTTGTACGGCGGATCGGTGAAAACCATGTCGGCCAAGCCGCCGGCCAGGACCTTCTCGATATCGGCCATCTGCGTCGCGTCGCCGCAGAGCAACCGATGCGGGCCCAGCATCCAAACGTCCCCCAGGACCGTGACGACCTGTCCCTGATGGCTCGGAAGCGAGTCCGGATCGGTGAGTCCGTCGCTGGTCGTCTCCGGGCCGCGGAGCAGTTCCTCCAGTTCGGCGTCAGTGAAGCCAACCAGATCAAGGTCGAAGGAATCCGCTTTGAGCGAATCCAGTTCGACGCGCAACATCTCCTCGTCCCATCCGGCGCTCAGCGCCAGCCGGTTGTCGGCGAGCACCAGCGCGCGGCGCTGTGTTTCAGAAAGGTGGTCGAGAACGATGACCGGGACTTCGGTCATCCCGAGTTTCCGGGCGGCAAGCAGGCGCGCGTGGCCGGCAATGATCACTCCGTCCGCGCCGACGAGGATTGGATTCGTCCACCCGAACTCGATGATGCTGGCGGCGACCTGCGCGATCTGCTCTTCCGTATGCGTCCGCGCGTTGCGAACGTATGGAATGAGGCGGTTGATCGGCCAGCGTTCCACCACGAGATCGCGCAAGGCACGCTCCGGGATCACGGAACTCTCCGTCGCGTGGCGATTGCTTGCGCGATCTTCATGTGGATTGGGTGCTACGCCGTCTTGGCAAGGTGGGCGCCGAGAGCCGATGCCACAGCCTGCTGGTGAGAAGCCGGAGTCTGGCCGGCAGTGAAAGCGGCTTCGATGGCCTGGACGAGCGCCACCACCTCCTGCGTCAACTGAATGCCGTAGGGAGCCACGCTGAGAATCGTCTGAATGATCTGCAAGAAGTTCATCGTCTTGTCCTTTCTGGTCCGCACGAGAAAGCCCGTCGAGGCGGCCTTGAAGCCGAAGCTTCCGCAACCGCCTCGCGCGGGGATCTCCCGTATGGGGAGATCTACGCCGCCTTCGGCTGCGTCTGGGAAGGGGTCGACGCCCCTCCGGAAGCGGTCACCACCACCGGCACCAGGGCCGCGATCGTCTGCGAGATGGCGGCGGCCAGAGCGCTCGCGATCACCGGCGTCAGCGACGTGAACAGGTTCGCGACGTTGGCGGTGACAGCCTCGGCGCTCACCGCTTCGCCAGCTCCGGCGGCGGCGACGGCGCCCTTGGTGGTCTCGCTGGCCGCCGTGCCAGCGGGCGATACGGTCTGCTGGCCCTCGGTGGTGCCGACCTGGCCGGACAACACGATGCCCGCGTTGATGGCGTGGTCGATAGTGGCGGCATTCTGCGCGCGCCGACTGGCGGTCTGCGCCAGATCCAGGGAGACCGCTTCCCAGGCGCGCTGCCGCGCCAGGGTTTCGCGCCGGTTGTCCAGCTCTTCGTCGAAGAGCAGCTTGATGTTTTCGGCGCCGCCCAGCAAGCTCGGCTGGTGGGTGACGCACGGGGACAGATTGGGATTGGTTTCGGCCATACGGGAAAAGTCCTTTCGGTTAGAGTTGCGTTTAGGGTCATGCAGCCCGGAACGCCGGGCCGCTCAAAGAAAAGAGATTAGGATGCCTTCTTGGGTCCGTAGAACGGATTCGGGCCGCGATGTTTGATGGCCCGCGAGTCCTGCTTCGGGTTCAAAGCCTGGTCGACAGGCACGCCGCGCGACTCTGCGGCCGCAGCGAATGTTTCTCCGGTCTCCGCAAGCATCGGCGTCTCGCCGGTCAAGTTCATGATCCGGCGCAGAATCACATCGCAGTAAGCGGGGCTGATTTCACAGCCATAGCCAGCACGATCCAACAACGCCGCCGCAGCCATCGTGGTTCCGGACCCCATGAACGGGTCGAACACCACGTCGCCAGCATCGCTGAACGCCAGCAGGAAGAACTCGACGAGCGGGCGCGGGAAGGGAGCGGAGTGCGATCCCTGACCCGACTCCGTGCGGACCTCGATCACGTTGGAAGGCCGCGCGACGCCCGCGTGGCGTCCTTCGGAATCGTCGGACAGGCTGCTCCGGCTCCGTTGCCACGCGCTCTGGTTCTTGCCGCCGTCTGCCGCCGCGCCGCGTGGGCCGGTGCCCAGCAAGCCGCTACCGGAAGTCGCCTTCGGGTTGTTGGGGCTGTAATCGAAACAGTCCTCCGAGGCGTGCCCGACCGCCTTCGGCCGGAATTTGATTTGCTGCTGGCGGCAGAAATGGAACACTGGCTCCCAGGCGTTCTTGAATCGGTTTCCCCAACCGCCAGGCACGCCGTTATCGGTCTTCCGCCAACAGAACTCATCCACAAACCGCCAGCCCCACTGCCGCCGGTGGGCGATGACGAGATCCTTCACATACAGGCTCCGCTCGCCATCATCGGCGTGCTCCTTGATGTTCAGAAAGTAGGAGCCATCTTCCGCGAGGACAGCCGCGATGTTCGCGGCCACATCCCGATACCAGTCGGCGTACTCCTCCGGCGGGATCGGCTTGAAGCCGCTCGAGGAATCGTACTCGCGCTGGGTGGCGTACGGCGGCGACGTGATGCACACGTTCGCGCGCACGCCAGCCATCAGTCTCTCGACGACGGCGAAGTCGCGGCAATCGCCACAGATCAGGCGGTGACTTCCGATCAACCACACATCTCCGGCGCGGGTAACCGGCTGGGCTGGCGGCTCGGGGATGTCATCCTGCACATCTGGCGGCGGCGCTTCGCTATCGGCGAGCAGCGCTTCCAATTCGGCGTCGCTGAAGCCCACGAGCGCGAGGTCCATGCCCTCGTGCTCCAGTTCGGCGAGTTCGTGGGCCAGCACTTTCTCGTCCCATCCGGCGTTCATGGCGAGCCGGTTGTCGGCGATGATGTATGCCCGCCGTTGAGTCTCGCTGAGGTGGTCCAGAACCACCACGGGAACCTCCGCAAGGCCCAACTTGCGGGCAGCCAGGAGGCGTCCGTGGCCGGCAATGATCCCGTCCATCGAATCGACCAGGATCGGATTGGTGAATCCAAACTCCACGATCGACGCCGCGATCTGCGCAACCTGCTCCGGCGAATGGGTCCGCGCGTTCCGTGCGTACGGCACCAGCCGAACGGTCGGCCAGATTTCGATGCGCCGCGCCATGGCGGGCGTTATGGTCGCCGGAAGCGTTGACATGTCGTTGGTCGCGCGGAGTTGGCCGCCCCTTCGCGCCCCGTTGGCCCGTGTCGCGCCGTCTACCTCCGGGTTGGCTGGTTGGCCCACCCGCCGCCACGGGCGCGCCTGACCGCCCGACCGCCTCTTTTCGCGCCTGGCGCTAGCGAAACTGCGCTACTCTTCAACGCGCCGCCCGGAAATGGCGGCACAGTACCTTTTGAGAAACGCCGGGTGGATTTCTCACGCCGCAGCCTCGGCATACCGCTCCTGGTACAACGCCAGCACCCGTGCCCGATGCTCCGGCGCGACGCGCTCCAGCCACTCCGCGTAGCTCAACGTACTCTTCTTCCCGTTGCATTCCGGACATACGATGACGACGTTACGGAGGGAGTGTTCGCCGCCCAAAACCAGCGGGAACATGTGATCGGTCTGCTTCTCGCCAAGGACGCACGCGCAATAGGCGCAATGCGTCGCCGCCCGCTTCAATCGCGAGATCGCCTGCGCGGTCGCCGTGCCATCGGACCCACAGAGCATTCGCTCCTCGCGCCGCATGCGCTGGGCGTCTCTCTCTTCCGGGTGCGCGACATTCCAAGCCCGTGCTCGAGCGCGCTCAAACTCAATCCTGCGGGCATAACTACTGCGGTACTTGGCCTTCTGTTGCTCCCGGTACGCGGGATCATCCCAGTACAGTTCAGCGTCGGACTTGCGGAACGGACACAACCATTCCGCTGCCCACCGCGACCTGATGCTGCTGGCGAACCGATCCGCTTCCACCATCCTGGCGTGATGTTCGCGTTCGTCCCGTGTAACGTAGTTGCATAGCGTCCGATCCTGCTTCGCGGCATCCCGCTCACGTTGCAGGCGACGCGCCTCGGGCGTGCTTGACCAGCCCCTGGGGTAGCCATTGGCGATTGCTGCTGCGTCGCGCTTCCGTGCGGCCTCGCGCCGTTTGGTCCGCTCTGCGTCGCAATCCGGGCAAAGGGCCTTGAACCGCCCACCGTTCTCGTAGCGGCCCCAATCCGGACGTTCCGTAACGGCGACGCCGCACCGCCCGCACTTGAGCACTCCGCGATTTGCGCGCCACGCAGCAACTTCAAGCCGGCGCCGTTCTTGTTTGGCGAGCCGGGCAGAGTCGCACGCCGGGCACAGTTGCTTCCGCCAGCCGTTCCGCCTCCTCCCCCAACCCTCAACATCTCCAGTCTCTCGACATCGTCTGCATTTCGGCACTTGTCACGACTCCAAAAGTGGAATCGCTCATGTGTGGTTTTGGTGCTCTCAGGTCTTCTGGCTTGTAGTTACAACTGCGCCCGGTACGACGATTTGTTTGCGCTCGAAACAGTGGTTCACTCGTGTCCTTGGCTAAAGCTTGAAGCCCGCAAGTATGAGATCGTCGATGGGCTATGGCTTCACGCCGCCGGTGCCATGCAGTCGAGCAGGACGCGCAGGAAGATCGGCCGCACCTCGGGAGGCGCGAGCAGCGATTCCGCGCGCCCGCCTTGCAGCGGACGGAGTTTCCAGCAGTGGTGGCCGTCGCTGAGCGGTTGCTCGAAGGAATAGCCGGTGCCCATGTACTGCCGAACCGTGGTCGGCTGCGGATCACCTGGACGGCGGTACAGGACTACGCGATTGAGATGCCCCTTGTGGCGCACCAGCTTGGCGAGGCCGGCGTTCTCCAGCCGGAGCGCGCGTTTCTCGTTGATGAAATCGAGAACGGCGAAATCATGCGAGTAGAGCGGAATGGGCATAGGGTCACCATCTGCTCGCTCGTTTTTCCGCTGTAGGTTTTTGGGGGCTTAGGCTTGTAGAAACACGATGCCCATGCGGATGCGGGAAAGAGTTTTGAATCGAGGTATCCCGGCACCTCGCGACACGTTACTACTGCAAGTCTCACAGAAACGCAAACGCCCGTCAATGTTTTTCTTGGGATTTCGCGTGCGTTGCTACGCGCACGAATCGCCGTCGAGACAACAGAAATCAAATGGACGCTTACCATCCATACCAAGCACACCGCAGGTGATAACCGAAGCGGAAAGCCGCCCGTTGGCTGGCCTTGCCGGCTGCATCGCACACGGGGCGCTGCTGCGCGTTTCCGGTGCGGGTGGCCTCGTACTACCACCGAACCGCCGAGGCGCGTTCGTGGCGCAACGGGCGCGCGGCGTGGGCCAGAAGAAAACCGCCGTCGATGTCGATGGCGATTCCAGCGCGCGCCGTCGATCACGATGGTTGCCGTGGAGACCACACGAAACCGAATGACGCACACCATCCACACCATGCCTACCGCGTGGTGTGGGTGGGATGAAAAAACCCTATATAGCGCGAGAAAAGGGAAAAATGTCTGCTGGACGGCACACGAGCGTCAAAACGCTTACCATCGCTACCACGCATACCAACTGGTCGTCGAATCAATGCGATTAGGCGGGAAGGAAACGCGGTCCGATCCATACCACGCGGGCATCTGTGGAAAACAGACTTTTGGACCGTGTTTGGACCTTGCTTTGGACCTTGCGACCTCTTCCACAGAGAGGAAGAGCGCAAGCAATCCGCGTAAGTATTTGAAGTGTTGGGGGATGTGTTTGGTGGACCTGGTGAGATTCGAACTCACGACCTCTTCCATGCCATGGAAGCGCGCTCCCAACTGCGCCACAGGCCCACTGGGGTGCCAATACAAACTATATCACAGCAAGATGAGCGCACCCGAATCCCGAGGCGACGATCGGCCACTCGCGGCGTCCGCGCGCCGGGCCATTTTCCGGCTGTTGCCGGGCGTCGAGGCCGCGGACTGCTGATTGTTGTAGAATCGGGCCGATGATGACTGAGGAGCAACTTCGCGAGAGGCTGCGCAAGATCTCGGCACTGTTCGAAGGCGCGACTACGCCGGGCGAGCGAAGCGCGGCGGCCGCGGCGCTGGAGCGGATCCGGGCGGCGCTGGGCAGTAAGACTCCGCAAGAGCAGCCGCGGGTATTTCAGTTCACGCTGCCGGATCGCTGGCAAAGGCGCCTGTTTACGGCTTTGTGCCGCCGCTACGGCCTGGACCCGTACCGCCTCAAGCGGCAGCGCTATACCACCGTGATGGTGCGCGTTCCGCCTTCCTTCGTCGACCAGACGCTCTGGCCTGAATATCAGGAACTGCGCTCGGCGCTCGATGAATACCTCAATAACGCCACCGAGCGCATCATTCGAGAAGAAGTTTACGGCGATGCGGGCGATGCCGCGGAACGGGCGGGGTAGGCTGGTATCCACGATATGACCGGGGAGGCGGCTGGTCGGGCGGATCGTGCAAATTCTGCAATTGGCGGGAGAGTTGACCCGCTAAACCTCCGATGAAAAAGATCCTGGTCATTTTTGGGACGCGGCCGGAAGCCATCAAGCTCAGCCCGGTGATCTTGCATCTGCGCCGCAGCGGTAGTTTTCAGGTAGACACCTGCGCTACGGGCCAGCACCGGCAGATGCTCGATCAAGTGCTGGAAGTTTTCGGTATCGTGCCGGACCACGATCTGAACATCATGCGTCCCGATCAATCGCCCGCGGAAGCCGCCTCTCGCATGCTGGCGGCTCTCGATCCGGTTTTGGAGCGCGAGCGGCCGGACATGATTCTGGTGCAGGGCGATACCACCACGACGTTGTGCGGCGCGCTGGCGGCGTTCTATCGCCGGATTCCGGTCGGCCACGTGGAGGCCGGCTTGCGCACCGGCGACCTGCGGCAGCCGTTTCCGGAAGAGATGAACCGGGTGGTGACTGGGCGCCTGGCCGCTCTCCACTTCGCCGCTACGGAAGGCGCGGCCCAAAACCTGCGGCGTGAAGGGGTCCCCACCGCAGCCATTCACGTGACGGGCAATACCGGCATCGATGCCGTGCTGCACGTCAAGGCGGGTCTGGAATCCGGGGCGCTGGCCGGCCGGGGTTTGCCGCCGATCGATCCGGCGGCGAGGCTGATCGTGGCCACCACCCACCGCCGCGAGAGTTTCGGCGGTGGTCTGGACCGTATCTGCCACGCGTTGGCAGCGCTGGCATCTCGCGAGGACGTGCGGATTGTCCTGCCCGTACATCCCAACCCGAAGGTCCGCGGTCCGGTGGAGCGCTGGCTGGGCGATTCGCCAAGGGTGCGCCTGGTGGCGCCCATGGATTACGTTTCCTTCGTGGACCTGATGCGGCGCGCGCACCTGATCGTCACCGACTCTGGCGGGATCCAGGAGGAAGCGCCCTCGCTGGGCAAACCGGTGCTGGTGGTGCGGGAGAAGACCGAGCGGCCCGAAGCCGTACTGGCCGGGACGGTCAAGCTGGTGGGTACGGACTTCGACCGCATCGTGGACGAAGCCACGCTCCTGCTGGATTCGGGCGACGAATACCGCCGCATGGCTGCGATTCACAATCCCTACGGCGATGGCCAGGCGAGCCCGCGCATCGCCCGGGCGATGGCGGAGTTCCTGGAAACCAATGAAGAGATGGGCCACCGATGAACACAGATAAAGAAAAGAAGAATTTATTCTTATCCGTGTTTATTCGTGTTCATCGGTGGCTAGAATTTGATTTTTCAAGGTTCAGCAACGCCGCGCCCCAGACGTGGCCGGGGCCGGAGTCCTGCACGAAGGCGATGACGCGATATTCGGATTCGCCGGCGGAAAGGGGTACGTCCCTGGCGAAACCGGCACGGCTCTTGAAAGAGCCGATCCGGCTCAGTCGGCGGACGATGGCGACGTGCTGCAGGCTGCGGCCTCGATTTTCGCCGTGCAGAACCCGGGAGGAAGCGGCATTCTGCGCCAACGCGAGGTACACCTCGCCGCCGTGCTTGCCCGGATCGACCTTCACGCGGACGCCGCCGGCCGCGCGCAGCACCCTGACGGTCAGCTTTTCCGTGCGGGCCGCCGCACCGATGGCCGACAGAGCGCCACGGCCCTCGCTGCCGTTGAGCTGGCTCGAGCCGTCCACCACCATCTGCGGCGTGTAAGCGCCGGAGATGCCGAACTGCTCGGCGTAGCGTTCCTGGCGCCGGCTGAACTCCGCCGAAGAGAAAGGGTCCGTCCAGCCGTCGTGGTTCCAGTAATCGACGTGTTCTTCGAGTACGATAATCTCGGCGCCGGGAACGGGTTGAGAGCGATCCAGCCTGGCCAGGAGAGCATCCGCCGGCGGGCAGCTCGAGCAGCCCTCCGAGGTGAATAGCTCGACCAGCACGGGTTTTACGGCGGGAGCTTGTTGGGCAGCGCCCGCCATTGCGGTCGCCAGAATGAGAATTCCGACCCGTCTCATGGACCGCTCAGGCGCCGACTTCCACCGTCGCCGGACTGGCGGAGCGCTTCGACAGCACGTCCTTCTCATATCGCTGGATTTCGCCGAACCAACCGAAGCCGGCCGGCACGCCCTTTTGGGCGCAATAGTAATCCCACACGGCTGACCAGGGCAGGCTCTTCAGCTCTTCCAGCAATGTCAGGCGCTGGGTGAAATCCTGCGCCAGCTCGATTTCGCGCAAGCGGGCCGTGGGTTCCAGCAGGGCGATGAGCAGCGCCTTCATCATATTGCGGGCGCCGATAACCCAGGCCGCCACGCGATTGATGCTGGCATCGAAATAATCCAGGCCCACGTGGATGCGGTCCAGCTTGCCGCTGCGCACCAGTTCTTTGGCGATGGCTTCGAGTTCGTCGTCGAGGATCACCACATGGTCGCTATCCCAGCGCACCGGACGGCTCACGTGCAGCAACAAGCCGGGACAGAACAGCAGCACGGAAGAAATCTTGTCGGAGATCACTTCCGTGGGGTGAAAATGGCCGGCATCGAGGGTGAGCAGCTTCTGGCGTGAGACCGCGTAGCCCAGGTAGAATTCAGCCGAGCCGGCGGTATAGCTTTCCGCGCCGATGCCGAAAAGCTTGGCCTCGACGGAATCCAGATTGAACCTGGGGTCGATGGGCTGGGCAAAAATTTTGTCCAGCGATTCGACAAGGCGCTCACGCGGCGCGGCGCGGTCGATCGGGATATCCTTGTATCCGTCGGGGATCCACACATTGGTGATGGTGGGCGTGCCGAGCTGGCGCCCCATTTCGGCGCCGATCTTACGGCAGGCGATGCCATGCTCGATCCAGAATTCGCGGATGGCCGGATCGGCGTGGGCCAAGGTGAAGCCGTCGGCGGCTTTGGGGTGGGAAAAGTAGGTTGGGTTAAAGTCCATGCCCAACTGGTTGGCCTTGGCCCAATCGATCCAGCCCTGGAAATGGCGCGGCTCGATTTCGTTGCGTTCGACGTACCTGCCGCCGTTATCCAGGTAGGAGGCGTGAAGATTGAGGCGATGCCGGCCCGGAATCAGGCTGAAGGCTTTCTCCAGATCGCCGCGCAACTCCTTAGTGCTGCGCGCCTTACCGGGATAATTGCCGGTTGTCTGGATGCCGCCGCCGGAGAGCGAAGCCCCAACCGTCTCGAAACCGCCCACGTCGTCGCCCTGCCAGCAATGCACCGAGATCGGAATGGATTCCAGCGTTTTCAATGCGGATTCCACATCCACTCCCAGCTCCGCGTAATCCTCGGTGGCAATCCGATAGGCCTGGTTCAGGTTCTCTCGCTTCATGGAATTCTCCTGTCCGCTTGGTTCGACCTCACCAGGATAACTCCGCGAGCCGGGGGCGCGAATGGTGCGATATGCCGGCGCGCCTGAAATCTCCAATCGTTGGTGGCGAGCGAACCGATCAGGGCAATCAGCGCCTCCCCGGCGCCGTCGGCCGGCAGGTGCCGGCGGCCACGATACAGGGTATGGTGATTGCCTGCAGCCGTTCGGTCGCGCCTGGGTGGCGGAGCCCGCGCGCGCTTGTTCTATGGCAGAATACGGTGGTGTTCCAGCCGCTTACCGGGCGCAAGGAATGGAAGTCCCTCGGCGTCCCGCCGAAGGCCGGCCTTGGCCTTGCCGCTGGGCGGACGGCCCTCCTCGTCGAGATTGGCGCCCGCGATCAGCGGATGGCCGGGAGAGGCCTGTACAGCCGGGTCTCCCGGTACCGCTGACCACGTGGGCCCTCGATGCGCAAACTCGCCATCCTGGAACCGCTGCTGATGTTCGGCCTCATCGTTGCCTATATCTGGAAGCTGCGTTTCCTTCACCCCAGGTACTGGATCGCTATCCCGGCCCTGATGCTGTTGTCGCATTTGCTGCGCCGCGAAAAGCCCCGCGCGCTCGGCTTCAAGCTGGACAACCTGCGGAACGGCCTCAGCGAACTGGCGCCAATGCTGACCCTCGTCGCACTCCTCCTGCTGTCGATGGGCACCCTATTGGGCACTCTCCGCCAGATCGGTTTCGACGATGGCCTCTCTGCTCTTGCGGCGTATCTGCCCTGGGGCCTGGCCCAGCAATACGCGCTCAACGGCTATTTTCTGAATCGCTTCGACGCTAGCTAGCGTATCCCGATGGTCCGGCCCCATCGCGCGTCGCCGCCCCTCCAGGGCCGCCGTGAGCCAGAATTCGGGAGCAACCCGGGGGCGGACGGGACGTTCACCAGTGTGGTGCCGTGCGTCTCCGTCGTTTCGGTCGGTGCGACCAGATCGGTGCGACCAGAATAGTCCCCATAAACGCGCCAGGGTCGTGTAATCGACTTGGCCGGGTGGCCGCTGGCTCGTCGCGGGCAAAAGCCTCGGAAACGGCCTTCGGGGAAGCGTGCGCCGATTTGCGGGCGGGGATTACTCCTCGCAAGTCGGCTCCTGTCCGGGAGCGCAATGGCGGTCCCCATCCTCGCTCTTTAACGCTGCGTTTCCTGGAGGATAAGCCGGCTCAGTCGACCAGATGATCAAGACTCGCGAAAGGCCGGTATTTAAGAAACCTTTCGCAGTTCCTCGCGGATGACACGCCGCAGAGTGTCCTCCAATCCGGGCGCGGACTTCTTCCCCTCGATGTAGTCGCGCAACACGTTATTGATGACGGTCTGGTAATTGCCGCCACCAGCGCGCTCGACCTGATCGCGGAAGTAATCGAGGATGTCGGAATCCAGGCGGATGGTGATTCGCTCCTTGCCCGGAGGCGCCGGGAGTACCGCTCCGCGTTTGCCTTTGCTGAAGTCGTAGGTTTTCATTGCTTTTCGTATTCCTCCCGTTCGTGGGGCTCGGCGCGCCGGGCGGAAATGAGCCGGATTTCGTCCTCGCGCCAACTCTAGACCACCACCAGTATCCGCCCGGCGGCGTCGGCGCCAAGAACGACAAAACGCTGCTCGATAGGGTCCGATTCGTCATCGACGACGGTGATGGCCGCTGGATCGTCAAACACCAAGGCCGCATCGGCAAAACGTACCCCGTGCTTGGCCACGTTGCTTGCCGCTTTGCCGGGATCCCAGCGGACCGCCACGATCCAGTGTACATATATATGTACACCATACGCAATTCCCGGTACCAGCCATCGGCTGAGAGATCACATTAATCCCACAAGTTGGCTTGCGAACGGAATATCGGGATCTCTACGTGTTTCGAAAATCGACGATTCGGCGTTCACCCGCGCTCATCCGCGCCTTGATTTTGTCTTTTCAAACCCTCGGATTTGCGGTAAGCGGTTCATCCTACCCGGCTGCCGCCCCTCGAAACTTCGGTCACCGCACCCGCCCAAAAGGAAACCCCTGCCGCCGCAGTCGCTTAGCCCGGCTCAGCCTGAGGCCCAAGCCCCTGCCGTGCTACATTCGGATCGGTTGGGCTGCCGCGCGCGATCGCCCGTTGGCCAAAAGGAGACTAGGAAGCCGCGGCCATACGAACCCAAACCCGGTTTCCCGATCGAACCCAATCTGCCGTGCAATCCATTGAAATGAAATCACCTTTAATGGGGACGGGCGAGCGGCCGAGCGCCGCTTGCCTCGCCTTGTCTCGCGCCGCATTCCCGGCCGCGCGCCCAACTGTTGCAGAATGGGGTTGGCGCCGATGCCCGGTCCACGAATTCTCATGACCCAAGACCCTCGAACCGTATATAGCGAGCTGCTGGCGCGGCGTAAGGCGGAAATCGCCAAGCGCGACGCGGCCCTGGTGCGGCTGGGCTACGCCAGGCTGGCGCTGGCCGTGGCGGCCGCCATCATCGTGTGGCAGGCGCTTTCGAGCGGGCTGGTCTCCATCCTATGGGTGCTGGTTCCCATCGCCGCGTTCGTGGCCCTGCTGGTGGCGCACGACCGGCTGTCGCGAGCGCTCGAAAATCGCCGCCGCGCGGAGCGCTACTTCACGCAAGCCATGGCGCGGCTCGATGGCCAATGGGCCGGCACGGGCGAAACCGGTATTGCGTACCTCGATGCGGCCCATCCCTACGCGCACGATCTGGACCTGTTCGGCAAGGGCTCGCTGTTCGAGCTGCTCTCCACCGCGCGCACCCACATCGGGGAGGACACGCTGGCAAGGTGGTTGCTGGCGCCAGCCGATCCGGCCACCGTCGGGCGGCGTCAACAAGCGGTGGAGGAGCTGCGTCCGCGTCTGGATTTGCGCGAACAACTGGCCGTATTGGCGGAGGAAGGCCGCAGTGGGGTGAAGCCGGCGGCGTTGGCGGAATGGGGAGAACGGGAGGCGCAGCTCTCCAGCCGGGCGTTTCGCGTGGCGCTGTGGGTGGCAACCGTTCTGGGGATTCCGGGCGGCGTTGCCGCGGCGGCGCTGGTGCTGCACCTGCTGGGCCTGTTGCCGATGAGTCCGCCATGGGAGACGCTGGCCCGCGACCTGGCTCTCTTCGTATTGGTGGTGAACGGCTGGTTTCTGTATCGCAATCGCGGGACGGTGGGTCGGGTAGCGGCGGCGGTGGAAGAGGCGGCGCACGAGCTGAGCTTGTTGGCGGCGGTGCTGCGGCTGCTCGAGGCCGCGCGGTTTCGCTCGCCGCTGCTCGCCGAACTGCGGGCGTCGCTCGATTCGGAAGGCTCGGCGCCCTCGGCCCGGCTGGCTAGGCTGGCCCGCCTGATGGAGCTTCTGGATTCGCGCGATAACATATTCGTCCGTTTGGGCGAGCTGTTTGTGCTCTGGACGCCGCACCTGGCGCTGCGGGTGGAAGACTGGCGCCGGCACTCGGGGCAGGCGGTGCGGCGATGGCTGGTGGCGATCGGCGAGATGGAAGCGCTGAGCTCGCTCTCGAGCCACGCCTTCGAGCACCCGGCCGATCCGTTCCCGGAGTTTGTGGAAGACGGCCCGTGGCTCGAAGCGGAGGCCATCGGCCATCCGCTGCTGGACGAGCGGCGGTTGGTGCGCAACGACATTGCCATTGGCGGCCCGCTGCGGCTGCTGGTGGTGAGCGGCTCCAACATGTCGGGCAAAAGCACGCTGCTGCGCACGCTGGGAACCAACGCGGTTCTGGCCCAGGCGGGCGCGCCGGTGAGGGCGCGGCGGCTGCGGCTGTCGGCGCTGTCGGTGGGGGCGTCGATTTCGATTTCGGATTCCCTGCAGGGCGGCGTTTCACGGTTCTACGCCGAGATTCTGCGCTTGCGGCAGATTCTGGACCTGACCGGCAAGCAGCCGCCGGTGCTGTTCCTGATCGACGAGCTGCTGAACGGCACCAACTCGCACGACCGGCGGATCGGGGCCGCGGCACTGGTGCGCGAACTGGTGGCGCGCGGCGCCATTGGCCTGGTTACCACCCACGACCTGGCGCTGGCGGAAATTGCCGACGAACTGCGCGAAAGCGCCGCCAACGTACACTTCGAGGATTCCATCGCCGATGGGCGCATCCACTTCGATTATGTGATGCGGCCGGGCATAGTGCGCAAGAGCAACGCCATCGAGCTGATGCGCTCCGTGGGGCTCAAAATTTGACGTCGGCGGAAGTTCGCGAGCTGGCGCGGGAATGCGGATTCGAGATCGCCGGAGTTGCGGCCGCTCTGCCGTCGCCGGATCTGGCTCGTTATCACGACTGGGTCGAAAGCGGCATGGCCGGCGAGATGCGGTACCTCACGGACGGCCGGGCGGCCGTGCGCGACGATCCACGTAACCTGCTGCCGGAGGCTCGTTCCATCGTGTGCGTGGGCAAGCTCTATCACACGCCGCGGCCCCTTTCGACCGCTTTCGACGACGCCGAGCGCGGCTGGATTTCGCGTTATGCCTGGGGCGACGATTATCACGACTGGATGCGGGCCGGATTGGAGCGCCTGCGCACTCGCATGGAAGTCAGGGCGGGGAAGGGGATTCACAGCAAAATCTGCGTGGACACCGCACCGCTCGCGGAGCGCTCCTACGCCCGCCTGGCGGGACTGGGCTGGATCGGCAAAAACACCTGCCTGATCCACCAAGGCGCGGGATCGTGGTTCTTCCTGGGGGAACTGTTGGTGTCACTCGAAATTGCACCCGATGCGCCGCCGCCGGACCGCTGCGGCACCTGCCGGCGCTGCATCGACGCCTGCCCGACGGCGGCCATCGTGCCCCGTGCGGGGAGCTGGGAGGTGGATTCGCGCCTGTGCATCTCCTACCTGACCATCGAGCTCGACGGCGCGATTCCCGAAGAGCGGCGCGGGGGGATGGGCAGCCACGTATTCGGCTGCGATATCTGCCAGGATGTCTGCCCGTGGAACCGCAAGGCGCCGGTTACCGGGGATGCCGCATTTGCCGCCCGGCATTTCGCCCCGCCGCTGGAGAAGATGGCGGCTCTTAGCGAGGTCGAATTCCGCCAAATGTTCCGCGGCACGCCGGTGACGCGCGCCCGCTACCGCGGCTTCCTGCGCAATGTGGCCGTGGCCATGGGCAACGCGCGGCGGGAAGAATTCCGCGGCCCGCTCGAAAGGCTGGCCGCGCGGGAAGATCCGTTGGTGGCCGAACACGCCCGCTGGGCGCTTGCGCGGTTGCGACGAGCGATCAACCGGTGACGGCGCGCCAGCACAACTGGCCGCCCATCGAGGCCAGCCAGAGCGATAGCGCGACGCGCAGGGGACGCGGCGGAAGGATCGAGAGTAGCTGAGCGCCGACGACGGCTCCGATCATGCCGCCGGCGGCCAGTTTCAACGCCAGCGCGCCATGATAATTGCCCATGCCCAGGCTGACGCCGCCGCCGCCGAGCGAGAGGCCGAGGCCGAAAAGCACATCCGTGCCGACAACCTGCGCGGTGGCTATTTGCGTGAAAGTCATTAGGACCAGCGAGCCCACCGCGCCCGCGCCGGCGGAGGAGAATCCGACCTCGGCGCCGATGGGAATCGCGACCCACGGCAGAAATCGTGTGCGATCCCGCACCGGCGCGGCGGGCCGCGGGACGAGCAGGCGGTAAAGATTGGCCCCCGCCATCGCGATAATGGTTGCACCCAGCAGGGCGAATAATGGGCCGCGGTGCTGCGCCGCGCTCAACCGCGCGAGCAGGTAAGAACCGGCCAAGACGCCCGGTAGGCCTCCGGCCAGCATGCGCCAAAGAATCCGGAAATTCACTTGCTTGCGCGCAATGTAAATAGGCGCAGCCACCAGCTTTACGATGGCTGTGAAAACCAGCGCCGTGCCGACGCTCTCCGCCGGCGCGACGCCCAGGAACAGCACCAGCGCCGGCGCGGTTACCGACCCTCCGCCGACCCCGGTCAGCCCAATCAGCACGGCGATCCCGAACCCCAGAAGAATTTCCATGACGGCTCAGCTTTGAATGTGAATGCCGCATTCGAGCTTCTTGCCCGACCAGCGGCCCGAGCGCGGATCGCCGGCATCGAGCGGCAGCGACGTGCATGGCTGGCAGCCGATGCTGGTATAACCTTCGTCGTAGAGCGGCAGTCTGGGGATGTTGTGTTGCCTCAAGTACTGCCAAACGTCGCGCGTCGACCAATCGGCAAGCGGGCTGATTTTGCGCAGGACTTTAGCGGAGGGCAGCTTGAAATCGGCGGCCGGTTCGAGATGGACGCGCGATTTCGATTGCTCGCGCCGCAGACCGGTGAACCAGGTGTTGTAGGCTTCCAGAGCCGCGAACAGCGGTTCCACTTTGCGCATGCCGCAGCAGCGGTCTGGCGCGTCGTGGTAAAGGATCCCGAACCGCGACTCCTGTTGGGCGACGGTGAGTTGGGGCGTGAGGCCGATCAGGTTCAGATTCCAATCCGCCGAGAGTTGGTCGCGATAGGCCAGGGTTTCCGGAAAGTGGTAACCCGTGTCGAGAAACAGTACGGGGATACGCGGCAGGCGGGCGATCAACAAATGCACCAGGACCACGCATTCCGACTGAAAGCTGGAGGTGACGCATGCCGGCGCGGGGCCGTTCGCGAGTGCCTTGTCAATCCATCGATGAGCCGCGGCGATGGGGGTTTCCATGTTAAATGCCTCCTCCGGTGGAAATGATGTCGCGCGAGACCAGCACGCCCTGCCGTTCGAGTTCGCGCAGAGTGCCGGCGACGCCCAACTGCGGCGCGGACGGCGTCACCAGGATCGCTATCGACCCAGCGAGTTTGAGGACGGCGGCGGCGAACTCGCTTGCCGCTACCGCGACCGAGCAACCGTGGTTGAACAAGGCACGTTCGAGGGCTTGCGCCAACTCCTCGGTTTGGGCTTCGATCACCGCGCCGGTGTGTCCCCAGCGGGTCGCCCGTTCGGCTTCCGTGACCGGCCCCGCGCCGCGTACCGCGGTCAAAGGCCGGCGGATCATGCCGGCGGCTACGGTGGCGCTGGTTTCGGGATCGATCAGGATGAAGCTGCCGGTGATGCGATTGCGTTGGTAGGAATCGAAGAACAGCGCCTGAGTGGTGACGATCTCCACCACGCCGATGGCGTTCATCTCGAGCGCCGGAGTGGGCTGGGCGGCCAGGCTGTGGATGTCGATGCGATGGCGGACGCCGACCTCGGCGGAGACCGTTCGCGTGGTGTGTTTCAAAAGATAGCGGCGGCGCGGGTCCAGGGGGCGCCCGTCCATCCAGACCAGGTGTGCTTCGAAATGTTCGGCCGCGTGGGGCCGGCCGGAGCCGGCAAAGAGCATATCGCCGCGGCTGATGTCTATGGCATCTTCCAACTCGAGCGTGACCGGCATCGGGGCGAAGGCTTCGGCCAGGTCGCCATCGAAGGTCGCGATCCGTTTGATGCGCGACTTCCGGCCGGAGGGAAGCGCGGTAACTTCGTCGCCCTTATGGACGGCGCCCGAGGCCACCTGCCCGGCGTAGCCGCGGAAGGAACGGTCGGGACGAGAGACGAGCTGCACCGGCATGCGGAATCCCGTGGCGGAATGGAATCGCCCGGTATCGACGGTTTCCAGGTATTCGAGAAGACTCGGACCCTCGAACCACGGCATGTTGCCGCCGGCAGCGACTACGTTGTCGCCGTCGCGCGCGCTGATCGGCAGGAAGTACGCCCCGGTCACGCCGAGCTTGGCGAGAAAGCCGGCAAACTCGTCGCGGATGCGGTCGAAGACGGCGCGGTCATAGCCGGCCAGATCCATCTTGTTGATGGCCACGACGAAGCGCGGAATCCCCAGCAGCGTACAGAGGAAAGCATGGCGGCGCGATTGCGGCAGCACGCCCTGTTGCGCGTCGATCAACAAAATGGCGAGATCGGCCGTGGAAGCGCCGGTGGCCATGTTGCGGGTGTATTGCTCGTGGCCCGGCGTGTCGGCGATGATGAACTTGCGCCGCGCTGTGGAGAAATAGCGGTAGGCGACATCGATGGTGATTCCCTGCTCGCGCTCTGCTCTGAGACCATCGGTCAGCAGCGCAAAATCAATCTGGCCTGGCGCTGTTGTTCCCTTTCCCTCGATCGACCGGACCTGGTCTTCGTAGACACTTTGCGTGTCGTAAAGCAGCCGCCCGATCAGCGTCGATTTCCCGTCGTCCACGCTGCCTGCCGTCGAAAAGCGCAGCAGGT
>JBKQVG010000027.1:0-33289 GCA_052325345.1 Bryobacteraceae bacterium
CGGTAATCTGCGGTTCCAGCGTGTCGCCATTCGAGGTGACAAAGTTGCCGTTGCGGTCGAGCTGGAATTGGCCGTTGCGGCTGTACGCGAGCTGTCCGGTAGCGGCCAAACGGATCTGGAAGAAGCCGTTGCCCTGGATTACCACGTCCAGCGGGTTATCCGTCTCGGTAGAGTTGCCTTGGGTGAAAATGATCTCGTTCGAAGCCGCGCGCGTTCCCAAGCCCAGTTGCAGGCCGGTCGGCAAGGTGGATTGCTGGCTGGATGCCGAGCCCGGCTGCACCATGTTCTGATACAACAGGTCCTGAAACTGGGTGCGCCGCGCCTTGTAGCCCGCGGTATTGGCGTTGGACAGGTTGTTGGCGATGTTATCGACGTTGAGCTCCTGGGCGTTCATGCCGCTGGCGGCGCTGTAAAGGGCGCGGATCATGATGCGCTGACTCCCTGCTGTTCAATCCCGGTCAGTTCCTGATCGATGTAGCCTTGGGAATAGCCGTGATTGAAGAGATCGGCCACCAGCCCGGCGTTAACCTGGGCGCCGCTCGATAGTTGCACCATCTCGTTCGGCTGGCTTTGCTGCAGGGGCGAGCCCGCCGCACTGGTGATGTCGTTTTCCGCCACCACCTGGCCGCCCAACATTTGAGCCACGGTTTCCGCCGTCTGTTCGGTGGCAAAGTAGATCGGGTTGTAGTTCCAGGAGACGCCATCCCCCGAACCGCCGGGGTCGTTCTGCCAGACATCGCCGGTGCCGAACACCGACTCCAGCGTGGGAACGTCGCTCGGAGACGCGGTAGTGGTGGATGTGGTTGTAGTGGCGACGGTGCTGCTGCTGTTAGTATCCGTGCTGGCGGTGGCAGCGGCGGCGCTGGTGCTTGCGGTGTAAGTTGGCTTCACGGTTCCGGTGGTGCTGAGCGCCGCCTCGTTCCTGGCGGCGCTTGCCATGCTCGCCACGGTGGAGTTGCCCCCGGTCACCCAGGCATCCAGATTGATGCCGGTGATCTGGCTCGCCAGAACGTCCCCGAACGGCGTTTCATAAACCGTGGGGCTTTGCGCCGCGGCGGACTGTGTTTGGTCCTTGGCCGGCGTTGAGTTGCTTACGCTGCTAATCATGATGTCTCCTTTTCCGGGAACGTCGCGGCCGATTTCGGCTACGAGCTCACCCGCGCCACTTCCTGAATGGATTTCATGTCCATGTCGCTCGATACTCCAATTGCTTTCTGCAGCATTTCAAACTGCCGCATCACCCCCACCAGCCGCATGGCCGCTTGCGCCACCGGTACGTTCGAACCCTCGATCTTGCCCTGCTCGACTTCGGCGCCGGTGGCCGCGGCCGGGACGTTCTTGGGATCGGTATTCCGGAAACAGGTGTTACCCATCTTGGCGAGGGATGCGGTGGAAGCGAAGTCGACTACCTGGATTTGGCCCAGCGCCTGGCCCTCCTGCGTGACCGTGCCGTCGGTCGAAATCTCAATCGGCTTGCCGGATGAAACTTGAATCGTGCCGCCGGTGGGCTTTTGGGCCGATGGCGCCGTTTGCAGAGTGTAACCGTCGGCGGTCGCCAACTCGCCCGACGCCAGCACCTGCAGGCTTCCGTTGCGCGTGTACAGCGGGCCGCTGGGGCCGTTCACCACCAGAAACCCACGCCCATTGATGGCGACGTCCAACGAGTTGCCAGTCACCTGCAGCGTGCCTTGCGAGAAATCGGTCCACTGACGCTGAATCACTGGAAGAGTGGAAACCGGATCGTCTCCGGCGCCCGCAGCTACGCCGGCGCTAAACAATCCATAAAACTCCTGATCGCTCTTATAACCCGAAGTCGCCGAGTTGGCCAGATTGTTGGCTAGCAGATCGAGGGATTCTATCCGGGATTGGAGCCCGCTGGCCGCGGCAATCGTCAACGAATCCATAAAAGTCTTCGGCGGCAGATAATGCAACTCAGTGCCCAACGACTCAGGCCGAAGAAAATCCCTGGAAACCCTTTGGGACTTGCCGATATGTAGAAATGACGAGCAGCGAGAATCCGTCAAATCTCTGACGACCGCGGTTGACTGTCAAAAGCCCAACACCCCCGCCCCATTCCTATCCGCTTGAAAATACGCAAAACCGACAGTGGCGCTTGATCTGCCTTTTGCTCCGCCGTGACGATTCGTTCGGCAGCGGTCTCTTTGGCGCCGCAGATTGTGCAGACCGGCGCTCCCGCCAACAGCGCCGCGCACAACCGCGCCTCCGCCGTCCAGAATTCTTCCGCCACCGTCACACCGTCCAACCCGGCGGCGCTGCGAACCTCGCAGTCTTCCGGCGCGTCCTCGTCCGATCAGGGGGATTCGCAACCTTCCGCCTTCATGGCTGCGCTCATGAGTGCAGCTCTGGACGATTCCGGCACCAGCCTGCTGGCGAAACCATCGGCCACGGCAGGATCGAATTCGACCATTACTACCGGCCGCCGGCTGAGTGCTGTCAAGCAACCATCCAAAAACGGCAATCAGGCGGCAATGGCCGTCGCGGTACCAACCTCGCTGACGACGCCAACCATTTTGCCGTTGCGGTTTTCCTTTCCTTCGCGGGATCCCGATCAGGAGCGGAGTGCGAACGATGCTCTCGGCCAGGCGGCTGCCGCCGCCGTCGACGGCGCCGCATCCGGCATCGCGTCCCGCGCCGTTTCGTCCAACCCTGCGGTCCCAACCGACAGCGCCTCCGAGCCGGCTAAGCGAACCGCCGACGCCGCGGCGGCCGCCGAGTCCCAAACCAACTCGGCCGACGACCTGACCTTCGCCGCCCGCGTGCAGCCGGCCAAACCCGTAACCGAATCCGCATCCGCCCAGCCACAACCGGCCGACACCGCCGCTCCGGAAGTGAAGCGCGTGGCCGCCGCGGCGTCTTCCTCCACGGGTTCACCTTCCACCGCGTCTTCTTCCGGCGCCAGCGATTCGAACCCGCCATCCGGCGAGCGGGACGCCACGCCTTCGGCAGCATCTTCTTCTTCTACTACTTCTTCTTCTACCGCTTCCAGTTCGCTCGCCGCCGGAGCGATGGCGGCCTTCCTGCAAGACGACCAGATTGCGGCGACTCCCCAAGCCATGGCAACGCCTTCCTCCAGGGCGGTGGAAGCGATCGCGCCCGTAGTTCCCAAAACGGCGGCTACACCACTGCAAAATATTTCGCTCCAGGTCGGACAGGCCGGCGCGCAGAAAGTGGAAATCCGCATGGTGCAGCAATCCGGTGAGTTGCAGGTAGCCGTTCGCACCGGCGATGCGGATCTCTCCCACGGCCTGCAGCAGGGCTTGTCGGACCTGGTGGGCCGGTTGCAGGAGAGCGGCTTTCGCGCCGAGGCGTGGCGGCCCGGCGGCCCGGACCTCCATTCGGCCACCGTCCTCGAGACCAAAAGCTCTTCGGAAAGCTCTCAGAGCGGCGATTCGCAGCCAGGCAACGGCGGCTCCCGCCAGGAGAGCGGCCAAAGGCAACACAATCCGTCGCGCCGCCCGGCTTGGGTAGACGAGTTGGAAACGCGCCTGAACAACCAGAATCCAACAGGAGAATCTTATGGCATCCGGAATTAACTCGCTCACCTCGTCTTCGTCCGCGAGTTCCTCTTCCTCCTCCAGTTCCTCGTCCGCGCCTACCGAGCAGATGTTTCTGCAGCTATTGGTGGCGCAGTTACAAAACCAGGACCCGCTGAATCCCACCGATAGCACCCAGTTCGTTTCGCAACTGGCGCAGTTCAGCGAGCTCGAACAGGTGATGGGGATTCGCTCCGATATCGAAACCTATCACTCCCAGGCTGAAGCGGCTGCCAGCGCGGCCTCCTCGGATTCCAGCAGCACCACCAACGGCAGCAATTCGACAGCAGCTTCTTAGCAGAAAAAGATCAGGAGAACCGATACGCCATGTTTCCCGCATTTTCCACCGCGCTTTCCGCACTGACGGCCGACACGGCCGCCATCGACGTAACCGGCAACAACCTTGCCAACCTCGACACTACCGGATTCAAAGCCAGCCAGGTCAATTTTGCCGACGTGATGGCGGAGTCGCTGGGCGGAGTCGCCGGCGGATCTCAGGTCGGCGGCGGCGTGCTCCCCATTTCGACCGTCACCAACTACATCCAAGGTGCGATCACCGGCACCGGCGTCTCTACCGATGCCGCCATCGAGGGGAACGGATTCTTCGTACTGCAGAATTCCTCCAATCAGACCCTCTATACCCGCGACGGCTCCTTTCAACTGAACTCCAGCGGCTACCTGACAGACGCCAACGGTAACTACGTGCAGGGCTGGCTGGCCAACGACGGCGCCGTAACCGCCAGCGGTCCCATCAGCAACATTCAGGTTCCGACCAATTCCACCATGGCGGCTTCGCCCACTACCACCATGAGCATGAACCTGAATCTGGACGCCACCTCGTCCAGCGCGTCCAACACCTATAGCGCTCCCATTCAGGTTTACGATTCGCTGGGCAACGCGCAGACGCTGACCGCCACGTTCACCCAGAGCACCACCACGCCCAACAGTTGGAGTTACGCGGTTACGATTCCGTCGTCGGCGGTCGGCGGTACTTCCGGCACCACCACTTCCGTCGCCACCGGCACGCTTACCTTTAACAGCAGCGGTCAACTCACCGACCCGGCGGCAGGCAGCCCCATCGCTCTCAGCGTCACCGGGCTGGCCGATGGCGCCGCGGACATGAACGTGAACTGGAACCTGTACAACAGCTCCGGAGCCTCGCAGATTACCCAATACTCCGAAGCCTCCGCGGTCAACAGCACTACCCAAGACGGCTATGCGGCGGGCCAGCTCACCGGCATGACCTTGGGCGCCGGCGGTATTGTTTCGGCCGCATATTCGAACGGCCAGAATGTTACCATCGCGCAACTGGCCCTGGCCAATATTTCCAATCCCAACACCCTGACCCAGGTAGGCGGCAACGATCTGGAAGTCTCCGCCACCACCGCGGCGCCGGTTCTTGGAGCCGCCGGCTCGGGCTCGCTGGGACAGATCGAAGGTTCCTCGCTGGAAAGCTCGACGGTCGATATGGCAACCGAATTCACCAATCTGCTGGCGTATGAGCGCAGCTACCAGGCGGCATCCCGCGTCATCACCACCAGCGATCAGTTGATGCAGGATACGGTCAGCATGATCCAAGCGTAAGAACCTGACGGGCGGAGAGGACGTCGACGCCTGAGAACGAGCCTTCAGCGGCCGGGTTTCAGCAATCAGCCGAACTCAGCCGGCGGCTGATTGCTGAGAGCTGACGACAATGGAAGCGATTCAACAGGTGGTAGCAGTTCTGTTCGTGCTCGGCCTGCTCGGCGGCACGTTGTACTGGCTCCGCAAAAAGGGAGCCGCCACTTTTGCCGGTAAAGGTTTCGGCCGCCCGGCGAGCCGCCAGATGCAATCCATCGAACGTCTGCCGCTGACCACGCAACATTCCCTCCATCTGGTCAGCTTTGCCGGACGAACCCTGCTCATCGCCGTTTCTCCGGGCGGCTGCTCGCTGCTCGACAACGGTCTGGGCCGGGATACTCGGGAGAGCCGGACGGAGAACCCATGACACGGACAATTTCATGCCCCGCCCGCTTCTTCACCCTGCTGCTCGCCGCGGCACTACATCTATCGGCAGCCGCGGCCCCGCCGTCTTTGCTCGGCATGAACATGGACAAAAGCGGCTCGTCGCTTGGCGTCCCCATGCAGATCATCATCCTGCTGACGCTCCTCACCCTGCTGCCCGCGGCCATCATGTCGATCACGCCGTTCCTGCGCATCGCCATCGTCCTCCATTTCTTGCGCCAGGCGCTGGGCACTCAGACCACCCCGTCCAACCAGGTGCTGGTCGGAATCGCCCTCTTTCTAACCATCCTGGTGATTTCGCCGGTGGCCGCGGATATGTACCACCAGGGGTGGGAGCCGATGCAGAATAACCAGCTCTCCGCCGACCAGGCCTTCGAGGCCGGCACCAAGCCCCTCAAAGCATTTCTGATCCGCTTCGCCCGCGAGAAGGACGTCAAGCTGTTCGTCGAGATCTCGCACGCCCCGCAGCCTCGCAGCGCCGCCGACCTGGACCTGAAAATCCTGATACCGGCCTACATCCTCTCGGAGCTGAAAGCCGGCTTTCAGATCGGCGCCATCCTCTTTCTGCCGTTTCTGATCATCGACCTGGTGGTCGCCTCCGTCACCCTTTCGATTGGCATGGTGCAGTTGCCGCCGGTGATGATTTCCGCTCCCTTCAAAATCCTGCTCTTCGTTCTGGCCGACGGCTGGAACCTGGTGATCGGTTCGTTGATGAAAGGTTTCTATTCATGACTCCGGAATTTGCGATCCAAATCGTTCGGCAGGCGATCATGACCGCCTTCTGGATCAGCGCTCCCTTGCTGGTGGTGGGATTCGTGGGCGGGATCGCCATGAGTCTCATCCAGATCCTCACCTCCATTCAGGACAACGCCTTCAGCGCCATTCCCCGCCTGCTCGCCTTCCTGGTGGCGTTCATGATTGCGCTGCCCTGGATGTTGCAGAAGATCACCGTTTATACCATCGCCACCCTGGGAGACCTCAGCCGCTATGCGCGGTGAACTGGTGCTTTCCATTTCCACTTTGCTGGGCTTTGTGCTCACCCTGGTCCGCGTGAGCGGGGTTTTCGTCTTCGTGCCACTGCCGGGCATAACCAGCGCCCTCAGCCCCGCTCGAATCATCCTGGCTCTGGGCATCACCATGGCCCTGTTTCCCGAATGGCCGCGAGTGGCCGCGAATCCCTCGGCCGGCCTGTTCGCCCTTTGGATTCTGGTGGAGGCCGCGCTGGGGGTCGGCATCGGATTGTCGGTTGCATTCCTCACCGAGGCTTTCTCCCTGGGAGCGCAGGCGATGGGGTTGCAAATGGGCTACGGATTCGCGACTACCATCGATCCCAACACCCAGGCCGATTCCACTGTCTTGATCGTCTTCGCGCAGCTCTCCGCGGGCCTGTTGTTCTTCGTCAGCGGCCTCGACCGCGAAATACTTCGCATATTCGCCCGCAGCCTGGAAACCTGCCCCGCCGGTTCTTTTGCCGTCGGCCGTTCCGCCGCCGGCCAGATCCTGGCTCTCGGCTCCAACATGTTTTCCACCGGACTTCGCCTCGCCCTCCCCGCCATTGCGGTCCTGGCCATGATCGATATTTCGCTGGCCCTCTTGGGACGGGTCAACGCCCAATTACATCTCATCACGGTGGCGTTCCCGGTGAAAATGATCGTGGGCCTGGCCCTGCTCGGATGGCTGGCCTTGCTGTTCCCGGTGCTGCTCCGGGCCGGCGCCGACGCCACGTTTCACGCCGCACAGGCCCTGGTCGCGCGGTAGCCCATGGCGGACAACAGCCAAAAGACCGAACAACCGACCCAGCGGCGCATCAAGAAAGCCCGTGAAGAGGGCAACTTCCCCAGCGCTCGAACCTTCGTCGGCGCCTTACAGTTTCTGGCTTTCGTAGCCCTTATCCATTCCTGGGGCATGGATTGGATCGGCGCCATCCGCAACAGCATGGCGGCGTTGTTCCAGCACGCGCTCAACCCCCAGCTCGGCTCCGCCGAGATTATCTCTCTCAGCCTGGATCTGCTCACGCATACGATGATTCCCCTCGCCGTAGTGGGTGCGGTCCTGATTGGCATCACCATCGCGGTGCAGCTCGGCGTCACGCGAATGGGCATCAGCGTGAAAAAACTGGCTCCCAGCTTCAAGCGTCTGAATCCCGTAACCAAGCTGCAGCAGATGCCGCGGCAGAACTTGCCGGCTCTGCTGCAGGCCGCGATCATGATCCCGGTATTCGGCGCGGCGGTGTATTTCCTTGTAAAAGACGATTTCCAGGGTTTCCTTTCCCTGCCCCTGCGCAGCGTGCTGTCCGGCGCGGCCCACGTGGCCGGCTCCATTCAGGCCCTGTTGTGGAAGGCTTCGTTGGTCTTCGTGGTTTTCGGCGCGGTGGATCTGCTGCGCCAGAAACAGCGCTACCAGAAAGACCTGAAAATGAGCAAGCAGGAAATCCGCGATGAATTCAAAGAGGTGGAAGGCAACCCGCTCATGAAACAGCGCATCCGCAAGCTGCGCCGGGACATGGCGCGCCGCCGCATGATGCACGAGGTTCCCAAAGCCACCGCCGTGATCGTGAATCCGACCCACTACGCCGTCGCCTTGAAGTACGACATGAACTCGCCCGGCGCGCCCCGAGTGGTAGCCAAGGGCCAGAACTACCTGGCGCTGCGCATCCGCCAGAAAGCCATCGACCACCAGGTGCCTTTGATCGAGAACCCGCCCCTGGCGCAGGCCCTCTACAAAGCCGTCGACGTCGGCCAGGAGATCCCGGCCGACTTCTACCGTGCCGTGGCCGAGGTCCTCGCCTACATTTTCAAGCTGATGAATGGCAGGCGGACTGCATGAAGAGCTTTCAGCGTTCAGCTTACAGCCGGCCGGCGGTGCTGTCTGGGGCTGAAAGCTGATTCTAGGAGCGAATTACTTGGCACAGACGAGAGCGATAGCGGCCCCCGCCCCATGGAGACAAATCCCGGGACTGGTCCTCGCCAACTGGAAAGAACTGGGCGTACCCATCGCCGTCCTGGGCATCGTCATCGCCCTCATCACTCCCCTGCCCGGCTTCGTGCTGGATGTACTCATCGTGATCGACATCATGATGTCCGTGGTGGTCATGATGGTGGCCATGTACATCCGCAAGCCCGTGGAGTTCAGCGTGTTCCCCACCACCCTGTTGCTGCTCACCCTCTTCCGCCTGGCCTTGAACATCTCCTCCACCCGCTTGATTCTGATGAACGGCAACACCGGCACCGCCGCCGCTGGCCAGGTCATCCAAGCCTTCGGCAACTTCGTGGTGGGTGGCAACTATATCATCGGCGCGGTGATTTTCCTGGTCCTGATCGCCATTCAATACGTGGTCATCAACCACGGCGCCGTGCGCATTTCCGAAGTCACGGCGCGCTTTACCCTGGATGCCCTGCCCGGCAAGCAGATGTCCATCGACTCCGATTTGAGCTCCGGACTGATCGACGAGAACGAGGCCCGCAAGCGCCGCAAAAACCTGGCCAAGGAAGCCGAATTCTATGGCGCCATGGACGGCGCTTCGCGCTTTACCCAGCGCGACGCCGTGGCCGCCATCCTGATCACCAGCATCAACATCATCGCCGGCTTCCTGATCGGCGTCCTGCAGCACGGCATGGATTTACAGCACGCCATCGAGACGTATACCATCCTGACCATCGGCGACGGCCTGGTTACGGTCATCCCCGCTCTGATGATCTCCATCTCCGGCGGCCTGATCGTGACCCGCGCCAGTTCCGATGAGCGCCTCGGCACCGACTTCAGCAAGCAGTTGTTCGGCAACCCGCAGCCTCTGTTCCTGGCTGGCGGCGTTTTAATCGTGCTCTCCCTGTTCCCCGGCCTGCCCACCGTTCCGTTCCTGATCATGGGCTCCGGCATCTCAACGGCCGCCTGGCGACTGCGCACGAAACAGCACGCCTTGCAAAAGGCCGAATCGGCTCCCAAGCCGGCCACCGCCAAGGAGAATATCGATACCCTGCTCAAGGTCGAACCCCTCGCCATCGAAATGGGGCTCGGCCTGGTCAAATTTGTCGCCGGCGGTCAGGAATCCCCGCTCATCAAGCGCATCGCCGCCATCCGCCGCCAACTCGCAACCGAATTAGGTTTCGTCCTCGGGCCGGTGCGCGTGGTCGACAACGTGGCCCTCAAGGTCAACGAGTACGTCATCTCGCTCAAGGGCGCCGAAATGGCGCGCTATGAATTGCCGGCCGGCTGCGAACTGGCCATCCCCGCGGGTAAGGTTCCGCCTCCGCCGGGCGGCAAAGAGACCAGGGAGCCGGCCTTCGGCATGACCGGTTGGTGGGTTCCCGGCGATCAGGCCGACGCCGCCCGCCGCGCCGGATGTACCGTCGTCGATGCCGTCAGCGTCCTGGGCACTCATCTCACCGAAATCGTGCGCCGTTATTCCCAGGAGTTGTTCTCCCGTGGCGACTCCAAACGGTTCCTGGATCGTGTGACTGCCGAGCAGCCGAAGCTGGTCGATGAGCTGATCCCCAAACTGCTGCCGCTGGCCACCGTGCAGCGCGTTCTGCAGAACCTGCTGCGCGAGCGCGTCCCCATTCGCGATGCCGTGACCATCGTGGAAGCCTTGACCGAAGCCGCCGTAACCACGCGCAACGCCGTCCTGCTCACCGAATACGTGCGCCAGTCCCTCCGCCGGACCTTGGTGAAACCGTATCTGGGCCCCGGCGGCGAGCTGCCCGCCTACCTGCTCGACCCCGCACTCGAACAAATGGTGGAATCCAGCGTGCAACACGGAGAACAGAACAGCCATGCCGGTCTCTCGCCGCCCGCCATCCGCGACCTGCTGCAGAAGATTACCCAGAAGGTGGGCAACCCGGAGACTCCGGTGGTCGCCGTCGTCAGCTCCGGCTCCCGCTATTTCCTGCGCCAGATGGTCGAGCCGACTGTCCGCAACCTGTTTTTCATCGCTCATAACGAGCTGCCCATGGAAGTCAAAATCGTATCGCTGGGAGTGATCCAATAACATGCCGAGTAGTGAGAAACCTTGCAATTACGTCAAGTCCTTCTTTGCCCCGTCGTTCCAGGCCGCCATGGAACGAGCCGGCCGGGAAATGGGTCCCGACGCCCTGCTGCTCGACTCGCGCGAAGCGCCCCCCGAAGCGCGCCACCTTGGCGCCTATGAAGTGATCTTCGGCGTCGCCGGACCGGCGCCCAACCCCGCCCCCGAGCCTCCCGTGGCGGATCGGGATGAAAGGAGCCGGACCACGCCCGCGGTTGCAAACGCCTCGTTGCCCGAACTGCGCTCCGCGCAGTCGCCGCCATTCGAGCTGATCGACGCGCTGCCGGAAACCGAGGTTCGGCGTTTGAAGGAGGTTTACAGCGCGCTCAGACGCTTGAAGGAAGTCTACAGCCTGCTGAACCGCCCTTTGGCCGAGGCGGTCCCCGCCGATCCGGAGCCGGACAACGAGGTCGGCCAATGGCTGGTGGACGCCGGCATGGAAAACGCTCTGGCCACGGAAATCGAAGCGGCCGCGCGGCGCCGAATCCCCCCTCAGCCGGCGCCGTGCATCGGTATGCCTCATCTGGTTCCGGAACCGGCTTCCCGCGTATTGTGGCGCAAAACCGAGGAAGAACTGGCCGGCCGCTTTTCGGTCGCACCCCAGCTAGGCCGCATCACCGCGCTGGTTGGTCCTCCCGGATCCGGCAAGACCACCACTTTAGTCAAACTGGCCGTGAAGCAGGGTTTGGCCCTGGGCCGCCCGGTGCGCCTGATTTCCACCGATACCCAGCGTATCGGCGCCGCCGAACAAATCCGCTCCTATGCCGCCGCCTTCCAGATGCCGTACCAGGCCGCCGACGGTATCGCCGCCCTCGCCCAAGCCCTGGCCGACGCTCCAGAAAAAGCCCTGGTTCTAATCGATACGCCCGGATCGAGCGCCCGCCTGCTGCAGGACGGCTCCGGCCTGGCCGCGTACCTCAGCCGCCGTCAAGAGATTGACACCCACTTGGTTTTGACGGCATCCATGCGCCTCATCGAGCTCTACCGCGCCGCGGCGCTCTACAGCTCGTTCCGCCCTTCAAAACTGATCTTCACCAGGCTCGACGAGACATCTTCCATGGCATCTGTATTTTGCGTCGCGGCGCGCCGCCACCTGCCGGTGTCTTTTCTGGCTGCCGGCCAGTCCGTTCCCGACGATCTCGAACCGGCCGACAGAGCCGCCATCGCCCGATCATTGGTCAGGCAATTGCCCTGCACACTGGCGGCGGTTGCCTGAACGATGCCGCCCCGGAAGCGCTTGCTAAGCGACACCCTATTACCCAAGGTCCCATGGCCACCGGCAACTATGGATATCAAACCGCCCTCGAAGCGGATGTCGCGCTTCGGCGCGAGGCCCTCGTGCTCCAGCACCTCCCACAGGTGCGCCTGATCGCCAAGCGAATCCACGATCGCCTCCCGGATTACATCAGCATGGACGATCTGGTATCCACCGGCGTGGTTGGTTTGCTCGCCGCTATCGACAATTTCGATCCCTCCCTCAACGTCCAGCTCAAGACCTATGCCGAGCGCAAAATCCGCTTCGCTATCCTGGATGGACTGCGCGACATGGACTGGGCCCCGCGCGAATTGCGTAAGAAGTCCAAAATGATCGAAGCCGCCATTCATCGCGTCAATCAGCAAGCCGGACGCGAAGCCACCGAAGAGGAGATCGCCGCCGAGTTGGGAGTCTCCCTCGAGAATTACCAGAAGTGGCTGGGCGAGGTCCAATCGGTCGAGCTGGAACGTCTGGAAAGCGCCGGCGGCGAAGACGGCGGGCACCAGCTTCTGAATTTCATCTCGGGCGACCCGGAATCCGTTCCTTCCAGAATCGTGGAGCGCTCGGAACTGGAGCGCCTTCTGGCCCTCGCCATCGATCGAATGCCCAAGATCGAACGCACCGTGCTGCACTTGTATTACTTCGAAGAGTTGACCCTGCGGGAAATCGCCGAAATTGTCGGCATGCACCTTTCCCGCGTGGCCCAACTGCGCACCCAAGCCATCTTGAGGCTCCGCAGCCACCTGGAGCGCGTCTGGCTGTCTCAGCCCGTCAAAAAGCCAATATCATGAGTCAGGATTCCCAACCCGGCCGCGGTCCGGCCTCTAATCCCGCCCTGGACGTGCTTCTCGATATCGAACTGCCCGTCAGCCTGCGCTTCGGTGGCGCCAGCCTGTCGCTTGGCGAAGTGATGGCGCTGACCGGCGGCTCCCTAATCGAGTTCAACCGCGCCCTGGACGACCCGGTCGAGGTGCGAGTGAACGGTCGCGTGGTGGCCCACGGCCAAGTGGTTACGGTGCAAGGCAATTATGGGATTAAGATCACCGAAGTCGCGAACCGGCTTGAGCGCTTGGACACAACATCCCGCCTGGTACCTGATGGCAATCGCCGCTCCGGCTAGGACCAATGAGCTGATTCCCGCCTCGGCGTCTGAAGTTATTAGTCCCATTCCAATCGGATAGCTGCTTGGAAATGTCGGATATTTCCGGCTGGATCTAGTGTGTCTGCGAGCAGTTAGGTTAGTACCGGTACGGAAGTCCATTGACGTTCCTATGAGCTTCGCGCAACATCGTCTCTATCGGTTCTGTAACAAGAAGTTAATACGAAGCGAAAGACCCACAAACGGCCCCGGAACCGAACTGAGTCCCCAAGGCACTTCAGTGGACCGTGTGGTTACGTCAATGTGCGACGATGGCAAGCTCCTGCTGCTGAGGTATCTGGACGCGCTGGAGGAGTGCGGCCGGGTGCATTCGCGGTTTATATCGGCGTATCGAGCCGGCGATACCGAAGCGACCGAGTCCTATTGGGGTTTGTGGAACGAAACCAGGCTCAAACTGCGCGCGGCACGCGACGATTTTCAAGCCCATCAGCGCAGCCATGGTTGCTCGGAAGCCGTCCGGTTCGACGAATAAGAGTACCTGCGATCCAGCCTGACACGCTTGCGGCGGAGCCATTCCGGCTTCTGGATTACTCGACTTCTTTCCTCTCGACTTCCATCTTCCGGCGCCCGCTTACCGCACGGCGCAAATCTCCGCCGGGCTTTCGTAGTTCCGCAGCTTCATGATCAGCGTCGTCCGTTTGAGCCCCAGCAACTCCGCGGCTGCCGTCTTGTTCCCCGCCGTAGTCTTGAGTGCGCGCTCCAGCATGGCCCGCTCGAAATTGCTCACCGCCGTCTCGAAATCCATCGCTTCCAGAACGGGAAACGGTATGCACTCGGCCGATGCCGCCTGCGCCGGTAATACGGGCCCCAGACCGAAGTCGCTGGCGAAAAGCGTGTCCCTCTCTCCGCTCAGTACCACCGCCATCTCCACGGCATTCTCTAACTGCCGGACATTTCCCGGCCACGGGCAGGACCGCAGGCGCTCCAGCGCTTCGGGCGTCACCGTCTTGACGGAGATCCCTTCTATTTGACAGATCTTCTTCACAAAGTGTTCCACCAGCAAGCCGATATCGCTCGTCCGCTTGCGCAGGGGCGGCGTCTGCAACGGGACCACGTTCAAACGGTAATACAGGTCTTCCCGAAACCTGCCCTGCTGCACGCGCTCCAAAAGATTCGCATGGGTGGCTGCAATCACCCGCACGTCCACCTTGATGCTTTCCGACCCGCCCAGCCTCTGAATCTCGCGATCCTGCAATACCCGAAGCAGTTTGGTTTGCAATTCGAGCGGCATATCGCCGATTTCATCTAGAAATAAAGTACCCCGGTGCGCTTGCTCAAAGCGCCCCACGCGCGCGTGGATTGCGCCCGTGAAGGCTCCCTTGACATGGCCGAAAAGCTCGGCCTCCAGCAGATTCTCCGGTAGTGCGCTGCAATTGATGGCCACGAAAGGCTGGTTCGCGCGCGGGCCGGCGGCGTGCAGCGCTTTGGCCACTATTTCCTTGCCAGTCCCGGTCTCGCCACCGATCAATACCGTGCAGCGCCGGCTCCCGATCAGCCGGATCGTTTCAATCACCGTCTCCATCGCCCGGCTGTTGCCCACCAGGAAAGAACGCCATGGCTCCACTCCCGCCGCACTCTCCCTGCCGCGCTTTTCCTCCATCGCGCTTTCCACACATTCGCGTACCCTCTCCGCCGAGTCCTGATGCCCGAAACAGAAGTACGCTCCGGCTCGGAATAGCCCCACCCCTTGCGCGGGACTTAGTCCGGGATTCCAGAACACCACGGCCAGCATGGGATCGATTCCGTGGATCAGTTCCAGAGCTTCCATCCGTCCGGCATCGTCCATGTCGGCGGTCACCAGAACACAATCGAAATCGTCTCTGCTCAACGCCGCAATGGCTTCTGCCACGCTGTCGACCTCTACCACTGCGAAAGTTGGTGGGGCCTGGCACCAGTTCATTTCTCCAGCAGCGGACGCGGAGCTCGCGTGTGAGAACCACAACAGCTTTGGCAAGGGCATGTGCTATATGTCACCAGTACGCCGCTCAGGATTCTACCCGGTATTTGGGTATGATTTAATAGATAACCGCGGTTATTATTAGGGGATTTTCCTATTGCGTATTGCCCTAGCCCCCGCGTTCATGCCACCTTTGGGTAGAAGGAGTATTGCCTCGCATGAGAAGCATGCCTAGGCGCTTCCTATGAGAATTCGACTTCAGAACGATGGCGTTGCCGGCACCAGCGCCTCCGCCACCGGCCAAACCAGTCTGACGCAATCGGGTTCCTCCACTGCGCCGGCTTCCGGACTCAACACCGGCGGTGCCGACCAGGTCGAGATATCCTCCCTGTCGGAAAGTATCTCCAACGCCAGCGCCGCACTCGCGTCCCAGCAGGCCGGCCGCGTCAGCCATCTGGCCGCTGTCTATGCCAAGGGTCAGTACGAGGTGGACTCCGTCGAGCTCAGCCACGCCTTGGTTTCGAACGCCCTTGCCTCCGGCTCGGTGGAGGGCGACGCCTGATGCAACCCCGCTCCAAGGTGCGAAGCACCGTCGAAAATCCTCCAAACCCCGGCGCGGAAATCCTCGGACGCACCCTGGAACGCCTCCGCCAGGCGCGGGAAGCCTGCCGGACAGCGAATCTCGAGCGCCTGCTCGGTGCCTTGGACATTCTGCAGACCGCATCCGCGGAATTCGAAGCCTGGACGGAGCAGTTCCGCCACGGCTCCAGGATGGCGGCCGGCCCACTCGGTTCGGAGCTCACGCGGTTCAAACGCGAGGTGGCATCCTTTCTCCGCCTGGTCGATACCTGTGCCTCTGTCCAGCGCGGCTTGTCCGCCCGTTCCGGCGCCACCGCGGTGGCATATTCCCCAAACGGCGGCGCCCCGATCCCCGCTTCGATCTCTTCGGCATACGACATGCAAGGGTGAACGGGCATGTCAACCCTGCTGTCCATTTTGCAGACGTCCGGGAATGCCATGGAAGTGCTCCAGCAGGCCCTGAACGTCGTCGAGAACAACGTCAACAACTCGTCTACTCCGGGCTACGCCACCCAATCGCTCAACCTGGAAGCCGAGCCCCTGAACGTCAACGATGGACTGAGCGGGGGCGTGACTTCCGGCGGCCTCGCCGATTCGCGCGACCCATACGCCGAGGAGCAGGTTCAACAACAGACCCAGGCGCTCGGCTTCTACACCGCCCAGGCCCAGACTACCGGCTCGATTCAAAGCCTTTTCGATGTTTCGGGCGCCAGCGGCGTCTCCTCCGCTCTGAGTTCCCTGTTTCAGGCTTTCTCAGCCTGGAGCACCACCCCCAGCGACGCCACCGCGGGCCAGACCGTCATCAACGATGCCGGCGATGTGGCTACCGCCATACAGAGCCTGTCGAATTCCCTGTCGCAAGTGGCGGCTCAGGTCGACACCTCCATCGGCTCCACCGTCACCCAGATCAACACTATCGCCTCACAAATCCAGGCCTACAATACCGAGCGGCTGAAAGAGACCACCCCCGATCCGGGCGAGGAGGCGCAACTCTACAGCTCTCTCGACAACCTTTCCCAACTCACCAACTTCACCACCGTGACTCAGTCCGACGGCACCGTCACTGTGCTGTTGGGCGGAGGCTCCCCGCTGGTGATCGGAACCCAGCAGTACTCCCTCGGCGCCGGTTTCTCGGTGGACGCCAATGCCGCCAACCCCGAATCTCCGCCCACCGCCCACATCTACGACTCCCAGGGCGACGACATCACCTCCCAGATCACCGGCGGCCAGCTCGGCGGCCTGCTGGACAGCCGCAATCGCGTCCTGGCGTCCGTGATCGGCGATTCCCAGCAGACCGGAACCCTGAATCAATTCGCCTCCACCCTCGCCTCCACCGTCAATCAGATTCTCGAATCCGGCACCGTGTCCACCGCCGCCGGAGCCGCCAATGGCTCCGCTCTCTTCACTTACGACACCGCCAATCCCACCAACGCCGCCGCCAGCCTGTCGGTCGACCCCTCCATCACTACCGGTCAGTTGGCCCCGGTCGACTCTTCCGGCAACGCCAACGGCAATGCCAACACCCTGGCCGCCCTGGAAAGCACCACCCTTTCCGCTCTCGGTGGCGTGAGCCTGACCTCGTACTTCGGCCAGATTGCCTCCGATATGGGCCAGGAAAATCAAACCGCTACCGACAACGAGCAGACCCAGCAGCAGGTCGTCGCCTCCGCCACCACTTTGGTCAATAACGCTTCGGGAGTTTCCCTCGACGCGCAGGCCGTCAACGTGATGCAGTTTCAGCGCGCCTATCAGTCGGTAGCCCAGGTTCTCACCACCTTGAACAACATGGCGGACTACGTCCTACAGTTGGTGCAACCCAATAACTGAGAGAACTTATGTTTCCTATCAGCGGAGCAACCCAGTCCTACCTGGCCGGCCTCAATCGCACCGAGACCGAGATCAACCAGGCGCAAAGCGAGGTCACTTCCGGTTACCGGGTCCAAACCCCGTCCGACGATCCGGCCGCCATCCCTCAAATCCTCCAATTCGAGGCCGACCTCAACCAGAACCAGCAGATTCAATCCAACCTGTCGGCCGCCGGCTCCGAACTCAGCTCCGCCGATTCCGCCCTCCAAAGTGCGGTCCAGGCGATCGTAAGCGCGACCTCCCTGGCAGCCCAGGGCGCCGGCACATCGGTCACCGCCAGCGACCGTGCCGACCTCGCCACCCAGGTCCAGGGTTTGCTCCAAACCCTGGTCGGCATCAGCCAAACTCAGGTCAACGGGCGCTACATCTTCAGCGGCGATCAGTCCTCCAGCCCCATGTATGTGTTGAATGCCTCGGGGAACGGCGTCACCCAGCAGTTTTCCGCTTCCTCTACCCGCGTCATCGTGGATACCAACGGCAATTCCATTCCGATCGCCGAAACCGCTCAGCAGATCTTCGACCCGCAGAACTCCGATGGCACCCCGGCCACCGGCAATGTCTTCGCCGCCGTCACCTCGCTCCTGACCGCGCTTCAGAACAACGACCAGACCGGCATCACCCAGGCCGCCACCGATTTGCAATCGGCCGATACCTATCTCAATCAGCAACTGGCCTTTTACGGCGAGGCGGAGGACCGCGTGACCTCGGCTACCAACCTGGCTACCCAGTTTCAAACCCAGATCACAAGCGAACTCAGCAATTTGCGCGACGCCGACATCCCCACCGTCGCCGTGCAGTTGACCCAGTCGCAGCTCGATGAACAGGCCACCCTCTCCGTGGAAGCGCAGATCCAACAACAGCGGAATCTGTTCAGCTATTTGGGCTAACCGAGCCGCGGCCAAAGGGAGCGGTCTTTCCCGCGGACATCTACGTCGGGCGCAGCGTGGATTGCTCCCATCTTGATGCACGTCAGACGAAAGCGAGGCCGGCTCCCGTTCGTGATTCCGCCTCCGGGCGCCTGCCTTCCGTACTTTGTTTTTCCCTGCCGGCCTGTCTTTGCGCTGCCGCTCTCCTCCGTTATCAGGTGTCCCAACAGGTTCAAGCAAAGCTCGATGCCGGCTTTCCGCGACGCGCCAAACACATCCGGACAGTTCTTCATGCGAAGGGCTACCGCTCTCAACAGGTTTCGGCGCTCCTCTTCCCCAGCGTCGCAGGTTCCGCTCGGGTCCCTCAGGATCGACTCGACTTCGTCCTCGAAACGCCCGGCGTCGCCGGAGATCCAGGCCCGAAGCAACTCCCCGGCCCGTTGCCCCGCCATCTCCGGCCCTTGCCCGCAACGGTCCCCGTGGTTTCCCATATCAATTCCCACATCGGCGCTCCGGCGGCGCGTTTCTAGTCTTTGCTCGAGAAATTAAGAACAACGCCGGAAGTTTTGCGAGCGGCCCTGGCTTCTCGCTTCGCTCTTCATCGGCGGGTCTCTTCCTCTCAGCTTCGCCCTCCCCGCCCCCGCAATTTCATCGAAGGAATTCATCTAAATCCTCGGGGCGGTCGCCGATGTGCTCTTTGAGAGCCCGTCATGATCCAAGTCACTCGTCTCAATCGCACCCGGGTCGTCCTCAACAGCGACCTGATCGAGGAAATCGAGACGACTCCCGACACCGTGATCAGCCTTACGACCGGTCAAAAAATCATGGTTTTGGAATCTACCGAAGAAATCGTCGAGCGCGTCCGCCGCTACCGCCAGTCCATCCTGGCCGGTCTGCCACCGGAAGCCCAATGCCTGTCCTCACCGCCCACGATGTCCGGTCGTAAGTCTCAGGATCTGTCCCATGGCCAACGCGAAGAAGAAAACTAGCTCTCGTCCCGATTTCGCTTCTATCGGCGGGCTGCTCCTCGCCGTCGGAGGCATTCTCGGCGGTCTGATCCTCGACGGTGGCAAAGTCCAGGACGTCAAGCAGGTTACCGCCGCCATGGTGGTCTTCGGCGGCACCATCGGCGCCGTCCTGGTCACGACGCCGCTCGCGGCGGTACTGGGCGCCGTCAGGAGACTCGGCGCCATTTTCTTCGATAGCGCCCAGCCGGTGGCCGAAACTATCGAAAAAATCATCGGCTACGCCACCCAAGCCCGTAAACAGGGAATCGTATCTTTGGAACAGGAGGCCGGCGCAATCCCCGATCCGTTCCTGCGCAAAGCCCTCAACCTTGCCGTGGATGGCATGGAACTAAGCCAGATCCGCGCCATCATGGAACTGGAAATCGACCTGATGGAGCAGCGGGCCGAGGCCGAGGTGAAGGCGTTCGAAGCGGCCGGCGGATACGCTCCCACCATCGGTATCATCGGAGCCGTACTCGGATTGATGCAGGTCATGAAGAACCTCGCCAATATCGACGAGGTTGGCCGCGGAATCGCCGCGGCCTTCGTGGCGACCGTGTACGGCGTCGGCTCCGCCAACCTCTTCTTCCTCCCCGCCGCCGGAAAGCTCAAAGCGCGTCTGAAGGCCGCCGTGCAACTCCGGGAATTGATGCTGGAGGGCGTGCTCGCGATCGTCGAAGGGCTCAATCCCAAACTGATCCGCATCAAGCTCGACGCCTACATCGCCCAGCCGGAGAAGAAAAAACCGGAAAAGAAGAAGCCGGAAAAGGAAACTAAGGCCGGCGTGAACGCGAAACCGGCCCGCCAGACCGTGGCGGCGGAGAACTGAGCGTGGCCCGCAAGAAGCAGACCGCCGCGCACGAAAATCATGAACGCTGGCTGGTTTCCTACGCCGACTTCATCACCCTGCTGTTTGCCTTCTTCGTCGTGATGTTCGCCTCGTCGCAAACCGACAAGTCCAAGGCTCAGATGGTTTCCGATTCAGTCAAGGAGGCCCTCGAAAAGGGTGGAATGCAAGCCGCGGTTCACGAAATCCTGGGCGGCACGGTCGATGAAAGAGGCAAAGGCAACGCCCAGATGAAGGGCCCCGGTGGTTCCGAGCCTAAGAACGTCCCCGTCCCATCCCAGGTCGCCGAGCTCCTGCCATCCCTCAATTACCTCACCACCGAACTCGGCCAGGAGATCAAGGCGGGCAAAATCGAGATTCACTTGGAACCGCGTGGCCTCGTGGTCAGTCTCAAACAGGCCGCTTACTTTCCCTCCGGGGGCGATACCATTGCCCCGGGAACCGATGGCAGCATCGAAAAGATCGCGAATGCCATTCGCGCCCTTCCCAACCTGGTGCGGCTGGAGGGACACACCGACTCCGTGCCCATCCACACCGGGCGCTTTCGCTCCAATTGGGAACTGTCCGCCGCCCGGAGCATCGCCATGTTGGAACTGCTCTCGACCAAGTACCAGATCCCTCACGAGCGCTTCGCCATAGCCGGATACGCCGACACCGTGCCCATCGCGCCCAACGATACCGAAGAAAACCGCGCGCGCAACCGCCGCGTGGACATTGTAATCCTCAACCATCCGGTCGTGGTTAAAGGCCGCGAATCTCCGGAACCCGTTCAACTTTCACACCCGTCCCGCCCCGAGTAATTGCCCGGGCCGCCGGCCCTCTCTGGTCGCCAAATTGCACTCATCTGTTGCTGGCCATGACGCCAATTCATACCAAGTGCTTCGGGGAAATGAGCTACTCCCAAGATGCCGTCTTCGAGTTTCCTTGCGGTTTGCCGGGTTTCGAGGACGAACGCCTGTTCGTGTTTCTGTCCCAGCCTGCCACCCACCCCCTGATGTTCATGCAGAGCCTGGCTCAGTCCTCCGTGTGCTTTATCCTGCTCCCGATTTTGGCCGCCGATCCCAGCTACCAACTCTCCCTCTCTCCCGAGGAACTGGAAGCTTTGCAACTGCCCCCCGGACGCCAGCCTCGCATCGGTGCCGAGGTTCTGTGCGCCGCCATGGTTTCGACCGGAGGGGAAAACCGGCCCCATCCAACCGTCAATCTGCTGTCCCCCATCGTGTTGAATCTGCGGGAGCGAATCGGAATTCAGGCCATCCAGACCTTGTCCGGTTATTCACACCGTCATCCCCTCCTCGCGCTCAGTCCCCAACCGGAGCTGGCCCCGTGCTCATAATGCGCCGCCGCGCCGGCGAAAGCTTCCTCATCGGCGGTGAAATCGAAGTGGAAGTGCTGGAGGTGTCCGGCGCCAGGGTTAAGCTCGGCATCGTGGCGCCGGATTCCGTACAGATCCAGCGAAAAGAGACCAAGCTCACTCGCGACGAGAACGTTTCCGCCGCCAGCGGCGTGCATCGCGACAAGATCTTCTCTCTGCTCGAATCGGTGGCTCTCGATGGCGGTCGCCAAGCCGTCAAAACTTTGACGGCCGTGACTCCCTTGACACCCAGCGACGAGTAGCACGGCCAATCCACTTCGAAGCTTTCCGTCATTAGAAGTAAGAAGGCGTGAGAAGATTGCTTCCACTTGCCGGTGAATGCCCGATAACTCCATTGATTCCCTTATCCGTGTTCATAGGTATGTATCCGTGGCCATATCCTTCGCGGCTTCCTAGCGGGTGAGCGGCCAATGGATATTTTTTCGCAATCTGAACGCGGATCGCCGTCAAGGTGCTCGGCACTCGGTCACGAAATTGCTAGAACCGTTCTGGCACGCCCCGATGCGACCCAATGAAAGGCCGATATTCCGGGTATCCCAGGGGAGAACGACGTCTCGGACGTTATCGCAAACAGGACGTTAATACACCATGATTTCAATTCAGACGAACTATGCATCGATGGTCGGGGACGATAATCTTCAGACCACCAACGATTTCCAAACGAGAACCGTAGAGGCTCTGACCTCGGGATACCGAATCAACAGCTCCGGCGACGATCCGGCCGGTCTGGCCGTAGCCAACCAATACCGCGACAACATCTCCGAGCTGACTCAGGGCGTCATTAACGCCAACACCGGCGTGAGCGCCCTGCAGATCATGGATGGCGGTCTCAACAACATCAGCACCATGCTCGATCGGCTCAAGACTCTGGCCACCGAATCGGCCAGCACCACCTTCACCGGAAACCGCGCCAGCATCAACGTCGAGTATCAACAGTTGGTAAGCCAGATCACCCAGCAGGCCACCAACATCGGTCTCAGTTCCGGCGGCACCAACAATGTGAACAACGTTGTCTACATCGGCGGCGGTTCCGACAGCACCAATTCCGAAGTTCAGATAAACCTCAGCGGCGCCGCGAATGCCGTCGATTCCACCAGCCTCGGCCTAGCCAACACCACCGTGGTCGGCGGCGGCACCGAACTGACCGGCAACACCGTTCGCCTGGACGCTCCCGGCGCGACCTTCCTCAATGCCGCCAATCAGAGCACGGCGTTTGCCTTCAACCTGATCTCCAGCGGCAATGCCAATAGCATCACCGCGACCGTGCAGGGCGCCGCCGGCGGACTCACCGAAGCGCAGGTCCTCAGCTCGCTGAACAGCCAGTTGAGCCCGTACGGAATCAGCGCCCAGGTGGGCAGCGACGGACAACTGCAGTTCTCCGGCGGTACTCCTTTCACCGTGACCGCCACCAACAACACTGCCGCCATCGCCGGGAAAGACGCCGTCGCCGGCACCGCTGCGTATGCGGCCGTCTCGGCCAGCAACGGTGGCACCTACAACGTTCAGGGCGCCGACACCTACACCGGCGGCCTGGCGAACTCCGTAGCCGAAACCCTGACTTTCCAGAACGGCTCCGCGACTGCCACGGTAACCCTGGCCGGCACGGAGACGTTGGGCGGAGCCGTTGCCGCCATCAATGCCCAAACCTCCTCCCTCGGGATTTACGCCGTGTCCGACGCGGCCGGCACCGGTATCTCCTTCCAGAGCGCCGCCAACTTCACCGTCTCCACCACCGGAACGGACGGTGTGTTCACGGACCCGGGCGCCCAGACGGTAAATGCACCAACCGATTCGGCTACCGCCACCGGCAACGCCGCTTCCGCGGTTACCGCCATCAACAGTGCCCTGCTGCAACTTGGCCAGGCGCAAGCCGCCGTCGGCGCCGGCGAAAACAAGCTGCAATATGCCATCAACCTGGCCAACTCCCAGATCACCAACTTCTCGTCTGCCGAATCCCAGATCCGCGACGCCGATGTCGCCACCGAAGCGGCCAACCTGAGCAAGGCCCAGGTCTTGGAGCAGGCTTCCGTGGCCGCCATGGCGCAAGCCAATTCCGCTCCCCAGACCCTGCTGAAGCTCCTGCAAGGTTAGGTCGATCCTGAAAACAACGTTCTGAAATAGTTCAATTGAGGGCCGATCCCCCCGGGGTTCGGCCCTCGTCTTGCTTAAGGGCTTCTGGCAACTAACCGGGATGCGGCTGTCGGAAGCCGTGAAAAGATTGATGCCAGCCTCCGCTGTACACCGCGAAACACCTATGGAGTCGTTGGTGACTTGATCCGTGTCCCTCCGCGTCTATCGGCGCCGTGCTTCTTCGAGCGGCTGATCGCCGATCGTCGCAATCCTACTCGGCACTCGACCAAAAAAATACTAGAACCGTTCTGGTACGCCCCCGATATGACTCAGTGAAAGGCTGATACTTCGGGTATCCCAACGGAGAACCCGAGCCTGGACAGGAAGTCTGGGATGTATCGCTAACAGGACGTTAATACACCATGATTTCGATTCAGACGAACTATGCGGCGATGGTCGGGAATAATAACCTTCAGACCACCAATAACTTCCAAACGAGTACCGTCGAGGCTCTGACGTCCGGATACCGCATCAACAGCTCCGGTGATGATCCGGCCGGTCTGGCCGTGGCCAACCAGTATCGCGACAACGTCAGTGAGTTGACTCAGGGCGTGATTAACGCCAACACCGGCGTGAGCACGCTGCAGATTATGGACGGCGGTCTCAATAACATCAGCACCATGCTGGATCGGCTCAAGACCCTGGCCACCGAATCGGCCAGCACCACCTTCACCGGAAACCGCGCCAGCATCAACGTGGAGTATCAACAGTTGGTAAGCCAGATCACCCAGCAGGCCACCAACATCGGCCTCAATGCCAACGGCACCAATAATGCGGATAACCAGGTTTATATCGGCGGCGGCTCCACTACCGCGCTTTCCGAAACTCAGATAGACCTCAGCGGCACCGCGAACGCGGTCGATTCCACCAGCCTCGGCCTCGCCAACAGCACTGTGGTCGGCGGCGGTACCGAGCTCACCGGAAACCACATTCGCCTGGACGCTCCCGGCGCCACCTTCCTCGCTAACACCGTTGCCCACCCCGCCCAGAGCGAAGCCTTCCAGTTCAACCTGATCTCCGACGGCAATGCCACCAGCGTCACCGCTACTGTGACAGGCGCCACCGGCGGACTCACCCAAGCCCAGGTCCTGAGCCAACTCAACAGCACCTTGAACCCGTACGGAATCAACGCTCAGGTCGGCAGCGACGGACAGTTGCAGTTCTCCGGCGGTACTCCTTTCACCGTGACCGCTACGGCCAACGCCGCTGCGATCGCCGCTGCCGACACGGTCGCCACCACTGCCTCCACAGCAAGCAACCTCGGCACCTATAACGTTCAAGGCGCCGATCTCTATTCCGGCGGCCTGGCGAATGGCACAGCCGAAAACCTGACTTTCCAGAACGGCTCCGCGACCGCCACAGTAGCCCTGGCCGGCACAGAAACACTGGGTGGGGCCATTGCCGCAATCAACGCCCAAACCTCCTCCCTCGGGATCTACGCAGTGTCGGACACGGCTGGCACCGGCATCTCCTTCCAGAGCGCCGCCAATTTCACCGTTTCCACCGACACCGCTGCCGGTGTTTTCACCCTCGCGGGCGCCCAGACGGTGGTCGCTCCGGCCAGCTCCAGCACTGCCACCGGCAATGCTACCGCTGCCATTACCTCCATCAACAATGCCCTGCAGCAACTCGGCCAGGTGCAAGCCGCCGTCGGCGCTGGCGAAAACAAGCTGCAGTATGCCATCAACCTGGCCAACTCCCAGATCACCAACTTCTCGTCGGCCGAATCTCAGATCCGCGATGCCGATGTCGCCACCGAAGCGGCCAACCTGAGCAAGGCCCAGGTCTTGGAGCAGGCTTCCGTGGCCGCCATGGCACAGGCCAATGCCGCACCCCAGGCGCTTTTGAAGCTCCTGCAGTAAGCCGATCCCCGGTAACGGCGTCCTGGAATGATTTGTAATTGAGGGCCGAACCCCGCCGGGTTCGGCCCCCGTCTTGCATAAGAGTTTCTGAAGCTAACCGGGCCGTGGCCGAAAGGAGCGGTTCTTGTTCTGCCCGTTTCCGATTGTAGAGGTTTTCCCGTTCTAGAGACGTCCATATGTCTTCGAGCACCAGTGCGATCAGCCTCCCGGCTTTCAACGGTTCCAGCACTTTTTCCAGCAGCTTCCAGACCGTCCTCGACAATGCCGTCAGCCTGGCCTCCCTCCCCATGCAGCAGATGCAGGACGAGGTCTCGACGCTGACCGGCCAGGAAAGTGCCCTCACCGTCCTGGAAGGGGATTTCGTCTCGCTCCAGGGCGCCATTGCCAGCGTCAACTCGGCCACCGCCGGCAGTCCGGCGGCTACCTCATCGAACACTGCCATCGTCACCGCCAGCGCCAGTTCCAGTGCATTGGCCGGCACTTACAGCATCGAAGTCGACAATGCCGGTTCTTCTTCCGTCGCACTCAGCAATGCCGGCTCTACCACGGTCACCGACCCGACCTCGCAAAACATCGGCTCTTCGTCCTCTTTCACTCTGACCGTCAATGGCGTTGCCACGACCATCACACCCGCCGGCGCCTCGCTCGAGGATTTAGCCAATGCCATTAATAGCTCCGGAGCGGGCGTTTCGGCCACCATCGTCAATATGGGCGGATCCTCCGGAGCCGATTACCGCCTGGCCCTTACCAGCGACAGCCTCGGCCCCGATACCATCCAGTTGAACGATGGCACCAGTGACCTCATGAGCACCCTCTCCACCGGCGTCCTGGCCCAGTACAAGGTCAACGGCTCGGCCACCGACGTCACCAGCACCTCGTCGCAAGTTACGCTGGCGCCTGGATTGACAGTCGACATCCAGCCGGGCGCCACCACGGGCCAAACGGCCACCGTCACCGTGAGCAACGATTACAGCGGCCTTTCCTCCGCGCTTTCCAGTTTCGTAACCGCTTACAACCAGGCCGTCACCGACGTCCAGGCCCAAACCGGCCAGAACGCGGGCGCCCTCTCCGGTAACAGCACGGTCTACCAACTCGAAAACATCCTCAACAACATTGCCGAATACACCGGCAGCGGCTCCGGTTCCGTTAACTCTCTCACCGACCTCGGCCTCGACCTCGATTCCACCGGCCAGCTCTCGTTCGACTCCTCCACGTTTTCCGCCCTGAATTCCAGCGACATTCAGGCGTTCCTGGGCGGTACGAGCACCGGCGGCTTCCTCCAGATGGCCACCAATGCGGCAACCTCCGCCACCGACAATTCCACCGGAATCATCGAAAACAACGTCAATGCGCTCCAGACTCAGATCGCCAACGAGAACACTCTGATTTCGAACCAGCAGAACATGATTACCAACATGGAGACCAATCTGGAAACTAAGTTGTCGGCGGCCGACGCCGCCATCGCCACTCTCCAATCCCAAAAAACCTACTTCGCTGACCTGTTCCAGGCCGAGTATCCCAGCTCCGGGTCTGCGGGCTAAAACATGGTCTCCAACCCCCTCACGGAACTGGAGAACCAACTGCGCGGCGCCGTCGTCGCCAGGCGCTACCACGACGTGCGTCGCATCGCGCCTCGGTTCTGCGCGGCCGCCCAAACCGCGATCGGCCAATTGGACCCCGGCGACCCTCTCCGCCGCGAGACCATCCTCTATGTCGATCGCACCCTGGAATGGGCCCGGATCATGATGATTCTGGCACGAACCTCCCTGGCGAGCGAGCTGAGGCGCTTCACGTTCCTCCAGAAGTACGTTGCCACCGCTCCCCAAACCCCCTCCGCTGCCAATACCCGCCTCGAGGCTTAACCTAAAAAATGCGCCGTCAGTTTCCTGACGCGTCACCCGCTTGACGTAATCCCCGCCTCGTTTTCTCCCCTATACGGCTGGATTCGTTAAACATCCGCCGCCGCTCGGATGGAACCTCAGTTGCCTTCAAGGTTCTGCCGTGATCGATAGCTTAACTAACAGCCTCGAGCAGTATATGAACGTGGTCAGCCTGCGGCAAAAGCTGGTCACCTCCAATATCGCCAACGCCGATACGCCCGGATATAAGGCTCAGGATTTGGATTTCCAGGCCAGTTTTCAGTCGGCCCTGGACGGCGGCACGCCCCAGCCTGCCGAAGTAACCGGGCTCGCCACCAAGAACGACGGCAACAACGTCGATCTGGACCGCGAAGCCCGTCTGCTGGCCGAAAACGCCATGCGTTTCAGCGCCGCCTCCAGCCTGATGAAGTATCAGCTCAACACCATCAAAGAGGCGATTCAGGGAGGTAAAAGCTCGTGAGTCTGTTCTCCGCTCTCTCGGTCAGCGCATCCGGCATGGCGGCGCAACGCGCCCGCGCGGCGCTGCTGGTGGAAAATATCGCCAATTCCGAAACCACCCGCACCCCCGAAGGCGGCCCTTACCGCCGCAAGGACGCCATCTTTTCCAGCGACGATGTCGGCTCCGCGTTCGGATCCGAACTCGACGCCCAACTCGGCGGCGACCAGCTAACCGGCGTCAAAGTCTCCGGCATCTCCGTCGATAACAGCGCCCCGGAAAAACGTTACCTGCCGGGACACCCCGATGCCGATGCCGACGGCTACGTGTCCATTCCCAAAGTAAATCCGGCCGAAGACATGGTGGACCTGATAACCGCCAATCGCAGCTACCAGGCCAACGTCTCCGCCATGTCCGCCGTCAAGGACATGATCCAGAAATCCATCGACCTGTTGCGATAGGAACCACTCATGACCGCGCCCATCTCCAACATCGCCCCCATCGCGTTGCCGCACGCCGTCGCCTCGACCGCGGCCGCCGCTCAATCCGGCGACTTTCAGAACGTGCTTTCCAGCGCCATCGGCTCCATCGAGTCCCTCCAGAACAGCGCCTCCGATTCGGTGCAGAAGTTCCTCACCGGGCAGAACGAAGAGCTCCACACCACCGTCCTCGCCACCCAGAAGGCCGAGTTGGCTTTCGAGCTGGGCTTGCAGGTTCGGAATAAAGTCGTGGACGCGTACCAGGAAATTATGAAGATGCAGGTGTGAACGCCCGCCAACAGCCATGGACCAATTCAAGAACCTGATCGCGGGGCTCTCCCTCAAGCAGCGCATCCAGATCGTTGCCGTAGCCGCGTTGGTCGTAGCCGGTGTGGTTGCCTTCGTGCACTACCGTCACGAAAGCGACTTCCGCCCGCTCTATACCGGAATGGCGCCGGAAGATGCCGCCACGGTGGTGCAGAAACTGCGCGAATCCGGCGTCGAATACCGCCTCGCCGAAAACGGCGCCACCGTCATGGTGCCTTCGCAAAAGCTGGCGGAATCGCGGCTCGCGCTCGCCGCCGCGGGCCTGCCCAAAAGCGGCCGCATCGGTTTCGAGCTCTTCGACAAATCCAACTTCGGCGCCACCGAATTCGTCGAGCACATCAATTACAAGCGCGCTCTGGAAGGCGAGCTGGAACGCTCCGTGATGAGCCTCGCCGAAGTCGAACAGGCTCGCGTACACCTCACTCTTCCCAAGGATTCCGTCTTTCTCGACCAGCAGCAGCCCGCCAAGGCCAGCGTCATGGTCAAGCTGCGGCCGGGCGCCCAGATCTCCAGCCAGAATGTGCTTGCCGTCACCAACCTGGTCGCCAGCGCCGTCGAGGGACTGACCCCCGATGCCGTCTCCGTGGTGGATATGGATGGCACTCTGCTCAGCCGCCCCAAGCGCGCCTCGTCCGACCCCGATTCCGCCACCACCAGCGAATCCCTCGAAATGCGGCAGGAAATCGAAAAGAGCCTCGTCGCCAAAATCGACGAAACCCTGGAACCGCTGCTCGGAGCCAATGCATTTCGCGCCGGCGCCTCGGTCGATTACGACCTCACCAGCGGCGAGCAGCAGGAAGAGACCCTGGACCCCTCCCACTCGGTCATGACCAGCTCGCAGAAAACCGAGGACGTCACCGAACGCGCCTCCATCTCCGGTATCCCCGGCACCGCCTCCAATTTGCCGCAACAGGCCTCGTCCGCCGGAAAGGGCACCACCGGAGTCTCGCGTCGCACCGAAAACGTCACCTATCAGACCAGCCGCGTTGTCCGCCACACCCGCATTCCGCAAGGTATCGTCAAGCGCATGTCGCTCGCCGTACTGGTGGACCAAACCGTTCGTTGGGAAGGTCAGGGGTCCGCCAGGCAGCGCGTGCTCGTGCCGCCTTCTCCCGAAACCTTGAAGACCATCCGCGACTTGGTCGCCGGCGTGACCGGCTTCAACGCCGAGCGCGGCGATCAATTGATCGTCGAAACTTTGCCGTTCGAGTCCAGCCTCAAGGCCGCCCCTCCCCAGGCTCTCAATTCCTCCAAACCCGTCAAAAATCCCCCGTGGCTTGATTTTGCCAACAAGTATCGCGACCTGTGGGCGCCCGTCGGCATCGGCCTGACCCTGCTGCTGATATTGGCTAAGAGCGTCTTCCGCTTTGCCCGCCGCGCCGGGGTTCCGCGGGAAGTGGACTTTCCCGCCGAATTGGAAGGCCCCGCCGCACACACCGAGCTGAGCGAAACCGCCGTCGCCATCGCCAACGGCCAGGCCCCGCTCCCTGCCGCCGCCGCGCCGCACGGCGAGCTGGCGGAACGCATACGCCCCATCGCCAAGCGCGACCCGGCCGTCACTGCCAGCGTGCTCCGCATGTGGCTGCAGGAAACCAGGGCCGCCGAAACCACTTCCGCCGAAGTGAAACCATGACTTCACCTGGCTCCCATACCGTTCACCCGGCCTGCAATTCTCCGCTGTGGGGCAGGTTGCCAACCCGTGGACCGCTTGTCAAACGGTCCTTCGGTACAGCCGGAACCCGGCTCGACCCTGCCGGTCGAATTCCTGTGGCGCGGGCCTCTGGCCTGCGGCGCCGGCTTTCGAGCCGGCGTTTTGCGCCGATACCCTTGCGCCACGCGACGATTTTGCCGTGGGGCGGGCCATCGTTCTTTGTGGTCTGCCCCGCACTCGGCCGCTTTCGTGGAGTAGGCGTTTTCGCCTGCAGCCACCCTTCGGCGACCCGCTTCAGCCTGCGCCAGCCTTGTTTGCGGCTTGCCGCTATACGGAGTAGGCCTTTGGCCCGCGGCGCTGTCTCTTGGGCTGCGCCACTGCTGCCCTATATTCATCTCGGGCGCGAACTTTCACAGCTCCTCGCCGGGCGGCTATTCCCACCCATCCGACGGTGCATTCGCTATGCGGGCTAAGCTCCTCAAAGATCCCGCCGCCGCGGTCCAGCCGGCCCCCTGGAGCCCCAATGCGGCAGGCCTTCCTCCCACGCCTGAGAGATCCTCCCGCTTCGGTCCATCCCAGGACGAAGGCGCCCGCCACCGGGCCAGAATCGCCGAACTGGAGGCCGCGGTCGAGTTGAAATCCCGCCAGGCCTACGACGCCGGTTTCCGCGCCGGCGGAGACGCGGCACGCCAAGCCGCCGAGGCTCCCGTCGAGGCCGCCTTGCGGCGATTGGGCGACACCATCGCCGAGCTCGCCGCCACCCGCACCGAGACCATCCGGCGCGCCGAGGCCGATACCGTCCGATTGGCCCTCGAGATCGCGCGCCGCGTGCTGCATCGCGAGCTTTCGATGGATACTTCGGCGCTCGAAGCTCTTATCCATGCGGCCCTCGAGAAGCTCCAGAACCAGGAAGTCTACCGCGTCCGCGTTCATCCCAGCCAGGAGAAAGTGGTCAAGGCCTGCCTCGACCAGAGCGGCCGCGGGCAGTCGATTACCGTCATCGCCGACCCGGTCCAGCGCGAGGGCGGCGCCCTCTTTGAAATCAGCCGCGGCTCCCTGGACGCATCCGTGGAAACCCAGCTCGCCGAAATCGAACGCGGGCTCATCGACAAACTGGAGGCACGCCCTTGACATCCGCCCAACTCATCGATCTCAACCCTTATATCGCCGGTGTGCGCAATTGCGAACTGCTTCCCTGGACCGGCGAAGTGGTGGCCCTGGTCGGCATGCTGGTGGCTTCGCGGGGACCGGCCGCCGCGGTCGGCGACTTCTGCGAAGTCATCACCTCGTCCGGCCATCGCATCCGCACCCAGGTCATCGGCTTCCGCGACGGCAATGTGCTTTCCATGCCGCTCGAAGAAATCGACGGCATTCAATTGCGCGACTGCATCGTGGCCCGCCGCGAGGACGCCCAGGTCGCGGTCGGCCCGGACCTGGTGGGCCGCGTCCTCGATGGCTTCGGACGCCCCATCGATCGCCTCAGCCCCATTCGTCCGGCCGCCTCCTATCGCCTCTATCAGCCCCCCGGCAGTCCTTTGGACCGCGAGCACATCGCCGAGCCGATGGTTACCGGCATCCGCGCCGTCGACACCATGATTCCTTGCGGCACCGGCCAGCGCATGGGGATCTTCGGCGGCAGCGGGGTAGGGAAGAGCACTCTGCTGGGCGCCATGGCGCGCCACAATTCCGCCGATGTCACCGTGATTGCCTTGGTCGGCGAGCGCAATCGCGAAGTTCGCGCCTTTCTGGAACGAGACCTGGGACCCCAAGGGCGCCAGCATTCGGTGGTAGTGTGCTCCACCTCCGACCGGCCCGCCCCCTTGCGCGTCCGCGCTTGCTTTGTGGCCCTCGCCGTCGCCGAGTACTTCCGCGACCAGGGAGCCAAAGTGCTGCTCATCATGGATTCGGTTACCCGGCTGGCCATGGCGCAACGCGAAATCGGCCTGGCGGCGGGCGAACCGCCCAGCCAGAAAGGCTACCCGCCTTCGGTCTTCAACCTGCTGCCCAGAATCCTCGAACGCGCCGGCAATTTCCAGAAAGGCTCCATCACCGGCCTGTTCACCGTGCTGGTGGAGGGAGACGATTTCAATGAGCCGATCTGCGATGCGGTCCGCGCCATCCTCGACGGCCACATCGTGCTCTCGCGCCGTCTGGCCGTTGCCGGGCACTATCCGGCCATCGACGTCCTGCACTCGGTCAGCCGGCTCCAGTCCCAACTCTCTTCGCCAGCCCAACTCGCCGCCGCCCGCAAAATCCGCGAAGCCCTGGCGGTTTACGAGGAATCGAAGGACCTGATTGAGCTGGGCGCCTATGCGCCGGGCAGCAATCCGGCGCTCGATGCCGCCGTGCGCGGCCGCCCGGAGATTACCGCGTTCCTGCGCCAGGACACTTCCGCCGACGCGCCCTTTGCCGAAGGTTGCGCCCAAATGGCGGCCATCGCCGCCAAACTTTAGGCTCGCATGCGCTCTTTTCAATTTCGCCTCCGCCGCGTTCTGGATTGGTATCGTAAGAAACAGCGGATCGAAGAGACCCGCCTGGCCGAGTGCCGGAACGCGCTGGTGGCCGTCGAGGCGAAGATCGCCCGCCTGACCGAGGAACGCATGTCGAGCGACCGCGAGCTGCTGTCGCGCTCCGCGGTTCCCGCCGTGGATTTTTTGAACCTCGGCCGATACCGCCTGCGGGCGCAGCGCCTCGAAACTGAGCTTACCGGGGAGCGGCAGCAGTGTGAACTGGCCTGCCGGCAGCAACTGGAGCGCGTGCAAAAGGCCCAGCGCCAGGTTAAGCTGCTCGAAAAAATGCAAGAGCGCCGCCTGGAAGAGTATACCTACCTCTCGAATCGCGAATTGGACAATCTGGCCGCCGAAGGATTCCTCGCCACCTGGCCGGTCCGGTCCTGAGCCGTGGCGCAGGCTGTCAAGCTTGCTGAGCCGAGATTAGATTCCGAACTCCTGATGTCGCCCCGGCATTCCGCGTGGCCAGGGAAAATGACCCGACCCAGAGGTGGGACAGACGATCGTCGTTTGTCGTCTGTCAGGCTGTTACGCCTTGGCGAGGGCTCGACAGACCACCAAAAACGATGGTCTGTCCCACCCCTC
>JBKQVG010000028.1:0-12111 GCA_052325345.1 Bryobacteraceae bacterium
GGTGACCGAGGGGTGGGACAGACCATCGTTTTTCGTGGTCTGTCGGGCCCTCGCCAAGGCGTAACAGCCTGACAGACGACAAACGACGATCGTCTGTCCCACCTCTGGGTCGGGTCATTTTCCCTGGCCACGCGGAATGCCGGGGCGACGTCAGGAGTTCGGAGATTCGCCTCGGCGTTCTTGCCCCCGATCCAGTTGTCGCCTCGGGTGTGGGCAGGTTCTTCAACCCGCGGACCGATTGCGGGATGCCCTCATTCTTCTTTGTGGTGTGCCCGGGAGTTTCACACGGCCAGTCCTCTGCGACAGCCGGATCCTACGGAACCGAAACGGCTATCACCTCATCATCTTACGTGCGTACATTGTACGCCGGGGAGGGAAGGACGTGGAACGCGGCAGGAAGGTCTGATGCTGCGCGCCGCCCGGCAATGGGGCGAGAGCCTGACCATCCTCATCATTCAAGGCGCCTGCGCGGAAACGGAACAGACCCACGGCTCCGACCCGGGCATCGCGCACTATTCCGGCGACAGCGTTACATATCGCAGCTTGCCGTCGCGCTCCACTTGCAGCACCACCGGATCGCTGGGTTTCAGACTGTTTAGCGCCTGCTTCAGCGCTTCCACGCTGGTGACCGGTTCCTGGTTCAGGGCGTAGATCACGTCGCCCGGCTCCAGGCTGTCGCCGATATAGGCCGCTCCGCCCGTCAGCGCGGCCACCACCACGCCGTACTGCTTGCGCAACTCCGGAAACATGTCCGCCACTTTGGTGTCGATGTCGATTCCCAGAATGCCCAGCCGGTTCACCACGTTCTTGATCGGGTCCACCATGTCGGCGAAGCGTTGCGGGTCGTCGTTGGTTTCCGTCACGGTCACCGGATACGTCAGTTTTTCGTCACCGCGCTGCACTTCCAGGTTCACCTTCTGCCCCAGCCGCGTGCGGAACAGCGCCATCTCGAGTTGCCGCGCATCCTCGATCTGCCGTCCGTCCACGGCCAGCACCAGGTCGCCGATAGCCAGCCCCGCCTGCGCCGCCGGACCATCCGGCGTTACATCGCTCAGCACCACGCCCCAGTCGCGCGCCAGGCCCAGCCCCGCCGCCAGATCCGGCGTCACCGTTTGCGCCACCACGCCGATCTCGCCGCGGTGTACGTGCCCCTCCTTACGAAGCTGCTCGTAGATGGATTTAACCAGGTTGCTGGGGATGGCAAAACCCAAACCCTCGCTGCCTCCCGATTGGGAAAGGATGAAGGTATTAATTCCCATCAGCAGACCATCGGTGTTCACCAGCGGTCCGCCGCTGTTGCCGGGGTTGATGGGCGCGTCGGTCTGTACATACGCCATCACGTCATCCGGCTTAATTTGCCGCGCCACCGAGCTCACCACGCCCAAACTGACGGAATTCTCCATTCCCAGCGGACTGCCGAAGGCCATCACCAATTGGCCCTGGCGGAGCTGATTGGAATCGCCGAATTTCAGAAATGGCAGTCCGGAAGCATCCACTTTAATGAGAGCCAGGTCCGATTCCCGGTCCACCCCCACTACCTTCGCTTCCAGCATCTTGCGTTGCCCGCCCGCCTCGCCGGCATCGGCCGGAACCCGCACCTGAACCCGCCGCGCATTGGCAACCACGTGATTATTGGTGATGATATATCCATCCGCGGTCAGAACCGCACCCGAACCGGTATCCCGCTCGCGCGTGATCGCCGCGGCTTCCGTGCGCGTCTCATCCGGGGCGCTGAACCGGTAACCGGTGGCATAAATCTGCACCACCGCCTTGCCAACGCGCTGCGATAGACCCTCCAATTGCTGGCTCAAGCCATGCAGGGCGTCGGCGGTCTGCCCCAGGAGAGGGTCGGCGGCAACCCCGAAGAAAACGAGTAAGGCGCTAAGATTCATCACTGCCAATGTGATGCTGGGACATGACCCAACGTTACGCGCCATAGCCCAAAGGGGCTAGGCTGCGTCTGAAGTCGCATCAGCCGGTGGTAGGCCGCCCCACATCAGAACGTCGGGACAGAAGTCGGCGCCGGTCGGCCAAACCAGCGTGCCTCCTTCGACGCGCATCTCCCTAAATCGCGCCTCCTCGTTCCGGATCGCCGCGAATACCGGGCCTAGTAGTCCGGTGGGTGTAAACTGTATTTGTGGCGGCCAGGGAACTTCAAATCGTCTCCAATGAGAATGGCGAGCCGACCGGTGTCATCGTGCCCATCGAACTCTGGCACGAAATCGAATCCTAGCGCGAAACGGCACATCTGCTTAGGTCCCAAGCGATGAGGGACCGCTTGCTGGCTGCGAAGCAACGCCAGGATGGAATCCCATTCGAGGCGGCCGTTGAGAAGCTTGGAATTTGACTCCGCAGCCTTCGAAGATCTCGCGTGGGGGTGGAGCGGGATCGCGCTCAGGCCCTTCGGCTGATTCGTATCATCCGGGAGACGCAGCGCGATCCGTTTACTGGTATCGGGAAGCCTGAGCCGCTCAAGCATGAACTCACTGGATGCTGGTCCAGGCGGATCGATCGGGAACACCGACTCGTTTACGAGGTGCAGCCAGAAAAGATCCGGGTTCTCGCCTGCCGATATCACTACTGATTCCGCCGGCCTCTTGGCATCGTTGAGCCCTGCATGCACGAAGCACGAGTCCACGCGTACGGATCAGGCCCATACCGCCGACGTTAACGCCATCTTCCACCAGGCTGCCTTTTCCCGCTTAACGCTTCGCCGCAAACTCCGTCCATGCCCGGGCATCCATATCGTGCAGGATGGGGCGGTACCAGTCGTATTCGGGATGTTTTTCCAGGTGCGCCGAGGCATGAAAGTCGCGCCCGCAAGCGTGACCCAGGGCGGCGAAAAACGTCATCCGCCCGGCGCTGGCGGCGTCGGTGACTTTGTTCTGCACCGCGCCCACCGGGGCGAACGGACCCTGCCAGGTGGGCATGCCGCGCGACGAAAGATCCACGTGCCCGCACAGGGTACGCTCGCTCGGCTCCTCTTTTCCGGTGAACGCGTCGAAGTGGTCCGCCAGGAACCGCTCCCCGGACGCCACGTCGATCTTGCCTTTGTTCTCTTCCATCAGGACCAGCCAGCGGGCGTGGCGCGCGTTTTCGCTGTTGCTCTTGTCGTGGGTGTCGAACTTGGTCTCCTCCCGCATCAGCTTGGGGTTCACTGGAAAATTCGAGCCCACGAAATATCCATCGCGGGTGCGCTCTAGGTTGACGTTCTTCAGCCCCAGCTCCAGGTCGGCGATCTCGTTGTTCTTGCGGTCGGCCACCAGCCAGTTGTTGGCGTAGCCGCCGTTATTGCCGTCCTTCATGATGCGGGCGAAATCGTCGATCGATTGGGAATACTGCATGGCCTTGCGCGCGCGCACGAATTCCGGCACGCCGTTGGTGTCGTAGCCGGTGAATTCGCTGATGGTGGTTTCGGTGATGAGGATACCGGCCGCGTTCAAGCCGAAATCGTCGCCGGAGTGGATCAGCCCCGGCATGCCGTCCATGATGAAGTGGTAGCCGCGAGCGGGTTGGATATCGAAGACCACGTTCCAGCGTTCGCCCGAAGAGTAGCTGGTCCAGCTATTGTGTCCGATCACCACTCGCCCATCCTTGGTGTAACTGCCCGTGGCCACAAACGCACTGCAGTGGTCGCTGGCTCCGGAGCCCTTGTTCTGCTCGCGCCACTTATCGTAGTAAGGCAGTTCGAGCCAGGCATTCAGCGCCACCAGGTCCCAGGTATCGAGCTTCACCCCGTGCGCCTTCAGCCCATCCACCATGCCGTTCAGCTCTTCGCGGTACTCGGCTTCCACGTGGGGCCAAAGCACCTCGCGAGCCACTTTGCGGAAATACGTCCAGTTTTTCTTTTCCTCGTGCGTGAGCTCGGTCGAAATGTCCTTGAAGTTGTCGGCGATTTCCGGCGCCAGCAGATAGCCGTGCTGAAAACCGATCTCCGCCGGCGTCCCCTCCAGGTGAACCGGAATCCACCCGTTCTGCTCCGCCGCGCGCGAAGCTTTCTTGAGCCGGGCATCGGAGCCGGCCTGCTTCGCATAGAACGCGCCGGCCAGTGCCACCAGCGCCAAACCCGAAAAAAGGAGCGTCTTCCTCATGGGGGTATTATAGTGACATCGAAAAGCTTTCGTGCAGGATACCGTGCCCGCGAACCAACTCACTCATCAGGTAAAAGCCGGCGGCTGCGCCTCCAAGCTCAGCCCCAAGCTGCTCGACCGCGTGCTGGCGGCGGTGCCGCGCTGGCCCGACGACAACGTGCTGGTGGGGTACGACACCGCCGACGATGCCGGCGTCTACCGCATCGCCCCGGACCTCGCCCTGGTGCAAACCGTCGACTTTTTTACGCCCATGGTGGACGACCCTTTCACCTTCGGCGCCATCGCCGCGGCCAATGCCCTGAGCGATGTCTATGCCATGGGCGGACGGCCGATCTCCTCGCTGACCATCGTGGCTTACCCGCCCAAGGGCGATCCGGCCATTCTGGAAGCCATCCTTCAAGGCGGCGCCGAAAAGATGCGCGAGGCCGGCTGCTCCATTTTGGGCGGTCATAGCGTGGCCGACGACGAAATGAAATTCGGCTATGCCGTCACCGGCCTGATCCATCCCGGCCGCATTCGCACCAACGCCGGCGCCCAACCCGGCGATGCCATCGTCTTTACCAAGCGCATCGGAACCGGGGTGATTTCCACCGCTCTCAAACGCGGACTCGCCGCCGAAGAACACGTGGCCGCGGCCGTCCTCCAGATGACGACCCTCAATCGCCGGGCTTGTGAAGCCATGCTCGCTTTCGATGTGCACTCCTGCACCGACGTCACCGGCTTCGGCCTTATCGGTCACGCCCGTGGGTTGGCCCTGGCCAGCAAAGTCACCCTCGAAATCCGCCTGGATGCCATCCGCCTCCTGCCCGGCGCGCTGGATTACGTCCGCATGGGCGCGATCCCCGGCGGCCTGAATCACAATCGCGATTTTGCCGAGTGCGTGGTGGAGACAACCCGCTCGTTCGACCCTGAGCGCGAGACCCTGCTCTACGACCCGCAAACTTCCGGCGGCTTGCTCATCACCCTGCCGCCCGGCGATGCCGCCGAGCTGGAGCGCGCCCTCGAAGGCGCCTATTCGGTCGGCCGCGTGCTGGAACGGGCCGCCAAACCGATCCGCCTCGTCTGAAAACGCGATGCACGAATTCCGTGCCAGCCGAACCGCCTTTCGCGTCGCCGTTCGGCGCGCGGCGCACCAGGTGCTCGATCGCCCGAAAGTCTTTGACGATCCCCTGGCGTTGCGCATCGTCGGAGAGGAGGCGGCAGCGCGGATCGCTTCCGAAGGTTTCCCTGGCGAGGGTCTCGCCGCCCGGGCGCGCCGCGCCTTCTTCGCGGCGCGCAGCCGCTACGCGGAAGACGAATTGGCGCGCTCGGTGGAAAACGGCATTCACCAGTACGTCGTGCTGGGCGCCGGGCTCGATACCTTCGCCTATCGCAACCCCTTCGCCTCTCAAGGCCTGCGCGTCTTCGAAGTGGACCACCCCGCCACCCAGGCATGGAAGCGCGAACTGCTGGAGGCGGCATCCATCGGCATTCCCGCCGGCATGGCGTTCGTGGCCGTGGACTTCGAGCGGCAGACGCTCGCCGATCAGCTCCGGCTGGCTGGCTTCCGCGCCGACAAGCCCGCGTTCTTTTCCTGGCTGGGCGTGGTGCCCTACCTCACGGACACGGCCTTCCAGCAAACCGTAAGTTTCGTCGCCGCCATGCCGGCCGAAACCGGCATCGTGTTCGATTATGCCGTGGACCCGGCCGCTCTTACCCCCGCCGAACGCGCCGCTCTGGACGCCCTTGCCCGCCGCGTATCGGCCGCCGGCGAACCCTTTCAGCTATTCTTCCAACCGGACGATCTCCATCGACGGCTCGCTCGGGCCGGCTTTCGCCATATCGAGGATCTGGGCCGCGACCAGATCAACGCCCGCTACTTTGCCTCCCGTGAAGACCGAATGTGCGTCCGCGGCAGCCATGGCCACCTGCTTTGCGCGCGGGTCTGATGGGTAATCGTGGAATCCAAAGCGGGGACGCCGCACGATCTCGAAGCGTGTGTCCGGTCCGTAGGTCCCAAGCTCCGCCACATGGGACTGCAGACTCTGGCGTTGAGCCGGATCGGCCTTGAGCGTACACTGGTGTCGCCACAATAATCGGGTGAAAGGGGACCGTCGTGAACTGGTACTGTCCTAATCGCCCGGCTGGACCGATTGACAAACCGCTCGGACCGACACGCAACTTACCCCCCGATGGAGTACATGGGGCGCGGCGGAGCCACAAACCGCGCGCCGTTGATTTCGTGGCCGGCCCACTTGCCGGCGATATTGCGGCGGATGGCGGCGGCGATTTCGGCGTCGGGCGCATCGGAACGAAGCAACCCTTTCACATCGTCTTCCTCCAGGGCGAACAGGCAGTAGCGGAGTTTGCCGTCGGACGTGAGACGGATGCGGTTGCAGTTGCCGCAGAAGGGGCGGCTCACCGACGCAATGACGCCGACGCGGCCGATGCCGTCGGCAAAAGCGTATTCCGAAGCGGGGGCGCGCGGGTCGGGATCGGGCACGGGATGGAGCGCGGCGATTTCGCGCGCCAGTATGGCCAGAATGTCGTCGGCCAGAAGCACCTTGCTACGGTCCCACAGGTTCTGCGCGTCGAGCGGCATGAACTCGATGTAACGGATTTCGAATCCGTTGCGGCGGGCGAAACGCGCCAGCGGCACGATATCCGGCTCGGCCTGGTTCTTGACGGCGACGGCGTTCAGCTTGATGTTGACGAAGCCGGCCCGTTTGGCGGCCTCCAGCCCGTCCAGCACGCGCTCCAACTCGTCCCGCCGCGCGATCGAGAGGAAGCGTTGGCGGTCGAGCGTATCCAAGTGAACGTTGAGGCGGCGCAGGCCGGCGGCATAGAGCGGCTCGGCGAACCGTTCCAGCAGAACGCCGTTGGTGGTGAGCGCCAGGTCGCGGACGCCGGGAACGGCCGCCAGGCGGACGATGAGTTCGGGAAGGTCGCGCCGCACCAGCGGCTCGCCGCCGGTGACGCGGAGTTTATTGACGCCCAATGTCACGGCTACGCGCACAAACCGTTCGATCTCCTCGTAAGTCAGGATCTCGCTGTGCGGCATGAAGGGGACGCCGGTTTCCGGCATGCAATAGGCGCAGCGGATATTGCAGCGGTCGGTCACGCTGATGCGCAGGTTGTCGTGAAGCCGCCCGAAGGTATCGACGAGCGGCGGCTGGTGAATAGCCGTCACCGCAACGCCAACATGCGCTCGAGCGGCGCCCGCGCCCGCGCCATGATTTCCGGCGACAATTCCACGCGGGGCGTGAGATCGCGCAGGGCGTTGCGCAGTTTTTCGAGCGTGTTCAGCTTCATGTACGGGCACTCGCTGCAATTGCACTGCTCGTTGGCTACGAAATAAAACCGTTTGGCGGGCGATTGCCGCTCGAGCGAAAACCGCACGCCGCTTTCCGTCATGATGATGAATTCCCGCGCGTCGCTGGACGAGCAGTATTCGATGATGGCCGAGGTGGAACCGACGAAATCGGCCAGGGCGAGCACCCCCTCCGGGCACTCCGGATGGGCCACCACTTCGGCCCGCGGATGCTCCAGCCGCGCTTCCGCCAGCCGCCGCGCGGGGAACGTGTTGTGCACGAAACAGGCGCCCTCCCACACTTCCAGATTCTGCCGCCTGGTTTGGCGCTTCACAAAAGCGCCCAGGTTTCGGTCCGGAAGGAACATCACCGGCGTTTCGCGCGGAATGGAGTTCACCACTTTTACCGCGTTGCGCGAGGTGCACAGAATGTCGCTCTCGGCTTTCACTTCTATCGAAGTGTTGATGTAGCTGACGATGGCGTGGCTGGGGTGCGATTGGCGGAAGGCGCGCACGGCCTCCACCGGGCAACTCTCCACCAGGCTGCAACTGGCCTCGCGATCGGGCGCCACCACCACGCGGCCGGGGTTGATCACCTTGGCGGTTTCCGCCATGAACCAGACCCCGCAAAAGGCGATCACCTCGCCCGAGAAATCGCGCGCTTTGCGGGCCAGTTCCAGGCTGTCGCCGATGACGTCGGCCAGTTCCTGAATTTCGGGTTCCTGGTAATGATGCGCCAGCAACGTGGCTTGGCGCTGTTTCTTGAGATCCAGGATCTCATCGACGATCGTAGTCGCGGCAATCATGAGAAGTAAAGACGAGTGCTGCTCCGATTTTAGCAGTCCGGCGATAATGGGAAGGTGCGGGTGGTGCTGATTTCGACCTACGAACTGGGCCGCCAGCCGTTCGGCCTGGCTTCTCCGGCGGCCTGGTTGCGTGAGGAAGGGCACAATGTGGTGTGCGCCGACGTTTCGCGCGCGCCGCTGGCGGCCGCGGCGCTGGCCGCCGCGCTAATAGAAGCCGAGCTGATCGCCTTCTTCCTGCCGATGCACACCGCCACGCGGCTGGCCCTCCGCGCGATCGAGCGGGTGCGAGCCTTGAGTCCGCGCGCCGCGCTCTGCGCCTACGGGCTCTACGCGCCCCTGAGCGAAACGATTTTGCGCCGGGCGGGCGTCGCCCATATCGTTGGGGGCGAGTTCGAACAGCCGCTCGTCGACCTGTGCCGGACGCTCGCGGGCTCGCGTACGGCGGAGCCATCCAGCGTGGTCGTGCTCGATCGCCAACAGTTTCGCGTGCCGGACCGCGCCGGGCTTCCCCCGCTGGCATCCTACGCCCGCCTGGCCGTGGGCGGCGCGACCAAGACCGTGGGCTACGCCGAAGCTACCCGCGGCTGCAAGCACCTGTGCCGCCATTGCCCGGTGGTTCCGGTGTACCAGGGCAAGTTCCGGGTGGTGCAGGCGGAGGTGGTGCTGGAAGATATCCGCCGCCAGATTGCCGCCGGCGCCCAGCACATCACTTTCGGCGATCCCGACTTTTTCAACGCTCCCGGCCACGCGGTTCGGCTCGTGGAAGCGTTGCACCGCGAGTGGCCGGAGCTCACCTACGACGCAACCATCAAGATCGAGCACCTGCTGGCGCACCGCGATCTTGTGCCAGTGCTGCGCGCCACCGGGTGCGTGTTCGCGACCAGCGCGGTGGAATCGCTCGACGACGCGGTGCTGGCCAGGCTGGCCAAGGGCCATACCCGCGCCGGCTTCCTGGAAGCGCTGGCGCTCACTCGCGCCGCCGGCCTCCCCCTGGCGCCGACGTTCATTCCTTTTCACCCGTGGACGACACTGGCCGGCTACCGCGCCTTTCTTGAGGAGATCGCCGAGCTCGACCTGATCGATTCGGTGGCGCCCATCCAACTCGCCATCCGCTTGCTGGTCCCGGAAGGCTCGCTGCTGCTGGAGCTGCCGGAAATCCGGCAAAGGATTGGCCCCTTCGACCCGCGGTCGTTGGCTTACCCGTGGCAGAGCGACGACCCCGCGCTGGACCGCCTGCAATCCACGATTCAGACTTTGATTCAAGCCGAAGAACGCCGGCACGCGCCCCGGGCCGGTATTTTCCGCAAGATCTGGAGCGCCGCCCAGACCAGCGAGTTCCCCGATATCCCCCTCGCCGCCCGCGCCACGATTCCGTACCTGACCGAGCCCTGGTATTGTTGAGCGGAACCATCTGAAGGGCAGGTTGCTCTTGTATAGATGAGGGATGAGATTTGCCGGCTGGCGGCAGGGTGCTGTGTGCATTTTTGTGCATGGGGTGAAGTTTGCCCACAGGGAAGACTTGGGTGAAATTGGCTTGTGATGAGGAAAATAAGTGATTTAGATTTATATTGTTACAGCGAATGTCCCACTTAGCGTCCCCAAGCGGCGCGGCGCAGGCGGTCGAGCACGCCGGCCCACGGGGGCGTTTCCGGCGGTTGCTCGACGGCGATCCAATCTAGATCTTCCCGGTCCAGCCGATACAGGGTGCCGTAGAGCGCGGCGGCGTAGGCGAGCGGGTCGCGCGGCATTTCGACTCCCAGGCGCAGCCATTGCCCGCGGCCCGGCGGCGTGGCGGCGCCGGCCGGCAAAAGATAGAGCGGCGTGGAAGGCCGGTAGTGGCGGGCGTGCATGCCGGGGGAAGGATGCGCGCCTTCGGCCGGCGCCGCGAGGGTGTCGACCGGGCCGATTAGGGCTTCGATCTCCGGAAGAGGAATCACACCCGGCCGCAGCAGGGTGGGCGCGCCGGCGAGCGAAAGCACGGTGGATTCGATGCCCACGCGCGCCGGTCCGCCATCGAGGACATAGTCGGCGAGCGCTTCCGGCACGTGGCCGGCGGCGGTGGGAGAAAGCTCGGTGAACCGGTTGGCGCTGGGTGCGGCGATGGGAACGCCTGCTTCGCGAATTAGCGACAGGGCCAGGGGATGCGCCGGGATCCGGATTCCCACTGTAGGGAGGCCGGCCGTGACCACGCCGGGAATCTCCGCTTGCTTGGGCAGCACCAGGGTCAGCGGGCCGGGCCAATAATGCCGCGCCAGAGTCTCCGCCGCGGCGGGCCATGCCGACACGTACCGCCGCGCCATTTCGATGGAGTCGACGTGCACAATCATCGGGCTGGTGCGCGGACGCCCTTTGGCGGCGAAAATCCGTTCCACCGCGGCCGCATCCAGAGCATTGGCGCCCAGGCCGTAGACGGTCTCGGTGGGAAACGCCACCAGCCGGCCGGCGCGGATCAAGCGGGCGGCTTCGGCGACGCTCACCGGAACTCCGGGCCTCGCCAGCGCGCCCCTACAAAGCCGCAAAGGAATCGAGCCACAGATGAACACAGATCAACACAGACGATCAAAACAAAGAATTTATCTGTGTTCATCGGCGTTCATCCGCGGCTCTAATTTGTTTTTCCCATGCCTTCTGGGTTCGTCGCAGCTCGGCAGGCGCGTCATTCGGGCGTTTCGTCCTTGTCGTCGCCGGCGATCTTGCCGGTTTTGCGCCACACCAGGAAGGCGTGGATCAACGGGTCCAGGCCGCCTTCCAGAACGCGGTCCACGTCGCCCAGGGCGAGCTTGCTGCGCAGGTCCTTCACCAGGCGGTAAGGAGCCAGCACGTAGTTGCGGATCTGGCTGCCGAAATTGATTTCGAGCTTGGAATCCTCGGTCTTGCGCGTCTCCACGCGCTTCTTCTCCAGCTCGAATTCGTAGAGCCGCGCCCGCAGTTGCTTCATCGCCGAGTCGCGGTTCTTGTGCTGCGAGCGCTCGTTCTGGCACTGCACCACGATGCCGGTGGGGAAGTGGGTGATGCGGACCGCCGAATCGGTCATATTGACGTGCTGGCCGCCGGCGCCCGAAGAGCGGAATGTATCGATGCGCAAGTCGTCCAGGTCGATTTCGATCTTGATTTCGTCGTCCACCTGCGGGTAGACGAACACGGAAGCGAAGGAAGTGTGGCGGCGCGCGTTGGCATCGAACGGCGAGATCCGCACCAGGCGGTGCACGCCGATTTCCGACTGCAGCAAGCCGTAGGCGTTGGGGCCGTTGACTTCGAAGGTAACGGATTTGATGCCCGCGCCTTCGCCCTCCAGCCGGTCCGTGATCACGGTCTGGAAGCCTTCCCGCTCCGCCCATCGCAGGTACATGCGCAGCAGCATTTCAGCCCAATCCTGGCTTTCGGTTCCGCCCGCGCCGGGGTGAATGGTGACGATGGCGCTGAGCGCGTCGTTTTCGCCCGAGAGCAGCATGGCGGTTTCCAGGCGCTCCAGCAGCTCGCCGTAAGGTTTGACGGCCTGCTCGATATCGCCGGAGACGTTTTCGCCTTCGCGCGCCAGCTCGAACAGGGTGTCCAGCTCCTCGGTGAGAGAGCGGATGCGGCCGTCGTTGGCGATGGATTCTTCCAGCCGCTTGCGGTCCTGCATCACTTTCTGGCTTTTTTCCGGCTGCGACCAGAAATCCGCCTGCCCGATCTGCTCTTCCAGTGTGGTTAGTTTGCGCTGAAGACCGGGAGCGTCAAAGATACCTCCGCATAAGAACGAGTCCGATCGTTGGATTATCCATGTCCGTTTTAATTTCCTGATCGAAATAATCATCTAATTCAAATACCACCACCAGAGGTGGTGGTATGATAATGTGAAGCGCTCAAAGCGCTTATTGTCCTTACCGTGTTAAATTGAGTGTAAGCTGATCAGCAGCTCGATCTCTTTGGTCTTGGTCTTGAA
>JBKQVG010000029.1:0-4847 GCA_052325345.1 Bryobacteraceae bacterium
ACTTTTGGCGGCGTGGGCGCCGTCGTGCTTATGCCTCGTCCGCTGCCCGCGGATCCGCCCCTGGCCGCGCGCCTTCCCGGTGGACCTCCGGTTCGGGTCCTCTGGCTGATCTTCGACGAGTGGGACCAGCGGCTGAGCTTCACTCACCGGCTTGCCGGGACCTCGCTGCCGGCGATCGACCGGCTGGCGCAGGAATCGTTCGTGGGAATGCGGGCGGTGTCCGCCGAAGCCGGCGGCCAGCCGGTACGATCGATGTACACCGTGGTTTCGATGCCGTCGCTGTTATATGCCAAACGCGTGGTAAGGGAACAAATTGTGGACGCGCGGCGCATGGATCTGGAATTTGCCGACGGCAGCCGGGCGCGTTTCGGCGAGGGCCCCAATTTCTTTTCGCTGGCGCGCACACACGGCTGGAACTCGGCGGTGGGAGGCTGGTATCTGCCGTATTGCCGATGCTTCGGCGCGCAGGTTTCTTCATGTTATTGGGATCATCTGTATGACCGGTCGAACGCCGTCGGTCCCGGTTTCGGCGAAGCCGCCTGGCAGGAAACCCGGCTGCTCGCCGAAAACTCCCTGCTCGCCCCCTTCGGGCAAAGGCTGACTGCCTTTCGCCATGCTAGCGAATACAGAGCGCTGGCGGACTTCGCGCGCCGCACCGCGGCCGACGCGGGTATCGGCCTGGCCCTGGTCCACTTCAACATTCCGCATACGCCCTACTTTTATGCCGCCGCTAACGGAACCACCGGTTACGATGCCACCCTTCAGTTAGTGGACCGCACGGTGGCGAAGGTGGTGAAAGCGCTTTCCCAATCCGGCCTGGAGGGGAGAACGGCCCTGATTCTCAGTTCCGACCATCCGGCCCGATTCCCCACGCGCATCGACGGCGGCCAGGACGTTCACGTACCTTTTATCGTTCATTTGCCCGGAGAGCAAACCGGCATGTCGTTCGACGGCGAGTTTTCCGCGCTCTCCACGGTACCGCTGGCTCTGGCCATAGCCGGCGGCGAGGTTACCACACCCGAAGCGGTGGCGAAATTCGTGACGGAGCCGGGCGCGCTGCCTTAGGAGCAGCGCAGACCATCACTTTCCGCCACTCGATCGGTCCGGCCCCAACCAGGGTGGACGCCCTCGTTGGCCCCGAGTAACACCGTGCGGGCGAGCCCACTCACTTCCCGTGAATTACGGCGACGGCGAAGGGACCGAGTTCGATAGCCGATTCTATTAGCGATGCTCCGCGCGGGGGCGCCGAGGAATCGACCACCGACACTTCCGCCTCCTTCCATTCGTCCTTGAGCCGGACGGTGGTCTTCGCGTCGCGCTTGTTCACCACCAGCAGGGCGCGGCCCTTGGGGGTAATGAACGCCTGCGCCAGTACGTCGTTCGGCGCACCGCGCGTCTCGACGAGCCTGTCGCCCGGCGCGAAGTTATCGTGGATCAGCTTGAGCGCCCAGAAGCGCGCATTCGGGTTTCCGGTCCTCCAATCCACCAGGCTCACGCTCGGATACTGCGTCGGATAACCGACCAACTGCGACTCGCCGACAATGTCGATTCCCATACGCATGGCGTGGAGGTAAACGTATGCATAAAGCGCGCCCGAGGCGTTCCAATAGATATCGGGAATGGTTTCCTTCCCGGCAGGATCGCCGGGGAGGATACTGCCGATCTCATCGAGCGTCGTGCGCGTTTCGGGCGACAGCCGTTTGCGGATCTGCTCGACGTAGCGGACGGTATTGAGGAATCCGTCGGCCTGGTCGAAAAACGTGTACTGCCAGTGGCCGGGCGTCTCGGCCGCGGCCGGGGTTGCGTAGAAGTGATACGAGATCATGTCGAGCGGGGTGCCGGGACGGTGGTTGTTGTGGTCGAGAAAGTACTCGAACATCTCCGGATGCGTGCTGGGGGCGGCGAGGGCGAGGCCCACGAATTTCGTTTCGGGCGACACGGCGTGGATGGCGGCCACCACCGCGTCATAGCGGGCAGCATAATCCCGCGGCGACATCCTATGCTCAGAATCGGGCTCGTTGAAGACCTCCCAATACGGAATCTTGAAATGAAAGTTGGAGGTATGGCGCTTGCCTTGCCGGTCGGTGAAACCGCCCCTGGTATACCAGCTCACCAGCCGCGCGTAGTAATCGGCGAGTTTCTCGAGGCCGCCCTCGACCAGGTCCGTGCCTTGTGTATAGCTCCAGGCGGCCACGTCGGGATCGGCCGGATACGTCACCGGCTTGTCGGTCTTGAAGAGCCAGGCGGGAATCGTGCTGAAGTTCAGAATGGTGTTATGGCCCTCGGTGGCGTGGAAGAAATCGATTGTCATCGGATCGATCAGCGAGGTATCCCACGAGCCGGGATCGAGTTCGGCGACCGCGAGTTTCGGGTAGGGAAGCCAGGGGACATAGCGGACATACTCCGCCCCCAGACCGGCCAGGGCACGAAAGGCCGCATCATGGATGGTGGACCCACGCCGTAGTGGCGGATTTACCACCACCTGCAGAGTAGGGACCGTCTTCGAAAGCTGGGAAACGGCATCCCATCGAATGTCCAGAACGGGAGCGGTTTGGGCGTAGACCAGCGTCAAAGGCGAAACGCAAAACAGCAGAATCGCGGCACGAACGCTTGCGGGTCGCATGGCTGATTCATACCATAACGGCGGAGGGGGGCGCCAAGCCGCGGCGGCCGTTCAGCGTTTGGCGTAATCTTTGAAATCGGCGCGGACGGCGTTTTGCATCTTGCGCGCCGCGGCGAGCAGCCAGCCGCTCGGGCGCTTTTTCAAGTCGGCCAGCAAGACGCGCGGCTTCAACGAGCCCAGGTGGACGTTGGCGGTTTCAAAACCCATGGCGTGCAGCAGCCGGACTTCATCGCGATTCTCCGGCAAGGAAGCCAGTTCGATGCGGGAGCAGTCCGGCGCCAGCCGCCGCACGATCCAGCGCTTTTGCAGGCGGACGAACGGGTCGGGGCAGCGCACGGCGCGATCGACGATTTCCTGATAGCGAATCGGCGCGCAGCCGCCGCCGCGCTCGGCCCAAACGCAGGCCGAGGGAGCCAGCGCCTTGGCCTCGCGGGCCAGCGATCCGCCGTGCCACTCGGCCACCGCGACAAAGCGCTGCCGGCCCAGGCTGCCGAGCCCGGCCACGCGGTGCGAGACCTTCCAATGCAGGCCCTTTTCGGGCAGCATGCGGGCGATGGCCTTCATGGCGCCGGCCGGCGGCTCGCCGGTCTCCTCCGGCAGGGCGTGCAGCTTTTCCCAATAGCGTTCCGGCTCGTGCAATCGCGCCGTGGCCATGTGGCGGAGCACGGGATGATTCTCGGCCAGCACGAAGGCGCGGCCGGCGGCTTCCACTCCCTCCCGATACCCTCTAACTATGGCTTCGACGCCGGCCTTTTCTCCGCACGTGATTTCCGCCAGCAGGGCGCTGGTGGCGAGGCGAATCAGATCGTTGGTATAGGGCATGGACCAGGCTTCGTCGAAGTCGTTGATGCCCCAGATCAGGCGGCCTTCGATATCGCGCCAGGTGCCGAAGTTTTCCACGTGAAGGTCGCCCACGGCCAGCACGGCGGGGGCGCGCGCCGCGTCGCCCACTACGTCCGCCCAGATCTGCGCCCAGCGGTAAAACGTGGCCCGCAGGAAGGGGAAGACGGCCAGACGCATTTGCTCGTGCTTGAGGCTCAGGTCGGCGTCGAGAAGAGTCAAGTGGCGCGCGAGCCAAGCCTCGTAGAGATTGGTAGCTTTGGCGATTTTCATCTAATCTCCACTAATGGCCGGCGTCAACATCCATTTGAGCACGCCATCTGGTTCCGGTCCCAGATTCTGGCAGTCGATGCGGACAAGGGCGGCCTTCTTCATGTCCACGGCCAAGGCCGGGGAACGGAGCAAGAATGCCGCCATGGAGCTCATCAGCGGTTCGTGGCTGGCGAGCAGGACGGCTTCTTCGCCGCGGCGCCGGCGGATTTCGTCCCAGGCGTCGTGAGGCGAGGCCATCGGTTCGAGCGCCGGAGTCTCCACCACTTTGCCCTGGTAACCCAAGGCCTGCGCCGCCAGGTCCGCCGTCTCCAGAGCGCGGCGATAAGGGCTGGAAAGAATCAAGCCGGGGAGGACCCCGGCCGCGCGCGCGCGCTTCAGCACGCGGCGCAGTTTTTGCCTGCCCTCGTCGGTGAGCGCGCGTTCCGGGTCGGAAATGCCGGGCCGGGCGTCTTCGGCAATGGCATGACGCAGGAGGTAGATCGAAACGGGAGCCGCCATGGACACCAGTGTATGACGCGGCGTCGTCGGCCATCGTCTACATGGCCCGCACGGCGTTGGTACGCTGAGGCTGGTCAAACTCCGCCGCCGGGGGGCGCGATTGGCTTGTTCAGGGTGGGGCGGCGGTCGCGGCTAGCCCCTGGCCAGGTGTTGTAGTAGAAAACGACAGGCGGCGCTCCGGGCCGGTTCCATGGTTTTCTGGCGCATGGCACGGCGCACGCTTGCGAGCACCTCGCGGCGCTCCGTGTCCACGGCCGTCAGGCGCGAAGTCCGGGGCAGCCGACACTGCTCCTCCGACAACGCCCGATGGCGGAACATGTTACGGGTCGCTTGCTTCAAAACCGGTGCAGCAGTCATCAACGGCCTCCACTTGTCATATCGGACCACTCCCCACTTCCATGAACGTCACGCATTAATGTTTTGTGGGCGGGCCGCCGATATTAATCCGTGGAGAGCGGATGATCTGGCTGACCCGATTGAATCAGACAACCCTGGTGCTGAACTCCGACCTGATCGAACACATTGATGTCACGCCGGACACAGTGATTACGTTGACCAATGGCCAGATTCTGAGAGTGCGCGAGAGCGCGGAGGAAGTGATTCGCCGGGTGGT
>JBKQVG010000030.1:0-9507 GCA_052325345.1 Bryobacteraceae bacterium
TCCCGCGTGGTTGAGATGACCCGGAAGGAATCCGAGGTGATCGTGGAGGCCATTTTCGACAGCATCGTGCGCTCACTGCGTACTGGCGACAAGATCGAAATCCGCGGTTTCGGAAGTTTCCGGACGCGCCAGCGGCAGCCCCGGATCGGCCGTAATCCGAAGACCGGCGCGCGAGTAGAAGTGCCTGCCAAGAAAATCCCTTACTTCAAGCCGAGCAAGGAATTGAAAGACGTGGTGAATAATTCCGCCATCCCGAGCGCGCCCCCGCCGGCTCCGGAACCCCTGGCCAACCCGTAGCCCTTCCGCGGCCGGACTCTCATGGACTATCTGTGGACACCCTGGCGATTTCAGTACGTCGCCGGGTTGGGGAATCGGAGTGCGTGCGTATTCTGCGCCGCGGCGGCCGCCGGAAACGACCGGGAATGGCTGGTGGTGCACCGGGCGACTCATCATTTTGTCATCCTCAACCGATTTCCATACACCTCCGGGCACCTGATGGTGGTTCCCTACGCCCACCTCGCGGACCTGGAAGAATTGCCGCCCGATGCGCTGCCGGAGATGATGCGGCTGGGCCGCCGCGCCGTGCGGCATTTGAAGAAGTTGTACCGGCCGAACGGGCTAAACCTGGGAATGAATCTGGGCGAGGCCGCCGGCGCCGGCATTGCCTCCCATTTGCATTTGCACGTGCTCCCGCGGTGGATCGGCGACACCAGTTTCATGACCGTAACGGGCGAGACGCGCGTATTGCCGGAGGCGCTCGAGACGACCTGGGAAAAACTGCGGGGGGCATTTGAGACGGAAGCAGGCGGTGAGCCTGCATAGCCCGCTTGAAGCGGCGAGATCGCCGCATCCCATGTAGGCCTGAATCTTATTGGGAGATTCTTGGCCCCTGCGGCACGATTCGCGTGGGGCAGACCGTCGTTTTTGGTGGTCTGCCAGCCGGATTCTTTTCGACGCTCTCTGATCGCAGTCCGGTCGACTGAAGAGCTGGAGGACGTGATCCGCTACGTGGAAAGCAATCCCATGCGCGCCGGACTGGCGAACGCCGAGGACAAGTGGATCTGGTCGAGCGCGGGATGTAGGGCAGACCACAAACAACGATGGTCTGCCCCACGGTGACCTCTATTCTCCGCAGCGCACGATCAGTTTGCCCACTCCGTCCGCGTACGCTTCGGTGAGCTCGAAGGCCTCCGCGATCTTGGCGAGCGGCCGGGTATGAGTGATCAGCGGCGCAAACCACGCGGTGTGGCTCGCGATCAGCTCCAAGGCGGCTTCCGATTCATGATTGGAGCGGCGCACGTTGAAGATGGCGAGTTCCTTGCGGCGCATGGGCGAAACCTCGAACTCGGCGTGAGTGCCGGAATGTATGCCCGTGAGCACCACCCGGCCGCCATTGCGCGCGGCGCGGATGGCGGCATTGATGGTGTCCGCCTTGGCGGCGCAATCGATGGCGCAATCCACTCCGCGGCCGGCGGTGTCGGCCGCGATCTGGCGATCGGCATCCGCCGCGGCCAGCGCGGCGTGCGCGCCCATGTGCCTGGCCAGTTCGCGGCGGTGCGCCACGGGCTCCACGGCGAAGATGCGCCCGGCGCCGGCCAACTTCAGGCAGGCGATGGTCAACAGGCCGATGGGGCCGGCGCCCCACACAGCCACGGTTTCACCCAGCTCCACCGCGGCGAATTTCATGGAGTGCATCGCGACGGCCAGCGGCTCGACCAGGCTGGCGACATCCAGAGAAAGCCCGTTGGGAACCGGCATCACGTTGGCCAGCGGCAGATTGACCCGTTCGCGAAAGAAGCCGGGGTTGCCCGGAGTGCTCAGAAAACGAATTTGGGCGCAGATATTGTGGCGCCCCGATCGGCAAAACTCGCAGTGGTAGCAGTAGTGCGCCGGCTCCAGCACGGCGCGGTCGCCGCGCGACCATCCGGTCACACCCGCGCCGACCTTGACCACGGTTCCGGCGGGCTCGTGCCCCAGAACCATCGGGTATACGGCGGGCGTATCGCCAACGGCGCCCTCCGCGTACGAATGCACATCCGAACCGCAGATGCCTACCGAATCGGCCCGCACCTGCACTTCGCCCGGTTGGGGTTCTTCGATCTCTTGCTGCGTCAGGCGGAATTCGCGCGGCGCCGTCAATTGGGCTACTAGCATAAGGACTCCTGGCGGCAAGTCTCGTGCAACTGCCGCTATTGATAAGATAGCGGGAGATGCTCAACTTCCGCCAGTTCGAAGCCGGGCCGGACCCGTTTGGCCTCAACTACCAAGTGCTGCTCAAGTGGCTGCAAACCGCCATTTCCATTCGTCACGCCGATACCGTCGATGTCAAGTTTCTGCTCCGCGGTGAAGATGGGACCCAGACCGCTAAGACAATCGCCTTGCCCCACGCCGATCTGCTGGCGGTGAGCCGGGCCCTCGGCCGCCCGATGGACGACGCCTGGTGCGGACGCCTGGCCGCGCTCCACCTGCTGGACCTGGTACGCACCGGTGAGGATATGGACAAGGACTTGGTGACCGTGCCCCGCTCCGACCTGGAGCGCCACGCCCGCGAACTGGCGCAGGCCGAACGGCAAGCCGCCGGCGCGTAGGACAGGCCTTTCGGGGTTGTCTTACCCTAACAGCCATTCGTGCGTCCTGTAACCGAATTACGGCTCCGAATAACCTCTGCGTAAACCAATTTTCATCGTTTTCTAACTTGCCGCCGACTATACTCGCCTTTCAATATGAAACCCGCGAAGCTAACACTTTCACTGTGTCTGTTGTCCGTGCTGGGTTTGCCCGTTGTCCAGGCCCAAAGCGGAAACAACGACGATGTGCAGCAATTAAAGGCCAAACTGGTCACGCAGCAGAAGGAGATCGACCTGCTGCAGAAGGCATTGGCGGATCAACAGCGCGCGCTCGATCGCCTTGCCGCGGCTAGCGCTTCCAGCGTGCCGACGAACGCCGCTCCGGCTCCTCTGCCGCACGTGGGCGGATTGGTGGCCAGCACCAGCGGTACGCTGCCATCCACGGCTTCCGCTTCCCCGGCGGCGCCCAGTCCGTCTCCCGCGTACTATCCGCCCGCTCAGGCGGACAACTCCAATGCCCCTTCCCCGCTGCAACTTCTGATCGGCAACGTAAGCATTATGCCGGTGGGCTTTATGGACCTGACTGGCGTGTGGCGCGACAAGGACGCCGGCTCGGGTATCGGCACCAGCTTCGGCAGCATTCCGTACAACACTGCCACCTCGGCCAAGCTCTCCGAATTCCGCTTCAGCCCGCAGAACTCCCGTCTCGGGTTCCGCATCGACGGCAATTGGAAGGGCGCCCACTTCATCGGCTATAACGAATTCGACTTTCTGGGCACCAGCGGAAGCAACAACCTGGGCGTCACCAACGGTGCTTTCGTGCCGCGCGTCCGGCTGTATTGGGTGGATATCCGCAAGGACAAGCTCGAGTTTCTGGCCGGCCAGAGCTGGTCGATGCTGACCCCGAACCGAAAAGGCATTTCGCCTCTGCCCGGGGACATCTTCTACAGCCAAGTAATGGACGTGAATTACATTGCGGGTTTGACCTGGACCCGGCAGCCGGGCGTACGCGTCGTCTTCCATCCCACCAATCAGGTGGCGATTGGCTTGGCGCTGGAGAACCCGGACCAGTACATGGGCGGTTCCGCGGGCGGCTCGTCGATTGTTCTGCCCTCGGCTCTCACCGGTCTCGCGGGCACCGAAATCGATAACCAGACCAATGTGCTCGTGACCCCCAACCTGCACCCGGACATCATCGTCAAAGTGGCCGCCGATCCCACCTCGCGTGTACACGTGGAAGTGGCTGGCATCGAGCGGACATTCAAGCTCTGGAACACCACCACCGGCACGGCCTTTTCCGGCGACTATTTCACCAAAGTGGGTGCGGGCGGCTCGTTCAATGCCAACCTGGAAGTGGTCAAGAACCTTCGCCTGATTTCCAACAACTACTGGAGCGATGGCGGCGGCCGTTACCTGTTCGGCCAGGCGCCCGATTTCGTGGTTCGCTCCGACGGCAGCATCAGCCCCATTCACGCCGGCGGCTTCAATGAAGGCTTCGAGGCCAATGCCACCAACAGCCTTCAGCTCTGGGGCTACTACGGCGGTATTTATATCGGCCGCGACGTGGCGGTCGACGCCAACGGCACCAGCCTGGTCGGCTACGGTTACCGCGGTTCGGCCAACAGCCAGAACCGCGCCGTCCAGGAGTTCACCATCGGCTTTACCAATACTTTCTGGAAGGACGCGCGTTACGGCGCCCTGAGCCTGATCGGCCAGTACGAGTGGGCCACTCGCGATCCTTGGTATGTGGCATTGGGCGCACCCAAGGCTACCCACGACAACACCATCTACATGGACGTCCGCTACACGCTTCCCGGCGGTGCGCCGTCCTCGAAATAGTTGGATCGAAGCCTCTAACGTATTGATTATGCAGCGGTTGTATTCGTTGCCAAATTGTAACAAGCCGGCAACCTGTTTGTAACTTCAGCGTGAGAACTTGGAGAAAGGAATAAACCGAAAATGAGAATGAGCAGCACTCTGGCCCTGGCGGGGTTTGCCGGGCTCTGGTTTGCGGGGATTGCGGTAGGGCAATCGATTAACGCGGCGGGGGCGACGTTTCCCAACGCGATCTATTCACAATGGTTCAACGAATACAAGAACAAGACCGGCGTCGAGATCAACTATCAATCGATCGGTTCCGGCGCCGGTGTTCAGCAGTTGACGGCGGGAACGGTGGACTTCGGGGCGTCGGACTTTCCCATGTCCAACGAACAGATCGCGGCTCTGAAAATTAAGGCCTATCATTTCCCGACCGTCCTCGGCGGCGTGGTCATCGTTTACAACCTGCGGGGCGTCAGCCAGCAATTGAAGTTCTCTCCCGACACGCTGGCGGATATTTACCTACGCAAGATCGCCAAATGGAACGATCCAAGAATCGCCAAGGACAACCCGGGCGTCAAGCTGCCTCCCGATGAGATCATAGTCGTACACCGCTCCGACGGCAGCGGCACCACATTCGTATTCACCGATTATCTTTCCAGCGTCAGCCCCGAGTGGAAGAGCAAAGTGGGCGCGGCGCCTTCGCCGAAATGGCCCACCGGCACCGGCCAGAAAGGCAACGACGGAGTTGCGGGCATGGTCGAAAGCACGCCCGGGTCTATCGGCTACGTAGAGTTGATTTACGCCACGCAGAACCACATTGCTTATGCCGAGATGAAGAACAAAAGCGGCGCATTCGTCAACGCGACCGCCGCCACCGTGACCGCTGCAGCGGCGGGCGCGGCGAAGAGCATGCCTGCCGATTTCCGCGTCTCCATCGTCAACGCGCCCGGCAAGGACGCTTATCCCATTTCCACTTTCACCTACCTTCTGATTCCCAGCCACATTCCGGATCCGGCCAAGCGTAAAGCCATCAAAGATTTTCTGCGCTGGATGCTGACCGATGGACAGAAGGAAGCCGCGGGTCTGGGTTACGCTCCTCTGCCGAAAGAAGTCGTAACGAGGGAATTGAAGCAGATTGACCTCGTGAACTAAGCATGTCGTCTCCGGCCATTTCGGTACCGAGTCCGAAACGCAAGACCAGGGTGTGGAGCGGCGACGAAACCGCGCGGCTCCTCACCCTGGTTTTCGCCGCCAGCGTGTTGCTGGTTACGGTTTTGCTCGTCTGGCAGCTCTGGCAGAGCTCCGGGACTTCGCGCGCCAAATTCGGGCTGCACTTTCTCACCGGCACCAACTGGGACCCGGTGGCCGGCGATTTTGGCGCGCTGCCCTTCGTCTATGGGACGCTGCTCACCTCGGTTCTGGCGTTGCTGATCTCCGTGCCCCTGGGAGTTGGTGCGGCCATCTTTCTGGCCGAATTGGCGCCTCCCAAGCTGGCGGAATCGTGTACCTTTCTGGTCGAGTTGCTGGCCGCGGTACCCAGCGTGATTTATGGATTGCTGGGAGCCTTCACCATCATTCCCCTGCTGCGCGATTACGTGGAGCCGTTCCTCAAGCACACCCTGGGAGAAGCTCCCGTGGTCGGCGTTCTTTTCAGCGGCCCTTCCCTGGGATTCGGGTATCTCGCGGCCGGCGTGGTGCTGGCGGTGATGACCTTCCCCTTTATCATCTCCATCTCCCGCGAATCTCTGCTGGAAGTACCCCGCGATCAGCGCGAAGCCGCCCTGGCGTTGGGCGCCACGCGGTGGGAATCCACTTCCCGGGTGGTGGTGCCGTACGCCCGCCTGGGCATCCTCGGATCGATTTTCCTGGGCCTGGCGCGCGCGCTGGGCGAAACTATGGCGGTCACCATGGTGATCGGCAACGATCCCAATATCCACGCCTCCTTGCTGGCTTCCGGCTATACCATCGCCGCCGTCATCGCCAACGAGTTTACCGAGGCCGTGGGCAAGCTCTATCAGAGCTCCCTGGTGGAGTTGGGCCTGGTGCTGTTCCTGATCACGATCATCATCAACGCATTAGCGCGCCTGCTGGTAATGGCCACGCGCGGCAAAGGGACGGGTACGGCTGCATGAGGCGGCTGGGCTTTCGCAAGTTCGTGAACAACGTGATGCTGGCCGCCACCGGTGTCTGTACTCTGCTGACGGTTTCGGTGCTGTTCGTGATTCTGGGCTACCTGGTGTGGAACGGGGGCAAATCCATCAACTGGGATTTCCTGACCAAGCTACCGCTGCCGCAGGGGCAAGTGGGCGGCGGCATGGCCAACGCCATTGTGGGCAGTGCCATCATGGTCGGCCTGGCCGCGGTGATCGGCCTGCCGGTGGGATTCCTGGGCGGCGTCTACCTGGCAGAATTCGGTAACAAGAGTTTCGCCGCGACGGTCCGATACATGGCGGATTTGCTCAATGGCGTGCCCTCCATCGTGATCGGCGTTTTCGCCTGGGGGGTGGTGGTGGCGCCCATGCACTCTTTCTCGGCGCTGGCCGGCGGTTTCGCCCTCAGCCTGATGTTGATACCCATCGCCCTGCGCAGCACCGAGCAGTTTCTTCTCGGCGTCCCGCGATCGCTTCGCGAAGGTGCGCTGGCGCTGGGCGCTCCGCAATGGAAAATGGTCGCTACCGTGGTGGTCCCCGCCGCCATGCGCGGGATCTTGACGGGCATGATTCTGGGCGTGGCGCGCATTGCCGGTGAAACCGCGCCGCTGCTGTTTACCGCGCTCAACAACCAATACTGGGCCACCAGCGTGAAACAGCCGATGGCCGCTCTCCCGGTCATGATTTTCACCCACGCCATGTCGCCTTTCGAGGACTGGCACCGCCAGGCATGGGCCGCGGGACTGGTCCTGCTGGCCATGGTGCTGGTAACCAATATTGCCGCGCGCTGGGTTCTTTCGCGGGGAAGCGCGGTGCAAAAGGCGTAAGTTATGGATACCGCGCGCAACTTAGTAACTCGGGAGCCGCATGTGTCAAGTCCACCACTAACAGTTTCGGGCGGTGCGGCGGTCGCTCCAGCGGCCTCTCCGCCGAAGATTTCGGTCAAAAGCCTCAATTTCTTTTACGGCGCTTATCAAGCGCTGCACGATATCAACATAGAGGTGCCGGAAAAGCGCATCACCGCTCTGATCGGTCCCTCCGGTTGCGGCAAATCCACGTTTCTGCGCACGCTCAACCGCATCAACGACATGGTGCGCCACTCGCGGGCGGAGGGAACGGTCACCCTCGACGGGGAGAACGTGCTCGAAACCGTCGATGTCACCAGCCTGCGGCGCCGCGTGGGCATGGTTTTTCAGCGTCCCAATCCTTTTCCCAAGTCGATCTTCGACAACATCGCCTTTGGAATCCGCATTAACGGTCTCGCCGGCCAGAAGTCGCTGGCGGAAAAGGTGGAGCACAGCTTGCGCGTGGCGGCGCTCTGGGACGAGGTCAAGGACAAGCTCCACGAATCGGCATATTCCCTCTCCGGGGGCCAACAGCAGCGGCTTTGCATCGCGCGCGCCCTGGCGGTAGACCCGGAGGTGCTCCTGCTCGACGAGCCCTGCTCCGCCCTCGACCCCATCGCCACCGCCAAAATCGAAGACCTGATGTTCAGTTTGAAGAACCAATGCACCCAAGTGATCGTCACCCACAACATGCAGCAGGCCGCCCGCGTGGCGGAGTTCACGGGATTCTTCCTGCTGGGCAAGCTGATAGAATTCGACCGGACGGACAAGATCTTCAAGCGGCCGGCCAAGAAGGAAACCGAGGACTACATCACGGGACGGTTCGGGTAGAAGCCATGCGCCACTTTCGCGACGAACTGGAAGAGCTGGAGCACAAGCTGGTCGATATGGGCCGGCTGGTGGAGTCGTCCATCCACAACTCCGTCTACTCGCTGGTGGAACGCAACGAGCAGATGGCCAAAGAGGTCATGTGGACGGAGGCGCTGATCAACCAGCACGAGATGGAAATCGACGATCTGGCCACCCGTCTGCTCGCGCTGTTCCAACCCATGGCGCGCGACCTGCGCTTTCTGACTTCGGCCATCAAAATCAATACCGACCTGGAGCGCATGGGCGACCTGGCGGTGAACATCACCGAGCGGTCGCTCACGCTCATGAAGGAGCCGGTGATTCGTCCCCTGATCGATATTCCCAAAATCGCCGAGTTGGCGCAGGGCATGGTCCATAACGCCCTCGACGCCTTCGCCGAACGCGACGCCGAGCTGGCGCGCAAGGTGCTGCGCTCCGACGACGAAGTGGACCATCTGCGCGACGCGGTCTACAACGAGTTGCTGGAATTCATGCAGGAGGAAAGCGGCACCATCAATCGCTCCGTGGCCCTGATGTTCATCGCCCAGAACCTGGAGCGCATCGCCGACCACGCCACCAACATCGCCGAAGACGTCCTGTTCATGGTGAAAGGCATCGACGTCAGGCACCGGGCCGAAGCGACGGATTAGAACAAGCCGCCGGCATTCAGCGGTCAGCTAAACCGCGCGGGCTGAGTGCTGATCGCTGAAAGCTCTCGGTCATGGCAAACCGGTCACGCCGGTCGAGTCTTTGACGACAACGTGGCTGCCGTCGGCGCTGTGGATTTCGGTCTTAGAAAACATCCAGTCTTCCGCGTTCTGAATGGAGCCGGCGGAGCGCGCCTCGATCCGCAGATCGTCGAAATGGAAATTACGCAGCGGCGAATCCTTGTAGGACACCACCGAAAACGCCTGCCGCGCGCCGGTGGCGCGAATATGCGCGACGACGACATTCTGCAAGTGCGGCAGCCCTTTTTCGGGCGGCACCGGTTCAGCCAGCACGCGCCAGTACTCGGGTACGTTCTTCATGCCTTCCGGAATTTTGGCGTAACTGTAGCTGGGGTTCCAGTTGAAGGCGACGCTGAACACGGTTCCCACGCCTTCCATGATCATGTCCTCGATGCGAATATCGTCGATGGCGCCGCCGCGCGTGCTGGCGGATTTGAACAGGATGCCGACGGGAACCCCGGCCAGCACCCGCCCGCCCAGCACCTGGACGTTGCGGATGCCGCCCGAGGTCTCGCTGCCGAAGGTTACGCCCGCCGCGCCGGCGCGG
>JBKQVG010000031.1:0-3902 GCA_052325345.1 Bryobacteraceae bacterium
CTGAAATTCCAGGGGCGTCTTCACGGCGCCGGAGACGGTGATCGGCCGGCTATGGTACTCGGCGATGGTCACCGTGACGAACGGATCCGTGTAGAGCTCTTCTTTCCGGAGAGCTTCCGCAATGGCGGTTTCCAGGTCGGCGGGGTATAGGCCCTCGGCCTTGATGTGCTCTTTGAGCATGGGGAGCCGGATGAATCCATCCGCCCCAACGCGAACCGTGCGGCTCAGCTCCGGGGCCCCGTAAACCGAGACTCCAATGAGGTCGTTTGCCCCAATAGATTGAGTCGGAAGATTAGCGCCGGCGTCGGCTGCTGGTTGTTGGGCTGCCGCCACCGCGGCAAAAAGCGAAATTACAAACGTCAAACGCATGGAGACACCTTCCTTCTCAGGCTTGCCGCCTGTGGCCCTCTCGCTCGCCAAGCGCGTCCACAAGACGCGCCATATTGGCTTCGAGAACGTTTAAACGCCGGTCGAATAGCGACAATTTACCGTCCAGGGATTCTGGACCTGCGGGCGATTGTGCGCCGGTTGCGGTTCCCAGCATGACAAGACGCGCGAACTCCGAGAGGCAGCGAGACCCTTGAATGGATGCGGCGGCTTTGAGTTGCTCGAGTTCTTCATCCGTCACCCGGAAGTTGATGAGACGGCTTCGGACTTTTTGCACTGGCGAACTCCCTTATTGATTTTGAGAGAAGTCCATCAGACAAAGGGAGGGGGATCGAAGAAACGAAAACACGATGGACTAACCCTGTAATTCCTCAACCGGGCAAAGCTCACGCATTGTGAGTCCCATCCCCGGCGTAAAATCGGGCTGGAATTGACCAAACATGCACACCTTAGCGCTGTGCGGTTCCTGGCTTGGTCAGCACGCTTTCGTAGACTGTATCACAAACAGAATACCAATGCAATATTCTGCTAGAAGCTTTATTTGTAATATGTTATGAAGAATACATCGCTCCCATGTCTAAGGTTTTGCGCCTATTTGGGGCCGCTGCATGGTTCGTGGCTTCCCAACGGGCCGTGCTTTGTCATAGAGTATTACGGTAAGCGGTGCTCTCTGGAGGCCTTGACGGGTCCATGATGAATTTTTACGAGGAATTTGGCGTTTCCAGCGATGCTTCGGCTTCGGAGATTCGGCAGGCTTACAAAGCGCTGGCCCGCGTTCTGCACCCTGATAGTCAGACTGACGAGAAGTTGCGAGCCGTAGCCGCGTGTCAGATGAAACGGGTGCATGAGGTCCTCAATGTTCTTTTGGACCCCGGAAAACGCCGTGCCTACGATGAAAGCCTCGCGGCCCCTTATCTGACTAGCGCCGCCCTGCATCGCACCCCGCACGACGCGGAGCCGCTTGTGCAGCCCCCGGAGAAATTCGGGGTCGCCCAAGCCGTTCTTCGGCATTGGGCCTGGGTCTTGATGGGGTGCATGATTTTCGGCAGCGGGTTTTGGTTTGTGACGAGTCGCGTCCCCGCCGCCACGTATTACGCGCCGCCGGCTTACCTCACGGCCGCGCTGCCGAACCGGACGGCCCCCGCCTCCCGGCCCGTTGAACGGGCTGCCAAACATGAGCTCGGGGAGCACATAGCGGGCGCCGGCTTACCATCCGCCGCTGGAGTTGCGCTGCCGGAAAAGCCCATCCCCGCCAAACCAGAGCCGCCGGGACTTCAAGGCGGTTTATTGCCGGCGCCGGTTGCCCTTCCCGGCGCGCTTCCCACTGCGCCTTTCGCGGTTCGCGCGCCTGAAGTCCGGGCGCCCGCGCCTTCCGTCCCGAGTATCCCAAGGTCTTCCATGGCCGGGGAGTGGTTCTATGCGCCAGGTATCGAGAAGCCCGATCCGCATCTCTACCCGCCCGTAGACATCGAATTCCAGCTCACCGAAAAGGATGGAACCCTAAGTGGCCAATATCGTGGAAGATATAAGGTTCCCAACGCGGCGGTGTCTCAAGATGTTGTGTTTCAAGTCCAAGGCGAATCTCCAGCGGGATCGTCGGCAGCTCTGGCCTGGACTTCCACCGATGGCGCCAGAGGCGAAATCGATCTGAATCTGAGCCAGCCGAACTTGATGAAAGTGACGTGGTGGACAACCCAACTCGGAAGCCGGCCGGGGTTGAGTTCCGGCGCCGCTACCTTGTTTCGCCAGTTAACGCCTTGATGCCGGTCTCCCGGCATGGGCGCACTGCCCGCCGGCACAAACCAACGCCTCACGCGAAACGCTTTTCCGCCGTGTCCGCATCGCCCCTCAGGCTGCGGGCCGCGGTTTCCAAATCCGCATCCACCATCATGGTCACCAGTTCGCGAAAACTCGTGCGCGGCGCCCATCCTAAAGCCCGCCGCGCCTTGGAGATATCCGCACATAGGTCGGGCGCCTCCGCCGGCCGGTAGTAACGCGCGTCGATCCGGACGTATTCCCGCCAGTCCAGCCCGGCGTGGGCGAACGCCGCTTCCGCAAACTCGCGAACGCTATGAGATTCCCCCGTGCCAACCGCATAATCGTCCGGGACATCTTGCTGAAGCATCAGCCACATGGCCCGTACGTAGTCCCCCGCGAAGCCCCAATCCCGCCGCGCATCCAGATTCCCCAGATACACCACATCCTCCAACCCCATCTTGATGCGCGCCACCGCGCGCGTAATCTTGCGCGTTACGAAGGTCTCGCCGCGCCGCGGCGCTTCGTGGTTGAAAAGAATCCCGCAGGAGGCATGCTGCCCGTAGCTCTCGCGGTAATTTACGGTAGCCTGGTGCGCTAGAACCTTGGCGCACGCGTACGGGCTGCGCGGGTGAAAATGCGATGTCTCGTTCTGTGGAGGCGGCGCGCTCCCGAACATCTCGCTCGACGAGGCTTGATAGAACCGGCAACGCAGGCCCGTCCGGCGGACGCTTTCGAGCAGCCGCACCGCTCCCAGCCCAGTCACGTCCATCGTGTATTCGGGGATATCGAAGCTGACCTTGAAGTGGCTCTGCGCCCCCAGATTGTAGATCTCGTCCGGCTGGATGGCCGCCAGGCACTGCGCTAGCGAACTCGCGTCGGCCAGGTCCGCGTAGTGCAGAAAAAATCTCGCGCCCGCCCGGTGCGAGTCCACATACAGATGATCCACGCGGTCCGTATTGAAGGAAGAGGACCGCCGCTTCAATCCGTGGACTTCATATCCCTTGGAGAGCAGAAAATCGGCCAGGTACGAACCATCTTGCCCGGTGACGCCGGTAATCAGGGCCTTTGGCATTCTAATCCGTCTGCGTTTTCCAGAACTGCCACCATCGCTTCGGCTCTTCCAAACACGGTTGTTTCCCCCCCGCCACCGGAAGGCCTTCGATGATGTTGCGCGGGTTTTCCGTAAACAGAATTTCCGCCGCGTCGCCGCCGTAGCGCGCCAGAATGGTCTTCCGCGCCGTATCCAGGTTTGGGCTGCGATGCTTCGGATCGTGCGCGTCGCTGGCCACCACATGCACCATGCCGCGCTCCAGCAGCTTGTTGCACGCGGCGCTCGCGGAGCTCCCGAATCCCCCCGTTACGGATAGAGCCGTCACCTGCACCAGGCATCCCAGATCCACCCACTCCCCCACCCGTTCCAGGTTCCGTTGCAGCACCGGGTTGCGCTCCGGATGCGTCACCACGGGTACGATTTCCTCGTCCACCAGCCGCTGCAACACCGTCTCGGTATGCTTGCCTACGTGGAAGTCCGGACATTCCACCAGCAGGTATTGCTTGCCGTTGATGGTGTATGTGCCGGGTTGGTCCAGCAGGTGATCGAGGTTGTCGAAGCTCAGATGAAAATCGCACCCCCGCAGGATTCGCGGGTTGCCATCGATTGCGGCCGTGAGTTCCCGGATCTTCTGGTCCACCAACTCCGGCCGGTAGGTGAATTCCGAATTCGAGTGTGGCGACGCCACGATGTCCGTTGTGCCGTT
>JBKQVG010000032.1:0-14739 GCA_052325345.1 Bryobacteraceae bacterium
TTGCAAAGGCGTCGCAGGCCCCATCTGCGTTTGGCAATGCCGTAAACGATTTCATACGTATGGCTCCGATTTTGGCCCCTGGCGTGCATGAATGTCCCTGACTCATGAGAGGAGGGTCGCACATGGCCAAGGGTTTCGTATCGATTACTGTGGAACGCTGCAAGGGCTGCGGCTTCTGTGTCGAATTCTGTCCCACCCATGTTCTCGCGCTTTCATCTGCTTATAATTCCAAGGGTTATCACGCACCCCATGTCGTGTCAGCCGAAAAATGCAGTGGCTGCGACTTGTGCGGAATGTACTGCCCGGACTTCGCCATCTTTGGGGCGCGCCATGCACGCTGACCCCAAAGGCGTTCTCACCGGTGTTCACTTTCTCGACGGTGACCATGCGTGCTGTGAGGGAGCGCTCGCAGCCGGTGCGCGATTTAGCGCAGGTTACCCGATCACTCCTTCCACCGAGGTGGTCGAACGGTTTGCGTCGAGAATTCCAACAGTTGGCGGCATCTTCATCCAGATGGAGGATGATGATACCGTCTACGTGGTGCCTATCAAGAGCGACTCGGAGCACTTTCCGCCCGAGGGCAAGCTGCGCGTGTACCGCAGCCGGACGGGCGGCAACGAGTGGGAGCCCCTCACCCAAGGTCTGCCGCAGCGCGACTGCTACGTGAACGTGTTGCGGGAGGCCATGGCCGTGGATTCGCTGGATGAGTGCGGCGTATACTTCGGCACAACCGGTGGCCAGGTGTACGCGTCCGCCGTCGCCGGAGACCACTGGGCTTCCATCGTGCGCGATCTTCCGGCCGTGCTTTCGGTCGAGGTACAGACGCTCGCATGATCCACGTCATCCTGCCGGCGCACCTGCGGACGCTGGCGCGCTTGCCCGGCGAAGTCGAGCTCGATGTCGGGCCGCCGGTCACGCAGCGCTCGATCCTGGACGCGCTCGAAGCGCGCTATCCCATGCTGCGCGGCACCATTCGCGACCAGGTTACCGGACAGTGCCGGCCGTACGTAAGATTCTTCGCCTGCGAGCGGGATCTGTCTCATGAGTCTCCCGACGCTCCGCTGCCCGATGCGGTGGCAGCCGGGTCCGAACCATTTCTCATCGTCGGCGCCATCGCCGGCGGGTCCGGGCCTGTTTCTCAATCGCGAAGTAACTCAAGGAGGAACGATGGAACTGAATCCTTATCTCGGTTTTGACGGACAATGCGAGGCGGCTTTCCGCTTCTACGAGCAGTGCCTCGGCGGAAAGATCACGTTCATGGCGACCTACGCGGGCACTCCAGCGGAGGAGCAGGTGCCGGCGGAATGGCGCGGCAGGATCATCCACGCCACTCTCGCGTTGGGCGCCCGGATGCTGCAGGGCGGCGACCCTCCGCCGGGCCGTTATCAGAAGCCGCAAGGCTTCTCCGTATCGCTGCAAGTGAAGGACCCGCCGGAGGCGGAGCGCATCTTTCACGCCCTGGCGGAAAACGGAAAAGTAACCATGCCGATCCAGCCGACCTTCTGGTCCCCCCGCTTTGGCATGCTCGTCGATCGCTTCGGCATCCCGTGGATGATCAACTGCGAGCAGGCGGCGTGAGCGAAGGGCTTGGCGGTTGCAGGGAAAGAGAGCGGGCGCGCACTCTCAGGCTGCTTCGTGGATCGGCTCGTGATGCAGCCGCATGAGGTCGTCGGCCATTAGAGCAAGGGAGGCGTAGGTCCTGCCGCTGTCGTCGCTGAACTCTACCTCGAAAACTCCGGGAGCGAGAACTTCGACGACCGTACCCACCTGGCCACGGACGAGGCCGGCCTCAGGCACGTCCCGCACCAAAGCGACCACCGAGAGGAGTAAGGGGTCAGCCATTCGTATACTCAATTCTATAGTACATAACAGGTCGTCAGCCGGGGAAGACCGTCGTTTGTCGGTACGATCCAGACACTGCGTACACGGGCGCGCCTGCCGGAGCGGAGTTTTCGAAATCGATGGTGTAACGAGTTCCGACACCATGGCGCGCCCGGAGTTCGGCAGTTCCACGAGGAAATGTTAGCACCGAGCCTTTTCCTGGCAGGGCGTTCCGCGCGCGGCGAAGCCGCCGTAGAATAAGAACGTCCCATGGAGAGTCGAATCATTGGAGTTCTTGTCGAAGCCAGCGGCAGAACCGGCGTGCTGCACCAGGTAACCGGAGTGATTGCCGCCCACCAGGGAGACATTACTTCGGTGGAGATCCTGTCCAACTGGCCGGCCGAAGATCGTACCTATTATGAAGTGGTCCTGTCCACGGACCCGGATCCCCTGGTGGCCGATCTACGCAGACTGCCTGTCGTGACCAAGGTCGAACTGGTGCAGACCATGGGCCAGATTTACGGCAAACGGGTCTTGATCATAGGCGGCGGCGCGCAGGTAGGCCAGGTGGCCATTGGCGCCGTCTCCGAAGCCGACCGTCACAATATCCGCGGCGAGCACATTTCGGTGGACACCATCCCGCTGGTTGGCGAGCAGGTGCTGGCCGCCGCCGTCCGCGCCGTGCCGCGCCTGCCGCGGGTCAAGGCGCTGGTGATGGCGGGGGCGCTGATGGGCGGCGACATCGCGGCGGCCGTCCGTGAAGTGCGTGCGCAGGGCTTGCTGGTGATCAGTCTGAATATGGCCGGCAGCGTGCCCGAGGAAGCCGACCTGGTTGTCAGCGACCCCGTCCAGGCCGGCGTGATGGCCGTCATGGCCGTTGCCGATACCGCCAAATTCAACATCGCGCGTCTGAAGGGTAGGTCGTTCTAACGCAGTCCCCAGCCGCGTCGAGTGTCCGAACTCCTGATGTCATCCCGGCATTTCGCGCGGCCAGGGAAAATGAGCCGACCCATTTGGCACGCACGGTGTGGGGCTTGACCCATCCGTCCGCGCAGGTTCACTATCGCGGGCTCACGACGTAATCTTTGAAGTAGCTGGTGCTATCGGTTTTCGACCACAGGCCGACCTTGCCGGCAACCGGCGGGCGGATCACCGGATTGTTGGCGGGGTACAAGTCCGCGTTCGGCGGACCTCTCCTGCCTGCCCGCGGCTCGCTGCCGAGAGTGTACTCCAGCGCCGAAGTGCCGTCGAGCCAGGCCTCGAAGCTGGCTCCATCCACCGTCATCTTCAGCTCGTGCCAACTGTTCCGGTCGAGCATAAACGGCTTGGCGCGATCGCTGAACCGGATGTTCCGCCTGATGCCGTTGTGGAATTCCCATAGCGCGACGTTGTTCTCGGTGTCGTTGTAGCGGACCGCCAGCCAGTCGCCGTTCGGCTTCACATTGAAGAGAATGCCGGAGCAGCGGTCCGAGTCGCCGCCGATGGTCTTGAACTTCACGCTGATGGCGCCGTTCGAGAAATTGTCGACGCTCTTGAGAACCGCGACCGGATAGTAGGCGAACTGCTTGGCGTTGTCCATCAGCTCCTCGTTCGACGTGCCGTATAGCTTACGCGCCGTTTGGAGCAGTAGCTTGGTGGGATTATCCTTGCTGGCGACCCATGGCCGGCCGTCGAGCATGATCACTTTTTCGCCGCCTTCTTGCGCGACCACCCACGTTCCGACAATCGGTTCGAACACCACCGGCGGCTTGCCGGCCTGCTCGCGGCTAAGATCGACCTTGATCTCCGCGGCGCTGGCCGCCGCGGCTAGAACAACGGCGCTAAAAAGAATCAATCCACATTGAGTGACTGCCTTCATTTGAACCTCTTTCGTACCAGTATTCCGCTGACCAGGATCAGTCCTGGCCAGACGCCATAGAAAACCACGCCCGCGCCTTTTGGGGGCACGGCGAGCGGATGCCCGCGAAAAACCTCCTCGTCGTTCTCCGCGGGTGGCGCGACCCTGGCGAGCGAGTAAATCGCTTCCAGCACGGCTTCGGCCGTGGTCGCGCGGCTCATCGTCCTGCGCCCGCCCAGATCGTACCAGATCTCCCCATACCCGGCGCTGGTCTGTTCGAAAAGCCCGATCGACGTGCCGGATACATACCGCACCTGGAGTTTCGGCATGATGCGGCGCAACTTCGAAAGCGCGCGATGCTCCAGATCGTCCCGCCGGGGATCCTCCGGCGCGAGATGCACCTCGATCCGCAGGGGTGCGTGGATCCGGCTGAGGGCCCGCTCGTCGCTTTCGGAAAACGAGTTACCGCGAGCTTCCGAAGTATCCCAACTTGCGTTGAGAAACATACACGTGAAGATGCTGCCGGCCGCAAGCGCGCCGATGCCGGCCGATTCGTACACCCGGCGGCGTATACGGATGCCGAGCCGCATCCAGACCGCCGCGATACCGAGGCCCGCCAGCGTCAGCACCACCGTGATCAGCACGGTATCGAGCCGCAGCAGGCCGTGCTGGAATTCCGCCACCATGGCGGCGGGCGTATACCTGGCGGCTTGCTCCCACCAGCCGCCTTGGATGGCGCCGAAGAAACTCACAATCCACGTGCCCACCGTGATGCCGAGCGTCAGGATCGCCGCCGTCGAGGGATGTTCCGCCAGCGCCGCCATGGCGGCGGCAACTCCGATCGTAAGCCCCGCGTTCAGCACGTGGCCCAAGGTCAGAGTGATCATTTCGGGCGCATAGATCGGGCCGCCGTAGCTTTTCCATAAAAAGATAGCGCTCAGGGGCGCCAGCATCGCCACCAGCCAACCCGCCAGCAATACCATCGCCTTCACCATAATGCGAGCGAAGGATGACATCCCTTGCTGGACTTCCAGCTTGAGCGCGCCGCTCCGCCGGTCACCCGCCACCAGGCCGATCGCAACGAACGGCAGCAGGAAGACCGCGGCCAGTTCGCAGGCGCTGAAGGTGGGCGCCCAAACCCCGATTAGTGGCGATAAAGCCTCGCCGACGCCGGCCGACGTTCCGTTCAGACCGCTCACTTCCGCGTAGGTCCGGACGGCGCTGATGAAGGATACCCCCGCGAGCGGTCCCATGGCGAAGAGCAACACCCACCATGCCCTTGACGTAATGAGTTCACGGCATTCCTTGTCCACCAGCCATAACCGTGGCGTGCGCCACCGAAGCAACCGTGAAGCTATTCTTCCGTTGACCCTACGTGAGCGCAAGAAATACCTCTTCGAGGTCTTCGCATGGCCGCGACCCATCGTGCGCCGCGGCCAGCGCCGCCAGCTCCTGAACCGTGCCTTCGCCACGCACTTGTCCGGCGCTGAGCAGGACGAACCGGTCGCAGAAGCGCGCGGCGTCGCCGATTTGGTGAATCGAGAGGAACAGCGTCCTCCCCCGGGCGGCGTGTGTCCGCAAGGCGGCCGCGGTGTCGCGGGCCTGGCGCAGGTCGAGCCCTTCGAAAGGCTCGTCGATGAGCAGCGCCGGCTGCGGCGTCAGCAGGCCGATGGCAAGAAGTACCCGCTTCCGCTGGCCCTTCGAGAGCGCGCCCACCGGTTGCCGCAGCAACTCGTCGAGATCGAGCTGCCCGATCACCTCATCGCGAAGATCGGCCCGGCCGCCCAGGAAACCGATGGTGAAGTCCAGTGCCCATCGCACGGACTGCTTCGGCCAGGGGGCGATGCCGTCGGGGACATAAAACAGCAGCGAAGGCAGTTCCCGCGCCAGGAGCGGCCGCCCGCCGGCGTGCATCGTGCCGCTGTCGCGCGGCAATACTCCCGCGATGCACTCGAACAGCGTGGACTTGCCGGCGCCGTTCGGGCCGATGAGCCCGAGCACTTCACCGGCGCGCACCTCGAAGCTGACGTCCGCCAGCGCCGCAATCCGGCCAAATCTCTTGGAAAGGCCTTTGACCTCAAACAGCATTGCCTTCATCAGAATAGCTGCGTCACGGCCGGCAGGCAAACGCGCGGGACGGCGCCAGCGTATAATCGTGGAGACATTTTTCAAGCGCCGCCATGAAGAACACTCTCATCCGAATTGCCCTCGCCAGCGGTCTTATTTGCGTCTCGACGGTGGTCCTTCGAGCCCAGCAGGACCGTATTCCCAGTCTCATCGACAACTCCCGCACGGTTGTCTTAAAGGGTCCGGACCACCCGATCCCGCGGGCTCAGGACGATCAGGGACCGGTCGATCCTTCCATGGAAATCGCCTATGCGACGCTTTACCTCAAACCATCCGGCGCGCAGCAGGCCGCACTGGAGATGCTGCTATTGCAGCAGCAGGATGCAGCCTCGCCGAACTATCGCCGCTGGCTGACGCCGGAACAGTACGCGGACCGATTCGGTTTGAGCCGCGGCGACATCGCTAAGGTCGTCGCCTGGCTCGAATCGCAGGGGTTGAAGGTCGACGATGTGGCTCGCGGCCGGCACTGGATCACGTTTACCGGTTCGGCGGCTGGCGTGGGCCAGGCGTTTCACACTGAATTCCACCGGTACATTACCAATGGCGTGACCCACTTTGCCAATGCGACTGCCCCGTCCATACCGGAAGCCCTGGCCGATGTCGTCAATGGCATTGGCGGGCTGGACGATTACGATCCGACGCCCGCCTATGGGAAGAGTGCCGAAAGCGTCCTTCCCGACGGCACCAGCGCCAGCGGCTCGCACTACCTCTCGCCCGACGATATCGCCACCATCTACGATCTGAACCCGCTCTACGCCGCCGGCTTCGACGGCACTGGCCAGAAGATCGCCGTGATCGGCAATTCCGACCTCGATCTTACCGACATTCAGAACTTTCGCACCCATTTCAAGCTGCCGCAAAACCCTCCCCAGACGATGTTGGTCGGGCCCGATCCGAACAGCACCGCGAACCTGTCCGAGACCGACATCGACCTGGAATGGTCGGGCGCGGTGGCGCGCAACGCGACGCTCATCTACGTCTACGCAAAAAGCGTCAATACGGCGGCTCAGTATGCGGTGGACCAGAACGTCGCGCCGGTCATCACCATGAGCTATGGCGCTTGCGAGCAGGCTACTACGCCGTTGCTCCAACCCATCGCCCAGCAGGCTAATTCGCAGGGGATTACGTGGGTGGCCAGCACGGGCGACGTCGGCGCGGCCGGCTGCGAGCGCCAGGAGAAACTGCCGCAGGCGTCCAAAGGACTGGCGATTCAGATTCCCGCCAGTATTCCGGAAATCACCGCCGTGGGCGGCACCGAATTCGCCGACGCCAACGGCGCCTATTGGAACAGCACCAACACCGCCACTTACGGCTCGGCCATTTCGTATATTCCCGAAAAGGCATGGAACGATTCGCTGGCGTACGGCTATCTGGCGAGTTCCACCGGGGGCGCCAGTATTTTCTTTGCCAAACCGTCCTGGCAAACCGGTCCCGGGGTTCCCAACGATAATGCCCGTGACGTGCCCGACGTCGCGCTGAGCGCTTCCTGGGACCACGACGGCTACCTGACCTATTCGGGCGGCGGGTCGGGCATCTACGGCGGAACCTCGGTGGCCACGCCGGAGTTCGCCGGCTTTCTGGCGATCCTTAATCAATATCTGCTGAAGAAGGGCGCGCTATCGCAGCCGGGCCTGGGTAACGTAAACCCCACTTTGTACCGGCTGGCGCAGACCGCTTCCAGCGCGTTTCACGACGTCGTGAACGGCAACAACATCGTTCCGTGCATGCAGGGCACGGCCGACTGCGGCGCCGGATCCTTCGGCTTCACCACCAATACGGGTTACGATCCGGTCACCGGCCTCGGCTCGATCGATGCCAACAACCTGGCGGCCAACTGGACCAACGGAACCTCGACCATCACCACCCTGACAGCGGCGCCGGCGACCGTTTCGTTCAATGGAGGCAGCGTGCAATTGACCGCCACGGTTGCGGCCGCCAGCGCTGCGCCCTCGGGCATTGTCACGTTCCTCTACAACGATACGCCGATTGGAACAGCCACACTTTCCGCATCGAGCGCGCCCAATGCCTCCTTTAGCGCCACCCTGACGATCGGCGCTATCCAACTGCCGGTGGGAACCGATACCATCACGGCGGTCTATGGCGGGTCCGGCAGCTTGGCCGGCTCGGCGGCTACCACCGTCGTTACCGTGACCGCTCCCGCGGCGGCGTCCGCCGTGGCGCCATCGGTCTCGCCCAATCCGGTTTACCAGCAGCCGCCCAATTCGAACGGGTTCACGTGGTTTTACACGATCACTCTTACCAATCAGGATAGTGTCGCCACCACGCTTACCAAGTTCACGATCAATGGGAGCGACTACAGTTCCGAGATCGGCGGTTTCTTCGGCACGGCCGCTATCCCGGCCAATGGAGCGATTTCGGCTTCCGTCTCTTCGAAGGGCTACAATCCTCCGGCCAATGTGGTGTTCGGGTTCGCCGGCTCGGACGCGGGCGGAGCAGCCTGGTCGCAACAGATCACGGTGCCGTTCGTTGCCAGGGTATTGGAAGAACCGTCTCTCTTGCTCACCACCCCTGCCACCGTGCAACCGAACGCGGCGGCGGATCCGTCGTGCCGCTGGTCGCAGCCGTTGGTCCTCGAGGAGCGCGGCGGCTACGACATCCGGCTGACGACCCTTACATCGGGTAGCACCAACCTCAGCAGCCAGTTGCAGCAGATTTTTGGAACCACCACGATCGCGCCGTTCGGCAGACTGCAGGGGACGCTGTGCTGGAGCGGCAGCACCACGCCGGCGACGGTCGGCTTGGTCATCTCCGGCGCCACCACGGAGTCTGGCGGCAGTGTAAGTACGTCGGCTTCGACAACCCTGGCTTCCACCGCGTTCACTACCATAACGCCGTCGGTGTCTCCAGCTTCCATCAGTCTTTCGAGCGCCTCCGGGATCACTTCGGGCACCGTCGCTCTCAGCTTCAACGGCGGATCGCCGCAATGGACCGCGGCCGTATCGCCCTCGAACCTCACGACGGCCTGGCTCACAGTCGCGCCTCTTTCCGGCGCCGGAGCGACGCAGTTGAGTGTCACGGCGTCCGCCGCGGGACTTGCCGGCGGCGTCTATTACGCGACTCTTTTGATTCAGTCCGTTAACGCGACTCCTCAATTCCTGAGCGTACCCGTGGTGCTGGTGGTGGGCGGGTCTTCGAACCTCACCATTGGTGGGGTTTCGAACGCGGCTTCCGGCAAGGTGAGCTTTGCTCCCGGCATGTTGATGAGCGTGTACGGCACAAACCTGTCGCCCAAGGCGCAACACGCCGGCTCCGTGCCGCTGCCGCTCAATATGCAGGGAGTCACGGCCACGGTGAACGGTGTTTCGGCGCCCTTGCTGGATGTGTCACCCGGACAGTTGAATCTCCAGGTTCCGTATGAGACGGGAGCGGGCACGGCGATTCTGGGCGTCAACAACAATGGCCAGGTGACATCCTTCCCATTTCAGGTGGGACCATCGGCGCCGGGCATTTTCATGGATGGCGGCGGCAATCTGGTTCCCTATGCCAGCGGCCAGCGCGGCCAGATTCTGCTGGCGTTCATCACCGGCGAAGGCGACGTCACGCCCCCGGTGATCACAGGGGCAACGACCAGCCAACTGCCGCCGCCGGCACTACCGGCGACGCTCACCGTGGGCAGCCTGCCGGCGACAATCGACTTCATCGGTATTCCGGGCGGGCTTGTGGGCGTGACCCAAATCAACTTTACCGTCCCCCCGGGCGTACCCCTCGGGCCGCAACCGGTAGTGGTAACCGTGGGTGGCGTGGCGAGCCCGCCGGTAACGCTGACCGTCACCCAGTAGCGCCACGCCAGGCGTTAAGCTGGGTCATGGTGGGAAGCAAATGATGGCCGGCTTATGGCCCAGGGCGATTTTCTTGCCGGGCCTTCTGTTGACTCTGGCCGCGAGCGCGTCCAATTCCGGCGATGTCCGTAAGAACCCGGCATCGAGCCCGGTGGCGGCGATCGCGATCGACTATCCGGAGGCAGGGTCGATCTTTCCGCCCGAGATTACGCCTCCCACGTTCCTTTGGCACGATCGTGCGCAAGGCGTAACTCTTTGGCGGATCGGCATCTCAATGGGCGATGGCGCGGCGGCCATTCACGCGACCTCCAACGGCGAGCGCATGCGCATCGGCAGCATCGACCCGGATTGTGCCGCCGACACCAACCAGCCGCCGAAGCTTACGCCGCGCCTGGCGGCGGCTCATTCCTGGACGCCCGACCCGGCAACGTGGCAGGCCATCAAGCGGCATTCCGTCGAGAGCGCGGCGACGGTGACCATCAGCGGCTTCCGGAGCGACGCCCCGGATCGGGCCGTCTCCCGCGGGACGGTCACGATTCGCACTTCCACGGACCCTGTCGGTGCGCCGATCTTTTATCGCGACGTGCCGCTGATGCCCTCGGAATTGGAAAAGGGCGCAATCAAACCTCTGGCCCAGGAAGCGATACCGCTGGTCGCCTGGAGGCTTCGCAACGTGGGTGAAGCGCGGAGCCGGCTGGTGATGGATAACCTGCCGCTGTGCGCCAACTGCCATTCGTTCTCCGCAGACGGCAAGACCATGGGAATGGACCTGGATGGTCTCGCGGGCAACCGGGGGATGTACATTCTGGCGCAGGTTGCGCCGGAAATGGCGATCCGCAAGCAAGACGTGATTCAGTGGAGCTCGCCCGAAGGCAAGCTGAAGGGGAACGTTCGCATTGGCTTTATGTCGCAGGTCTCCCCGGACGGGCAATACGTGGTGACCACGGTCAACCCCGCGGCTATGGCGGGCGCCTCGGCCGAGCCTCCCAGCAACTATTACGTGGCCAATTTCAAGGACTACCGGTTCCTGCAGGTGTTCTATCCCACGCGCGGGATTCTGAGCTGGTACAGCCGCCGGACGGGAGTGCTGCAGCCGCTGGCCGGCGCCGACGACCCGCGCTATGTGCAGATGGGCGCGGTATGGAGCCCCGACGGCCAATACCTGGTATTCGCGCGCGCCCAAGCCACCGACCCCGATCCGCCAGGCGTGCCGCTGGCGAAATTCGCCAACGACCCGAGCGAGCTCCAAATCAAATACGATCTGTACCGAATTCCGTTCCATAACGGTGCGGGAGGAGTGCCGGAACTGATCGCCGGCGCATCGCAAAATGGCATGAGCAACACCTTTCCGAAGGTCTCGCCCGATGGCCGATGGATCGTGTTCGTCGAATGCCGCAACGGGGAGCTGATGCGTCCCGACAGCCAGTTGTACATTGTGCCCGCGGCGGGCGGTCGGGCGCGGCGGATGCGATCGAACACGCCGCTGATGAATTCCTGGCACAGCTTCTCGCCCAACGGGCGCTGGCTGGTGTTTTCGTCGAAGAGCCGGTCGCCTTATACGCAGATGTATCTGACGCACATCGACGCGGATGGCAACGACAGCCCCGCCATTCCGATCGAGAACGCAACCGCGGCCAACCGCGCGGTGAACATTCCGGAGTTTGTGAACGTGCCGGAGGATGGGTTGCGGCAAATCGGTGGGCCGGTCATCGATTATTACCGTCTGGTGAACAGCGCGATGTATCTGCAGAGGAGGGGCGCGTACGAGGCATCCGCCGCCGATTGGAGGAAAGTGCTGGAACTCGAGCCCGACGACGAGCTGGCGCACCGCAACCTGGGGACTGTGCTGCTGATGACGGGCCACCGGGAGGAATCGGCGGCGCATTTGCGGAAAGCGTCCGAGATCAAGTTGCGTGCGGCGCTCGAAGCCAACCCCGCGTCCGCGCGAGGCTTCAACGACCTCGGGGTGTTTCTGCTCCAGTCGGGGCGCGCGGAGGAAGCCATAGCGCAATTCGAGAGAGCGGCCGAGCTGAAGCCGGATTTCGCGGCGGCGCGCACCAACCTGGGCGATGCGCTGGCGAAGACGGGGAACCTGGACGAAGCGCTGGCTCAACTGCGCCAAGCGCTGGAGGCGGATGCGGGATATGCGCCTGCGCACTATTCTTTTGGCGTGGTTTTGAATCGGCGAGGGGATACGCAGGGAGCGATCCGGGAATGGCGGAGCGCGCTGGAGCTCGACCCGAAGAACGCGGACGCCGAAGCCAGCCTGGGCGAGGCGTTTTGTGCGCAGGGGCGGATGGCCGAGGCCCTGGCGCACTGGCGCGAAGCGATTCGGCTGGAACCGAACGACCGAACGGCGCTTGGCGGGGCGGCTTGGGTGCTGGCGACCTCGCCCGACGCGGCCATTCGGGATGGCGACGAGGCGCTTGGGTTTGCGGTACGCGTGGTTGAGCTCTCCGGCGGAAAAGACGCGCGCGTGCTGGACACGCTGGCGGCCGCGTACGCCGAAAAAAGGCAGTTCGCCGACGCGGCGCTGACGGCGCGCCGGGCTCTGGCACGGGCCACGGAAGCGAACCAGTCCGCGCTGGCCGGCGAGATCCGGGCCAGGATCGGGCTGTACGAAGCGGGCCGGCCGTTTCGCGATGTCTCCACTGCCCGCGAGACCCGCCCGGAGAGACAATAGTCTTTCGGAATGGAAACCCTGATATGAAAGTGATCGCTTTCAATGGCAGTGCGAGAAAAGGCGGCAATACCGCGATCCTGCTCCGCTACGTGCTCGGCGAGATGGAAAAGGAAGGCATTGAAACCGAACTGGTGGAGTTGAGCGGATCGAAGATCCACGGGTGCCTGGCGTGCCGCAAGTGCTCGGCCCGGAAAGACGGGCGCTGCGCGCAGAACAACGATGTGGGGAACATCTATATCGAAAAAATGGTGGCGGCGGACGGTATTCTCCTCGGTTCGCCTACCTATGTGGCCGACGTTTCTCCGGAGATCAAGGCTTTGATCGACCGCGCCTGCATGGTGGGAGGCGCCAATGGCGGCATGTTCCGCCGCAAGGTGGGGGCGGGAGTGATCGCCGTACGCCGGGCCGGCGCGATGCACGCCTTCGACGCCTTGAACCATTTTTTCCTGATCAGCGAGATGATCATACCGGGGTCGTCCTACTGGAACATTGGGATCGGCCGGGAAATCGGCGAGGTGGAAAAAGACGAGGAAGGCATCCGCACCATGAAAGTGCTGGGACGGAACATGGCGTGGCTGCTGAAGAAGCTGGGATCGTGAAGCGTGGGGCGCGGAATCATCTTTTTTTGCCTATGTCGCCATAGGCATGGACGCGATCGCAGACCAGGCGGAGCTTGTCCTCCAGGTTCCCGGAGGCGGTCTTGAAGGAATCGGCATCGATGGTGAGAGGTGCGCCCAGGACCACCAGCGGAGCGCCATATTCCGGCGTGCGCACCGCCTGCTCCACGGAAAGGCCGCCGACCGCCTGAACCGGCGCCTGGACGGCGGCCACCACCTCGCGCAATTGATCGAGCGGGCTGGGGTAAGGCTTTCCGGCAGCGGCCAGGCCGCGGCGCTGATCGTAGCCGATGTGATGGACGACGAAGTCGCAGCCGAATTCTTCCAGCCTCCGCGCCGCCGCCACCATGTCTTCGGCGCCCAGGTTGTCGCCCATGACGGCAACGCCGAGATCCTTGCCCGCGCGCACCACCATCTTGATGGTTTCGGGATGAGCGCGCTCCATGACGACGACGTGGGTGGCGCCGGCTTTGGCCATCATTTCGGCTTCGAGCCATCCGCCGTCCATGGTCTTCAAATCGGCGACGATGGGGACGCCCGGGAATTCGGCGCGCAGCGCACGCACCCCGTTCATGCCTTCGGCGATGATGAGAGGAGTTCCCGCCTCGAGCCAATCGACCCCGCAGCCGACGGCCAGCCGCGCGGTTTCGAGCGCTTCCGGTATGTTGATGATATCGAGTGAAATTTGAACGATGGTTTTCATGACGATTTCAGCCGGCAAAATGGAGGTCAATCTTCTCTTTCAGGAAATGGACCGATTCCCGCAAGTCGTCCATGCCGTTCATGCCGTCTTCAATCGAAATCCAGGACCCGAATCCGACCGAGCGGAGCGTGGAGAAAATTGCGTCGTAGTCGTTCATCCCTTTTCCAATAACGCCGTGCGAGAGACGGCTGGCGTAACCGACCGAGTCTTCTTCCTTCCGCAGATCCTCGATGGTTCCCGTTTTGAGATAGCGGTCGCTGGCGTGCATGGAGACGACACGATGTTTCACCCGGTCCAGAAGAACCAGCGGGTCCTCGCCGGCCAGAATCGTGTTCGAGGGGTCGTAGTTGACGCCGAACCAGGGCGAATCGATTTGGTCGACGATCTCGACGAAAACGTCCATCTTTTGCGCGAACTCGGGATACTGCCAGTAGTTGTCCTTGTAATGGTTTTCCATGGTGAGGACGACACCATGTTCTTCCGCGAAGGGCAGAAGACTCTCGATGGCCCGCACGACTTGCGCCACGCCTGCGGCGCGCGTCAGTTCGGGGCGCCGCTGGCCCGAGAGCACGCGGCAAAACCGGCCGCCGAAAAAGGCGGTGATCACGATCATCCGTTTTTCACGCTCGATCTCCGCTTGCAGTTGGGCAGGGTCGGGCTGGGTGAAATCGGGTGAGCAGCACAGCATCGGCATCTCAAGGCCATGCCTCTCGAGGGCCGCTTTGGCTTTTTTCAGGAACGCGTCGTCGTCTTCAAGAAAGCCCGAGTAGAATTCGAGTCCGTCGACGCCGAGCGTGGCGGCCAGATCGATCCAATCAAAAAGCGTCATGGTGCGATCGACGCAAAGCTCGTCCATGTAGCACTTCGGGAAGGCAGCTAGTTTTGGTTTCATATATGCTTTGCCGGGTTGCGGCTGATGACCGGGTATTGCGAGAGATCGAAAACCGTTCCGTTGACCAGCGCCGCTTCGTCGGAGAGAAAATAGACGGCGGCCCAGGCGATGTCCTGCGGCGACAAAAGCCGGCCCGAGGGCGCAAATTCCCTGGGGAGTTTGGTTGGCCAGTCTTCGGGCAGCCCTTCCTTTTTCTTCAACTCATATTCGTTCGGCGTCAATGTCCAGCCAGGATTGATCTGGTTGACCCGCAGACCCT
>JBKQVG010000033.1:0-12111 GCA_052325345.1 Bryobacteraceae bacterium
GATCCTTCGAGGGTCGACCGATCCAACCGCGGCTGCTCGGGACGAAACGCGCCAGCGGGATCATCTCCAAGGCGGCCACCAACCGCTTGGCCGGCTCGGTCAGTTCCCCGAGTTCTTCCTCCAAGACTGGGAACAGCGCGGTCTGCAGCACGTGGGCAAATTGCGTAATCTGCTGGCGAAGGGTAAGTTTCATATGGGCCTCCGGAGTCGCGGCTTTGTGTTGACAGCAACAGCTTAACTCCGCGGGGCCCTCCTCCAAACAAAATTAGTCAGTTTTGCTTTATTCCAGCGACTTAATGCAATTTTGCAAGAGGCTCCTGTGACCGGCGAATTGGGCGGGCTCAGTCGGGCAGATATGAATGTCGGCGAAGCCTTCTAGGGCAGCCATGGAATCGATGGCGAGACGCGTGGCTGGGTCCTCCGCCAGAACGATCAACGCCTGGCGGGCGATGGGGCCACCTGAAAATCGTCGGCCAGGGCTTGGCGAGGTCGGGCGGGGGAGGCTCAGGGATATTGCCTGACCGGGCGCGCGTTATCGTCGTAAGAATGCGCTGAGCCGTTTGATCGTCGACTTGAGAGAGTTCCATCGTGACGTCTCCTTTGGCGGGAAGGGGCCGAGGCCAGCGGCGGCGAAGAGCCTAGTTTCGACACGAGTGTCGAGGCTGCAGGCACGAGTGCCCGCGCCACGAACCTACAGCACTGCCTCAATCGCCTTGCGCATGTCCGCTTCCCCCGTGAACTGCCCGAAGCGGGTGACCAGCTTTCCGGACCGGTCGAAAATCAGCGTCGCCGGAAAGCCCTCCACTCCGTACCTGGCGCCCAGGGCGGGAGTGCCGAGCGCCACCGGATAGTCCATCGGGTGCTTGGCCAGGAAGGGTTTGACCAGCTCGGCGTCTTCCTGATCGACATCCACGCCCACGATGGCGAGGCCGCGCGGGCTCAGCTCGTGGTACAGCGTGTTCAACCCCGGAATCTCGCGCACGCAGGGCTCGCAGTAGGTGGCCCAGAAATCGAGCACCACAACTTTGCCGGCGGTATCGATGGCGGCGCCGTCGAGCGCGGTGCGCGGAATGCCGAGATCGACGGCACTGACAGCGGGCGCCGCGGGCGACGGGGATTGACTGCCCTTGCGCAGGAACGCCAGGTACTCGGCCGGGTCGCGGGTCAGGTGATCGAAGGTGGCGATGGGGCGCTCGTTGGCGTCGAGGATGACATAAAAAGGCTCCGCCGCGGTGTGAAACCGGTCTTCCAGAAGCTTTTCGTTGCGCTCGGAGACTGCGTCGGAACGGTCGGTGTAGAGTTCCGCCAGCACGAAGTTTCCGAGCGCGGCTTCGATCTCCGGCCTGGAAAACATGTTGGCGCGCATCCAGTGGCAGTTGGTGCAGGCGATGCCTGTAAAATCGATGAAGAGCGGCTTGCCCTCGCTGCGCGCGCGCGCCAGCGCTCCGGCGTAGTCGTCCGTGATCCAATCCAGGCCGCTGCTGGCCGATCGCGATCCGGCGCCGCTCTCGGCCGGCGGGACGAAAGCATCCAGATCGCCCAGCTTGGCGCCCGCCATACCCGGCGCCAGGCTGATGGCGAAGATCACCAGCGCCATGCCCGTCAGCAGGCGTCCCAGCCCCAGCGGCTCCTCCGGCTTGACTCCCTCCAACCGCACGAACCCCAGCAGGTAGAGGCCGGCCATGCCGAACAGCACGATCCAGGCGGCCAGGAAACGCTCGCGCGTGAGCCAGCCCCAGCCGAGCGCCTGGTCCATGCTGGCCAGATACTTCAGGCTGGCGGCCAGGATCAGAAATCCCATCACCACTTTCACCCGCGCCAGCCAGCCGCCGCTCTTTGGCATCCGTTTCAGGTAACCCGGAAACAGCGCCAGCAGGAAAAACGGCAGCGCCAGGCCGCTCGCAAATGCCGCCATGCCGGCCAGCGGACGCACCCCGCCGCCGCCCACTGAGGCCGCCAGCAGCGTCCCCACGAACGGCCCCACGCAGGCGAACGATGAAAGCGAGAACGTCAGCCCCATCAGCAGCGCCCCGGCGTATCCGCCTTGCCCCGCGGAAGCGTTCAGACGAGTCAGGATGCTGGAGGGAATGGTGATTTCAAACGCTCCCAGCAGGCTCAGGCCGAACGCCATGAATAATGCCGCGATGAATCCGTTCACCCAGGGGCTGGAACCGAGGTGCTTGACGCCCACCGGTCCCAGAACGGCCGTGGTAATCAGTCCCAATCCGCTGAACAGCACCACGATTCCCAGGCAGAAGACCACCGCTTGCGCCACTCCGTCCCGGCGCCCTCCGGCCGGCCGATTCAGGAAGTAGGACATGGTGATGGGGATCATGGGGAAACAACAGGGCGTAAAAATCGCAGCCAGGCCAAAACCGAAAGCCGCCAGCAGAAACAACCCGAAGCCTTGCTCGGGCTGGCCTTGCGGCTGGCTCCCGGCTGATTGACGCCCGCTTGTCCCCCCCGGCGGCTTGGCGCTTACCTTGGTATAACCCGCGGGAATCGTCACCGCCGCGGCCCCGCCCGGGACTATCGTCAACGTTATCTTATCCGACCATTTCCCCGGCACGCACTGGGTATCGCTGCAGGTCTGAAAACGGCCGTTTACCGCGATTTCCACCGGACCGGCGGGCGCGTCCTGGCGCAGGCTCGCTTCCACCGCGAAGCCGGCTTCGCCCGCGTAGGTTTCGGCTTCCGCGTTGAAGTTGGCGTCGAAAGCCCGCTTCGGTTGCGCCTCAAAGAGCCGCGTGCTTTCGATAACCGGGCCGGTGAACTGGAACGAGGCCGGAATGCCGGCGGCCGAGGATGCTGAGTACAGGTGCCAACCCGGATCGATGCGCGCGGTGATGCGCGCCAGCGCCTTGCCGCCCGGAGCGGCCGCGGCCGGATCGAACGCCACCGTCCAATGAGCGTGCGCTACGGGCTGAGCCGGGGCGGGGAAGACCGTGAGGAGGAAGGCGAGCCCCAACCAATACGCCGCGAACCGATTCATAGTCACGGGAAAACCTTACTTCGCCGCCACCACCAGCTCGTCCTCGATGCGCTGGTTCACTTTGCCCTTGGAAAACTCCGCGGCCACCCGAATCGCGTTCTTGATGGCGTTGGAATTCGACCGTCCGTGGCAGATGATGCACACGCCCCGCACCCCCAGCAGCGGCGCGCCACCGGTCTCCGAGTAATCCAGCCGCCGCTTGAAATGGTTGAAAGCCGGTTTGGACAAGGCGGCGCCGATCTTGGTCTGAATGCTCGATTCGAGCGATTCGCGCAGCATCTGCGTCACCATCGTCACCAGCCCTTCGCTCACCTTCAGCGCCACGTTACCGATGAACCCGTCGCAGACGATTACGTCCACTTCGCCGCCGTAAATATCCCGCCCCTCCACGTTGCCGACGAAGTCGACCTGCAGTTCCTTGATCAGCTCACGGGCGGCGCGGGTCAGATCGTTGCCTTTGTGATCTTCTTCGCCAATCGACAGAATGCCGACGCGCGGCTTGTCCCGCCGCAGAACCACGCGGGAATAAATCTCCCCCATCACCGCGAACTGTGCCAGCATGCGCGCCGAGCAATCCACGTTGGCGCCCACATCGAGCACCACCACGGGGTATTCGGGGCCCTTCACGGTGGGGAACACGCCCGCCAGCGCCGGCCGCGTCACGCCCGGCACCACGCCCTGCACGATTTTGGCCGTGGCCATCACCGCGCCGGTGTTGCCGGCCGATACCAGCCCCTCCGCCTTCCCGTCGCGCACGAGGCGGGAGGCCACCCGCAGAGAGCTGTCCTGCTTGGTGCGAACCACGGTGGTGGGGTCGTCCATGGCGATGCGCTGGCTGGCATGCACCACTTGAATCGGCAGGTCGCGGTAGTCTTCGTACTTTTCGAGCGCCGCGCGGACCCGATCCTCGAGTCCCACCAGGATAACCTTGACGCCATACTGCCGGACGGCCAACACCGCGCCCTCTACTTCCACTTCCGGAGCGTGGTCTCCGCCCATTGCATCCAAGGCAATGGTCAGCATGTTTTAACCGGGCTACTCCTGCTCGACTTCGATTACTTCCCGGCCCTTGTATTGCCCGCAATGCGGGCACACACGGTGCGGCAACTTGGGCTCGTGGCAGTTCGGACACTCCGATAGGCCGGCGGCCTTCAGCGCATCGTGGGCGCGGCGGCTACTCGTCCGCCTCTGGGAGTGTCGGCGTTTGGGATTCGGCATTTCTATTCCTTCACAATTCTTAACTTGCGGAACGCTTCCCAGCGGCCGTCCCCGCTCTCAAGACGGCAATCGCACGCGATCTCGTTCCGGTTCTTCCCGCAAACCGGGCAAATACCCTTACAGCTTTCGCTGCAAACTCGCTGCATCGGCAGGGCCAGCAGCACCTGTTCCCGCAGAATGTCTTCCAATTCCAGGCCTTCGCCTTCGTAGAAGCCCATCTCCGCTTCGCCCTCGTCGATCGCCACTTCCTCCTCGCCCGCGAGGAACGCGGCGGGGCGATAAAACAGATCGAAGGCCGCCTCCAAGGGAAAGCGGGCACGCCCCAGACAGCGGTCGCACTCGGCCGTCATTTCCACCGTGTACCGCCCGGCAATCCGCACTTCGCCATCCGTATGCGGCAACAACTCGGCCACTCCGGTGGCCCGCAACGGAGATCCCTGCTCCAGTTCCTCGCCCGAAAAATCGATTTGTCCCGGCGGAAAGGTTTCGTCAAAACGAACCTTCCGCACTTCCATGGCTTTCACGCTCAGGAACATAAGAAGGGAACCACTATGCCAGGCGAGAGCTTTTTTATTATAAACCAAAACCTCCTCGCCGGTGCTGGAGAGTGCGCTGTGGCGCTGTGGGCGCTGTGGGGTGCGCAGGAGTTCTGGACCGTTCGCGGCTCTAACGCCATCATCGCCCTCCGATGTTGCCACCTCAATGGCCGGTTTGAGGACTATCGGGAGCAGCGTCGGGTGACGTGATCTCCACTTCTACGTCGCGCAAACGGCTTAGGCGTCCGCAAATGGGTCTTAGGTTCGGAATGGGTTTGTGGAATCTTTAAGTTCTTTTGTTTTCAATAAGTTGTTGGGTTCGTTTGCTGAATTTCGAAATGGCTTCTGGTCCCGGTACGTGAGTCGACGACATTGGCATCCCGGCACCAGGATAGAACGGGGGCTAAAGGCTGGAGACGATAAGTGGTTTGTTTTGAGGGAAACAACGGCTGTGAATGCCCTGCCAGGAAACCCAGGTCCGGGCCTCGCTGGCGGTAAGTGGCTGACTTTTCAAGAAATTAGTGGGCTCCGGGGGCCAGACGAGGACGTCCGTGTCCCGCGCCACGGATCTTGCGGGAACCCCAATGTTGGGAAAAGTGCGCGGGATGGCCCCGAAGAGGACGGCCAGGCTACCCCTCTGCCTGCAACGGTGTAGAGGCCGATAGAACAGAGGCCGTGATCGGCCGCGGTAGTGGCGAAAACGCGGGTCGCGGCCTCCTGCCAGAAGCGGCAGCCTGCCGGCGCATGGCCCGACCAGAGAGAGACGCCGGTGGGCACGCTATCGGTGAGACAGACCGCGACCGGCGGCCGGACCAAGCCCAGGGCTTGAGTCAGTGCGCTTGCAATTCCGGAATAAGCTGGCATGGCAGTCAGCTTACCGCTCTTCCCGGCCGCCGCGCCCGCCGCCGCCGGCGTGGGCGACGCCGCGGAAGATGGCATTGAGGAACAGCAGATTCATGCCGTCGAGAGACGCCCGGTAGTTGGGGTCAGCGGTAAACCCGATGACGTTGCCCCGGCCCGAGCGCTGCACCACGACCAGCGGCTTGAAAGCCAGTTGCTTGCGAAACTCCTCCCAGGAGTATCCGCTGGCCATCACCCGATCGGCGGCGGCGAAGTAGGCGGCGTTGACGCCCTGATTCACTTTCAGCGGCGTATAAATGCTGGAACCGCTCACCAGCGTATACACAGTCTCAGGCACGCCGGCGGCGATCCAATGATCGGGATCCACCTTGGCCCTGGCCAGGAATCCATGCGCCGGCCAGGGCGCCTGCGCGTCGGGCTGAGTGGCTTTTTCCATCTCGTTCTCGGTGGCAAACAGTTGTCCCGGCACCGTGGGCGCGCCGCCGCGGCCTGCCGCCTGCGGCGAAGCTTCGGCGGCTGTAACGGCGCCCCTTCCGCCGCGGCCCGCGCCTGCGTTTGCGGTTCCCGCCGGAGCGGGCGCGTTTTCCCGCGAGATGGCGAGAAACCCGTTGCCGCCCAGGTAGGAAAGCGCGCTGCCGATGCCGATCAGCGTGCCGCCGTTCTCGACCCAATCATGGAGCCGGCGCGCGCCGTTTGCGCCCAACACACCAGCGTAACCTTCCGCCGCGGCTTCGGGCAGAACGATCACCTGAAACCGGCTCAGATCGGCGGTGGCAAGCTGCTGGCTGCGGACCGCGGTCATCGGGTAGCCGAACTGCCGTTCCAAGACAAAGCGGGTCTCGCCGGCGGAGGTGGCGTTCGTGGGGCGGTCCCAGGCAATCGCAACCGCCGGTGGTTTCATGTAAATCACGCGGGAACTGCCGAAGTTGGGCCCGTTCTCCACCCAACTGGTGTCGGTGGCGACGACCTCCGCGCCCGTCGCAGCCGCCAGCTTCCGCAGGGTTTCGAGCAAGCTGGGCGGGTTGTCTTTCACCATCACGATGAGGGTTCCATCGGGATAGACGCGCCCGTTCTGGGTGAATTTCTTGTCCGTCGAGAGGACCCGCAATCCGGCCCGCAGGGCGCCGGCCAGCAAGCGCGCGGAGGCGGCCGTTCCCCAGGGCACCAGGTAGGCTACCGAGGCTTTGCCCTCTACGCTGCCGGGGGGCACCGCGCCCGGTTTCACCAGTTCCAGGCCGGTTTCGGTGCGCGCGTTCGACGGCACGCATTCGACGTTGAACTCGAGCGGCAGCGACCACGCCGTGACATCGTAGATCTCACTCCGCTGCCGCAGCTTGCGCCGCCGCTCTTCCGCGGTCAGAAACTTGTCGTCCATGGAGACTTGGGGCACCAGCAGGTCTTTGACCAGCCGCGCCTCCGGCTGCGCCAGCGAGATGACGTACGAGCCTGCCGGATACGGTTTGCCGTCCAAGGAAAACGGCGCCAAGGCGCGATTGACTTCCACCCCTTGCAAGACCAGCAACTGCGCCAGCTTGTCCACCTCCGAGGTATCGCCACGGCGCGGCAGAATATATTCGCGGGTGGAACCGCCGGCTTCGGCTTCCTGCAGCGCCGTCGCCTGGTAGCGATAGAACATGTCGAGCAGCTTGGCGCGGTTGTCGGCGGCTACTTCGCAGCTTGCCACGGAGGTGACGAAGTGGCGCCGCACGGTCTCGCGAAAGGTGATGGTGGTATCGTCGGCGCGGCGCACCACCAGGCCGCGGGTCGAGCCATTCTCGTAAGTCATGGCCAGACCTCCCAGATAAAACGGCCAACTGGCGCCATAGCCGGGGTAGAAGTCGTCGTATTCCTCGCGGGTGAAATAGCGGAAACCGAACCGGTCGAAGTACTTCGCATCGTTCTTACCGAACCAGTACAGGTCGTCGTGCTGCTCCTTGGTCAGAAAGGGATTGTAGGGGTCGGCTTCGGGGGTGAAGTAATAGGTGGCGTCGGCGCCCATCTCGTGCAGGTCGATGAAGACTTGCGGATACCATTCCTGCAGAGCTTTTACGTGGCCGATGGTTTCGGGCTGGGTGATGCCGATCCAATCGCGGTTGAGATCGAAGGCGTAGTGGTTGGTGCGTCCGCCGGGCCAGGCTTCGGAGTGCTCGGCGGCGAGCGGATTGGCATCGGGCTCCAGACCGAGGTTGACCTCGAAATCGTGCAGGAAGCGATTGCGGCCGTCGGGATTCTGCAATGGGTTGACGATGGTCAGCGTGTTGGCCAGGATGTCCGCCACCATTTTGTCGTTGCGCGCGGCCAGGAGATGGTAAGCCGTTACCATGGCGGCGTCGGGGGAGGAAATCTCGTTTCCATGCACGCCGTATGCGAGCCAGATAATGGAGGGGAGACCCTGGATGAGCTTTTGCGCTTCCGCGGCCGAGGTTTTGCGCGGATCGTGAAGCTTTTGCATCCCGGCGCGGATCTCCGGCAGGTGGCGCAGGTTGGCTTCCGAACCGATCACGGCGTAGAACAGTTCCCGGCCTTCCCACGTCTTTCCGTACTCGAAGATTTTGACCCGGGCAGGCTCGGCGGCGGCCAGCGCGGCGAAGTATTTCACGATAGCGGCATGACTGGCGATGCGTTCGCCGAAGTCGTAGCCCAGGACCTTTTGCGCGGTAGGCACCGCCGGATCGTAGACCGCGCCGGGCCAGAACTCGAAACGGGATTGGCCCCAGGCTGCGCCTGAGCTGAAAAGCAGGGAAGCGAAAAGCAGGAAGCAAGTTTTTTTCATTGAGATAACCCGAATATAACCGAAAATGCGCTTCGCGCCACGGGGAAGCCTATTCCGTTCGCGCAACCGGCCGAAAAGATGGTTGTGACACGAAACCGCGTCTTCTTTTCCCTGCTTCTGGTTGCCGCCAATATTTGGGCGCAGGCAAACGGCAAATTACAGATTCACTTCATCGATGTTGGCCAGGGTGACGGGGCGATCCTCATTTCGCCGGGCGGCCAGGTTGTCGCATTTGACATAGGCCGGGACATGGTCAGCCAGAATTGCGACAAGCCGGTGGCGTACTACGCCCAGCTTGGAATCCGGCAGATCGACTACTTGTTCGTCAGCCACTATCACGAAGACCACCTTGGGTGCGTCCCGAATATACTTGCCTCGGCTGGCGCAGGCCAGGTGGAGGACCGCGGGCAGTCCTACGCGAGCACGTTCTACGCTGCCTATGCCGCGGCCACCATGGGGAAGCGCGCCACCCCTCGCGTGGGTGACATGTTTGTGCTGGATGGAGCCTCGCCGAACCCGGTCACGATCGAGGTGCTGGCGGTGAACGCAAACGGCGCGGCCACGACCGACGAGGACGCTCTCAGTCTGTCCGCCCGCATCAGTTACGGCGGTTTTCGCGCCGAAATTGGCGGCGACCTGACCGGCGAGAACGCGGACGGCTACCTGGATGTCGAAAGCGGCGTTGCCGGCGCGGCCGGGAAACTGGACGTGTACAAGGCGCACCACCATTGCAGCAACTCGAGCAGCAACGCCACGTGGCTTGCGTTAACCCGGCCGACGATTGCGATTGTGAGCGCGGGAGACGGAAACACCTACGGCCATCCCACCGCGGACTGTCTCGAACGCCTGCACAGTGCCGGCGCCCGGACCTACTGGACCGAGCAGGGCGCCGGCGCCACGCCCGTCCCCGGCTGGGACACCATCAGCGGCACGGCCGTCGTAAATGTCGATCTCGCCGCGATGCAGTACACCGTCGCTTACGGCGGCAGGACCGACGTGTACACCATTGGCGGCGGGGCTGGTGGAGGCGCGGCGCCAGCGGCTCCGGCGCCAGCGACTCCGACTTATGCGTGGAGCAAGCTCTCCGGCGAGTACCACTACATTTCCTGCGCGTATGTCAAATCGATCAGCCCCGACAATCTCGAGACGGGGAATGTGCCGCCAGCCGGCAAGACGCTCCACCACGACTGCCCGACGCAGCAGTAGGACCATCGCGCCCGGACATTTATTCTGTTGGAGTCTGCCGTACCCCGGTTCACGCCAAGCGCCGGAGCATTTGGCGGAGAGCCTGGCCGCGGTGGCTGACCTTAAATTTGGCGGCTTCGCCGGCTTCGCCGAAGGTGCAGCCGAAAGGCGGGTAGAAAAAGAGCGGGTCGTAACCGAAGCCGTTGGCGCCGCGCGGCTCTTCGAGAATCACGCCTTCCACGCGGCCGGTGGAGACGCACACCGGCTCGCCGGCTTTTACCAGGGCGATGGCGCAGACGAAAGCCGCCTTGCGATCCTTCACGCCGCGCAGCTTTTCGAGCAGCAGGCGATTGTTGGACTGGTTGGTGGCGCCAGGGCCGGAAAAGCGGGCGGAGTGGACTCCGGGCGCGCCATCGAGGGCGTCGACCACCAGGCCGGAATCGTCGGCGAACAGCAAACCCTCGGTGTGGCTGCCGTAGTGGCGGGCCTTGATGAGAGCGTTCTCCTCGAAGGTGGCGCCGTCTTCGCAGCAGGGTGGAATGGCGGCGAAGCCGGGCAGTAGGTCGATGGCGACGGGCGGTGCGTCCGGCACGGCTTCGGCGGCGAGGCGAAATTCGGCCAGTTTGCCGGGATTCGAGGTGGCGCAGTAAAGCTCGATCAAATACGCACCGCCTGCTTCTGCAGTTCGACCAGCTCGGCGATGCCGCGGCGGGCGAGGCTGAGGAATTCGGCCATTTGCGCGTCGTCGAAGGAGCCGTGCTCGGCAGTGGCCTGGATTTCGACGAAGCGGCCGCCGCCGGTCATGACCACGTTCATGTCGACGTCGGCCTGGGAGTCCTCTTCATAACAGAGATCGAGCAGGGGGACGCCGCGCACCAGGCCGACGCTGATGGCGGCGAGCGAATCGCGCACCGGCATGATTTTGATGGCGCCGAAGTCCACCAGTTGGCGGAGCGCCAGGGCGAGCGCCACGAAACCGCCGGTGATGGAAGCGGTGCGGGTGCCACCGTCGGCCTGGAGGACGTCGCAATCCACGATCACGGTTCGCTCGCCCAGCGCGGACATGTCGACCACGGCCCGCAGGGAGCGGCCGATGAGGCGTTGGATCTCGTGGGTACGGCCGGAAGCGCGGCCCTTGGTGACCTCGCGCGGCGTGCGTTTGACGGTGGCCCGCGGCAACATGGCGTATTCGGCGGTTACCCAGCCTCTGCCGCTATTGCGCAGGAACGGGGGAACGCCGTCCTCGACGGTGGCGGCGCAGAGCACCTGCGTGTTGCCGACGTGGATCAGGGCGGAGCCTTCGGCGGTGGCGAGCACGCCCGTTTTGATTTCTACCGGCCGCATGTGGGCGGGGAGTCGATTATCCGTTCGCATGGGTCATTACGAAATAGAGAAAAAACATTACCAAGGCGATGCCGGCGATCACCAGGATCACGCAGGGCAAGCCCCCCGGCGGCACTGGGGCAGCTCGCTTCTTGCCGCGCGCCGGCTTGAATTTTGGCATAACTCGGATGGTAACATCCGCACTTTGGCGCCGCATGGCAGAATCAAAAGGAGCATGAGAAGACGAAGTTGGTTGGCGGCTGCGGCCGCTTTGGGCGCGGCGGCGTGCCACAAGCCGGCGGCGTTGCCGCGGAACATCTTTCCGGAGACCGCCGCGGGCGGATGGCGGCGCACGAACCGGCGCCAGTTGAGCGCTTCGGAAGCGCCGGACCCGGTGCCTCGTAATGAGATCGAAAGCCTGCTGACGGCCAGCTACGAAGGGCCGGGGAAACTCGAAGCGCGGTTGTACGTGCTCGGTTCCGAGGTGGTGGGAGTGGAGCTTTCGCAGCGCTGGAAGCCCTCGGCGGACACGGTCTTTTTCAGCCGGGGGCCATATTTCGTAGTGGTGAAGTGGCAGGCGGCGGAGCGCGGCGCGCTGCAGGCGTTTGTGCGCGAGGTGGAAAAGAGCATCGCGGACGCGGGGCCAAAGAAAGAACAGTAGGCCCGGCGCGGGCCGCCAAGCCAAGGCTGCCAAGCCGGCTGAGCCCGGACTGCCGGGCTGTCGCCCGGCTGGGCCGATTGACAACCGGTCCGCAGGTTGCCAACCTGCCCCACAGCAGCAGAGCCGCAACTAAAGGGGCACGGGCTATCTCCACGTTCGCGGGGAAGCATCGTGCGTTGAGCGAGACAAGCGCCGGGAGGAGTCCCGGCGTGGCAGACTGAGAGTCCGCTCCACGAATACATCGTCGCGGCAGGGAAAGAATCCGACGGGCTGTAATACATTCGGCTCAGCAGGCTTGACAGCCCGATGCCCAGGAGGCACCGCACCAGCCTCCGTCCGGGGGTTCGCCGCGCCGTGCGATATCCTGAAGCTTATGCTCAGCGAGAAGTTGCGCGAAGCGGGGGTTGTGGGCGCGGGCGGGGCGGGGTTTCCGACCTATGTGAAAGCCCAGGCCCAGGTGGAATTCCTGATCGCCAACGGCGCCGAGTGCGAGCCGCTGATCCATAAAGACGCCGTCATCCCGGCCAGGATTTCCTGGGGATAATGCTTCATGATTTCGGCG
>JBKQVG010000034.1:0-14294 GCA_052325345.1 Bryobacteraceae bacterium
GTCGGCGGCCGGATGGGTGTGCGGCGTATCCGTGCCGATGGCCACGTGTACGGTCACCGGGGTGGCATTTCGATAGGCTCCCAACAGCAGGCTGGAAGCGGCGTATTGCGGCGCGGCGCACAGCTCCAGCCATCGCCCCAACGCTTCGCCCATCCCCAAGCCTTCCCTCACGCCGCCGCCGATGGCGCGGTTCATTTCGCGGCCCGTCTCCTCGGCCGAGCCGAAACGCCCGTCCGGCAGCGCCGCTTCCACGTCCTCGCTGGTATGCCCCGCCAGGGCGATTTCGAAATCGTGGATGGCGGCCGACCCGTTGAGCGCAAAACCGGTCGCGTAGCCGCGGCGCATCAGGTCCAGCAGCACCGGCGCCAGACCGCACTTGATGACGTGGCCGCCCATGCCCCAAATGATGGCGCGCCCCGCGTTCCGCGCTTCGTACAAGCGGTCCGCCACGGCGCGAAACGCGTTCGCAGCCAGAATCCGGGGGAGCGAATCCAGCCATGCGGCCACTCCCCCGCCGCGGGTGTACGGCGTGGCGAAGTCCGCGGCGGTCACTTTTCCGCCGCGCTCGCCCAGGCTGACGGTCTTCAGCCTGGCGAAATCGATGGGCTGCTGCCGGTAACGGCTCATGCCACCTTCCCGTTGCCGAACGCCTTCCGCAGCGCCTCGGCGGTATAACTCTTCTTGGAGCGGCTGACCTGTTCGGGCGTGCCCGAAGCCACCACGCGGCCTCCGTACTCGCCGCCGTCCGGCCCCAGGTCCAGAATCCAGTCTGCCGTCTTGATCACGTCCAAGTTATGTTCGATCACCACCACGGTATTGCCCAGTTCGACCAGTCGCTGCAGCACGTCCAGCAGCTTGCGGACGTCGTCGAAATGCAAACCGGTGGTGGGCTCGTCCAGCAGATAAAAGGTGCGTCCCGTCTGGCGCTTGCTCAATTCCCGCCCCAGCTTGATGCGCTGCGCTTCTCCGCCGGAGAGCGTGGTGGCGGATTGGCCCAGGTGTACGTACCCCAGGCCGACGTCGCTGAGGGTCTGCAGCTTGCCGCGGATCTGCGGCAGGTTCTCCATCAGCGGCAGGGCTTCTTCCACGGTTGCGTCCAGCAGGTCGGCAATCGAATAGCCTTTGAACTTCACTTCCAGCGTTTCGCGGTTATAGCGCCGGCCGCGGCACACGTCGCAGGTCACATACACGTCGGGCAGGAAGTTCATCTCGATTCGTTTCAACCCGTCGCCCTGGCAGGCCTCGCACCGGCCGCCTTTCACGTTGAAGCTGAAGCGGCCGGGCTTGTAGCCGCGCTCGCGCGACTCGGGCAGCATGGCATAGAGGTCGCGGATGGGGGTGAACAGGCCGGTGTAGGTGGCGGGGTTGGAGCGCGGCGTGCGTCCGATCGGCGCCTGATCGATGCGGATCACTTTGTCGATGAGCTCGATTCCCTCGATGGCCTCGTGCCGGCCGGGCTCGTCGTGCGACCCGTAGATTTCGCGCGCCAGCCTGCGGTACAGAATCTCGTTCACCAGGGTCGATTTGCCGCTGCCGGATACCCCGGTAACTACGGTGAGCAGGCCCAGCGGGATCTCCACGTCGATATTCTTGAGATTGTGTTCGCGGGCGCCGCGAATGGCGAGCTTGCGTTCGCCCGGCTGGCGGCGGGCGTTCGGTACCGCGATCCGGGCCGCTCCGGACAGGTAATGGCCGGTAAGGGAATCGGGGTTGGCGGCGATCGCCGCCGGCGTGCCGGACGCTACCAGTTCCCCGCCCAGCCGCCCGGCGCCCGGTCCCAGGTCGATCACATAATCGGCGCATTCGATGGTCTCGGCGTCGTGTTCCACCACTAGCACGGTGTTGCCCATGTCGCGAAGGTGCGCCAGGGTTTGGAGAAGCCGGCCATTATCCCGCGGGTGCAGCCCGATCGACGGTTCGTCCAGCACATACAGCACGCCACGCAATTTGGAGCCGATCTGGCTGGCCAGGCGGATGCGCTGCGCCTCGCCTCCGGAGAGCGTGGCCGCCGAGCGGTCCAGGCTGAGGTAGTCCAGCCCGACGGCGGAGAGGAACTCCAGCCGCCGCCGGATCTCTTCCACCACGCGGCCCGCAATTTCGAGGTCCCGGCCCGTGAATTCCCAATTCCTCACCGTCGTCAGCGCACGCGCCAGCGGTAGGTCCGTGAACTCGGCGATGGAGAAATTCTTCACCCGCACCGCCAGGCTCTCGGGCCGCAGGCGCTTGCCATGGCAGGCCGGACATTCCACCGGCGAGAGGTATTCGGATATCCATTCGCGGTAGGCGTCCGAGGCTGTTTCGAGCGCTTCGTCGAGGGTTTCCAGCAACCCCGGCATGTCCCCGGCGCCGTCCAGCAGGATCGCGCGCTGTTTCTGGGGAATCTCCTCGAACGGGGTTTTCAGGTCGATCCGGTACTTGCGGGCCAGCGCTTCGAGGCGCTGCTGGACTTCCCACGAGCTGCCGCCCGGTCCCAGTCCTCCGTCGAACAAAGGTTTGGAGGGGTCCACGATCGCCTTCGCCGCGTCGAATCTCCACTTGCTCCCCAGCCCGTGACACTCTTCACAGGCGCCATAGGGGCTGTTGAAGGAAAAAGAACGCGGTTCGAGCTGGGGGATGCTGGCGCCGCAAACCGTGCACGCCAGCTCCTTCGAGTACAGCCGTTCCTCCCCATTTACCACTGCGATCAGAACCAGCCCACCGGCCAGCTTGGTGGCCGTCTCGATTGACGCCTCCAGGCGCTTTTCGATGCCACCCTTGACCAGCAGCCGGTCCACCACCACCTCGATGGTGTGGTTGCGGCGCTTGTCGAGGATGATGGTATCGTCCAGGGAGCGCAGGATTCCATCGATGCGGGCGCGCACGAAACCTTGCCGCGCCAGCTTTTCCAGGTCCTTCTTGTATTCCCCTTTGCGCCCGCGCACCACCGGCGCCATCACCATGATGCGATCTTCGGGCTTGAGCGCCAGCACGTGTTGCAGAATCTGCTCGGTGGTCTGGCGCGAGATCTCGTTGCCGCAAACCGGGCAGTGGGGCGTGCCCACGGAAGAATACAGGAGCCGAAGGTAGTCGTAGACTTCGGTAATGGTACCAACCGTCGAGCGCGGGCTGCGGCTGGTGGTTTTTTGCTCGATCGAAATCGCCGGACTCAAACCGTCGATCGAATCGACGTCCGGCCGCTCCATCTGGTCCAGAAACTGCCGGGCGTAAGTGGAGAGCGTCTCCACGTAGCGCCGCTGGCCCTCCGCGTAGATGGTGTCGAACGCCAGCGAAGACTTGCCGGAGCCGCTCAGCCCGGTAATCACCGTCAGCGTATTGCGCGGAATTTCAACGTCGATATTTTTCAGGTTATGCTGGCGCGCGCCATGAACCGTGATGCGGTCGAGCATAGTGGATGACTTGACGAAGCGGGAAACCCCTTATTGTCCCGCGTCTTGTCCCCGTTCCGCAAATTAGGTTATAAATATTAAAGCGTATCAAACGCCTTTTTCCATGATGAGCTGTGCCCATTGCGGCGGGAGACTTCGAAGGATTCATCGTACCTTCTTCGAGCGTTTCACCTTCTTGGGGATCTACCAATGCCGCCGCTGTGAACGCGTGCAGTATTTCCCGCGCCATTACTGTTTTCATCTGGGACCGTCGGCGCGCTGCCCACGCTGTGGCACCTATCGGATCGCGAAGCTGAGAGGGATCGACAAAATCGACCCCATGGCCTCCGGTTTTCTGAATTGGCTCGAGCGCAGGGCTGGCGGACACTTGTATCACTGTTGTTTCTGCCGGGTCCAGTTCTACGATCGCCGCGGATTGGCGACGGAATCGCCAAACCCGCCCGCGGAGCCCGGAGCCGGGCCCAACCAGCCGGTAGGCGTGGCGGCGGAGCCTCCGAGTTCCCAGTAGGACGGGCCTCCTGGCCTATTGGACGATAGCGTCGTTTCGTGCAATTCCTTGCTGAAGCTCGCGATGCCGGCCGCCGTTTGGACCGTGTGGTGCATGATCGCTACCCGGAGGAAAGCCGGGCGCTGGTACAGGACTGGATCAAGACCGGGTGCGTGCTGGTGAACGGCGAGCATTTCCGCCCCTCGCACCAGGTTCGCCCCGGCGACGCCATCGCCGTTGAACCCGTCCAGCGCCCTCCCTTGGCTGCCTCTCCGGAACAGATCCCGCTGGCCGTCCTATACGAAGACGACGACCTGGTCGCCATCGATAAACCTGCCGGCATGGTGGTGCATGCCGGCGCGGGCGTGCATTCCGGGACCCTGGTCAATGCCCTGCTCGGGCGTTTCCGCTCTCTTTCCGCGGTGGGAGGGCCCTTGCGCCCAGGCATCGTTCACCGCCTGGATCGTTTCACCAGCGGCGTGCTGCTGGTGGCGAAGAACGACGCGGCGCACCGCCGCCTGGCCGAGCAGTTTGCGGGGAGGCGCGTGGAAAAGGTGTACCTGGCGCTGGTGCACGGCCGGGTCCGGGCCGATCATGGCCGCATCGAGCGGCCAATTGCCCGCGACCCGGTGCGCCGCATCCGCATGACCGCGAAACTGGATGCCGGCCGCGCGGCCTGGAGCGAGTACCAGGTGTTGCGCCGGTTTCCGAAGTTCACTCTGCTGGAGGTCCGGATCGGCACCGGACGCACGCACCAGATTCGCGTGCACCTGGCCAGTATCGGCCACCCCGTTGCCGGAGATGCGCTCTACGGTGCGCCTGCGCGGGTAGAGGGAAGTCCGGCCCTGGGCCGCTATTTCCTGCATGCCCACAGCATCCGCTTCACCCGACCCTTCGACGGCCGCGAGATGACCCTGATTTCGCCTCTGCCGGCGGAGCTCGAACGGTGGATGGAGTCGGTGGCTAACGCTGTCGCGCCTTAGCCGCACGCTATAATCGTTATATATGAAGCGTTGGGCAGGTTGGACCGCCGGGTGTGCGTTGGCGGCGGGCTTGTTCGCACAACAACAGCCGGCGCCCCGGCAGCCAGCCCCCGAGTCCGGCGAGCCGGCGCGGATTTCGATCGACGTGACGCGCGTCAGCCTGCTGTTCACCGTGCAGGACAAGCGTGGCCGCTTCGTCACCGATCTGACCAAGAACGATTTCGAAATCATCGAGAACCGCCAGGAACAGGTCATCCAGGAATTCACGGCGGAGAGCGATCTGCCGCTGCGGCTGGGAATCCTCATCGATACCAGCAACAGTATTCGGGATCGCTTCCGCTTCGAGCAGGACGCGGCCATCGAATTTCTGAGGAGCACCATGCGCAGCCGCGTAGACAAGGCCCTGCTGGTGCGTTTCGACGAGCGGCCGGAACTGGTGGCCGATCTTGGCGACGAGTTGGGCAAGCTGGAAGCCGGCATTCGCAGTTTGCACCCCGGTGGGGGGACGGCTCTATATGACGCCATCTACTTCGCCTGTCGCGACAAATTGTCGCTCGACCAGCCCAGAACCAAGTTCCGGCGCGCGATCGTGATCGTCAGCGACGGCGACGACAATCAGAGCTACTACACTCGCGACCAGGCCCTCGAAATGGCGCAAAAAGCGGACGTGGTGCTCTATTCCATCTCGACTAATTCGAGCGGCGCCGAAACCGAGGGCGACAAGATTCTGAAATACTTCGCGGCCGAAACCGGCGGCCGCGCCTTCTTCCCGTTCAAAGTGGAGGACATGGCCCAATCCTTCGAGAATATATCCAACGAGCTGCGCCACCAGTACAACGTCCTGTACCGGCCCGAGCCGCTCGTGACCGACGGTCTCTGGCACCCCATCCAGCTTCGGGTGAAGGGCCGCAAAGACCTGATTGTCCGCGCCCGCTCCGGCTATTACGCGCCGAAGCTGTAACCCCTCAGGCGAACATGTCGAGCGCGTAGTGCGTCATCTGGTCGCTCACTTCGGCAGTCTTGGCGCTGGCGTCAAAGCTGTTGCGGGAGTTCATGAGCGAAACCATGTCGCTGCTGAGGCTTACGGTATCGCCGCTCGCCGATGTAGAACTGGCCGGCGTGGAGCCGGTTTGCGCGATGCGTTTGGCGGTTGTATTCAGGCTATCGACCGCCCGTTCCATCCCATCTAAAGATGTGGAAAGGCTCGTCATCTTACACTTCCATCCTTCTCATCGGCCAGGAACGGCGTTTTTTTGAGGATTTATTTTCATTTTGGTTCATGCGGCTGTGCGGAAGGATCGCCCGACCGGACAACAATTACAACGTGAGGGTAACTTTGTGCAGGGTGCGCGGGTGGTCCGGGTCGAAGCCTTTGCGCGCGGCCAGGCAGGCGGCGAAGATCTGTGCCGGCACGATGTAGGGGATCGGTGTGAGCACTTCCGGGATGCGGCGCGGAAGGCGAATCACGCGCGTCGCCATGGCTTCCACTTCACGGTTGGCGGGGTCGGCGATGGCCACGATTTCGGCCTTCAGCCCTTTCAGCTTGCGGAGGGTGTCGCCGATGGAAGGCCACGTCACACCGGCGGGAGCAAAGGCAAATACCGGGAAGCTCGGCTCTACCAGTGCAATCGGGCCGTGCAGAAAATCGGCCGAGGAAAAGCGCTCCGCCACCACGTAGCAGGTCTCCATCAGCTTGAGTGCGAATTCGAAGGCATTGGCGTAATTCAGGCCGCGGCCCACCACTACCGCGGAGCGCATGTAGCGGTAGCGCTCCGACAGCGCGTCCATCTCCGGCTCCAGAGCGAGGGACTCGGCCGCCAGTTGCGGAATCCGTTCCAGGTCGGCGAGCCGCACCTTCCCCCCCAAAGCATACGCGAGCAGGTAAAGCACCAGGATCTGGCCGGTGTAGGTCTTGGTCGCGGCCACGCTGCGTTCACGGCCGGCGCGCACCAGGAAGACGTGCTCGGCCAGGCGGGCCAGCGAACTGGCGCGTTCGTTGGTGATTCCCAGCGTCAGGGCGCCCGCGGCGCGGGCCCGTTCCAGCACCAGGTTGGTGTCGGTGGATTCGCCGGATTGCGAGATCCCGACCACCAGCGTGTCGCGGTAATCGATGGGGGCTTCATATAAGGTTGCGATCGAGGGCGCGGCGAGCGAGACCGGAATTCCGGTGGTGATCTCCAGAAGGTAGCGGCCGAACAGGGCCGCGTTGTCCGAAGTTCCCCGCGCCACCAGCACCACCAGCCGCGGCCGCTTCCCCTCCAGCAACTTGCGAAAGCGCCCGGCATGACGCACTTCCCCCGCCAGCGTCCGGGCGAGGGCCTCCGGCTGCTGCCGGATCTCATCGAGCATTCTGGACATGAGACTCCACCATAGCAGGGGGACGGGCGCTCCACATATCGAGTGCGTAAGAACAAGCTTTCTGAGAAAACTGCGCGCGCCCTTCCACTAGTCTTTGCATGGCGCAATTGGGTTGGCTGCCGGTAATCGGCATTCTGTTTTCGTTTGCGGCCCCGGCCGGCGACCCGGGGGCGCGGGCGCAAGTGATCGGCGGCACCGAGGCGGGTGTTCCGCTGAAGAGTCACGTGCGCATCGATCTTACCGGCGCGGATTCTCTGGAGCTCCGATTCGACAAGGAACAACTGCGCATTCCATACATCAAAATCAACACCGTGGAATACGGCCAGAGCGTGAGCCGCCGCTACGTCGAGGCTGTCGTGCTTTCACCGGTCTTCCTGCTGAGCAAGAACCACAAGCATTTCGTAACGCTGGGGTTTGTGGACGCCGACGGGCGGCAGCAGGCGCTGGTGTTTCGCGTGGAAAAGAGCGACATCCGCGGCGTCCTCACGGGTCTGGAAGCGCGCACCGGACGCCGCGTGGAATACCAGGACGACGAAGCGCGCAAGGCAGGCAAAGGATGAAAGCCTCGCTGGCTATTCTGGTGGCGGTTTGCGGCCTCGCGAGCGCCGCCGATCCGCCCGCGCCGTCGTCGCTGGAAGCAGCCAGTCTGCGCCAATTGCTCACTCTGCGCCGCGTCTACGTGGACCGTCTCACGGGCGGCGAAACCGCCGCGCAAATGCGCGACATCCTCATCAGCAGCATGGCCGGCGCCCGGTTATTCATTCTGACCGAAAAAGAGGACAAGGCCGACGCGATTCTGCGCGGAGCGGCCGAAGACCTGGTGTTTTCCGAATCCCACCAGAGCTCCGATGGCATCAACGCGCACGCCAATCTGAGCGGCAGCCGCGGCGCCTACAATTCGCACGTGAGCAACGCGGCCGGCATCGGTATCGGCGATAACGAATCCGAACGCTCGGTTGAGCGGCGCCACGAAGCCCTCGCCTCCGTCCGCCTGGTGAATAGAGACGGCGACGTCATCTGGTCCACGACCCAGGAAAGTCTGGGCGCCAAGTTTCGCGGCGCCAGCTCCGACGTGGCCGAAAAGATCACTCAGCAGCTCAAAGACGATTTCGAGAAAGCCCAAAGGCTGAAATAGAAGCTGTTCGGCATGCTCGGAGGCATGGGTGGCCACGAAGCACATGTGGTCGCAGTTCTGGATCGCGGGCGGGCTGGATAGCGATCAGGGCTCGAGCGGCCAAACCCTTCCCCGGCAAGCTTGGATTTGCAGCCCCAACAGATCCCCAATTGTGAGCGAAAGCACCGGGAAGGAGGGACTCACACAAATTGAATGGCTGACGTTTTGAGGCCCGGGACGACCCGAGGAGTGCGACAAAAAGCCCTTAGTTCGGCTGCTAGTACCGGTAGCGCAAGAATCTCGCAAGTAATTGAAAAAAAACTATTTATACTCAAATATTCGGATGACGCCGACACCTGTCGCAGTTCCCTGCCGCCGGGTAAGGGCAAACTTTCGGCGAAAATCGTCCTGGTAATGCTATGCTGAAAGAGCGGCCCTAGGAGTCCGCGACTCTCTGGATGCAGGTACATCTTGGGTGGTCCTCCTAAGACTTCCCAGGGCCGCTGATGTTTGCGCCACCACTCCTGCACACGAGGCGCGCCCCATTGGCAGCCATGCGTACGGGATCAGGGCACCTTTCCGGCTACCCCGTTCTGACTACGCGTTTTGGGGACTTGCAAGACTTCCGAAAGTGTCTTATTGTTAACGTACTGTAATTTACATGAAGCAGTCTCTGGATGAGATCAATGGCTCACGACAAGGCAAAGCGCAAGCTTGACCGCCGGGAAGCGGATCTCCTCCTGAACGTTGTCTTCGCTCACATGTCCCTCAGCAGCGCCAAGGATTTCCGGAGCCACCAAGTGGCGCATGACCGTTTCAAAGACGCTGTTCGCATCTTGTACCAATTCGTTACGTCAATTCCAGAGGAAGTCGCCACGGAGGAAGCTCACTCCGGATCGGTAACTGGCTCGGTGTGAACCGCCGAAGCCGTGCAGCCGGGTCGACCTTCCACACTTCAAGTCTAGCGGTCCGGCAGGACTAGCCTGACCTGCGAAAGTCGGACCGGCCGATCCCAAACAGCGGTTTACTGCCTCACTGTCGCCGGCACAGCAGTGGCGTTGTTGGGCTTGGTGAAGCCCGCCGGTGTGTCGACCGAGATTACGGTGGTGCCTACGCTCAGCGGAGTGAACCGGGCGGTGGCTCTGCCGGTGCCGGACTTGATTGTCAACGGCGATTCCACCGTGCCTACAGCGGGATTGCTGCTCCTCAAAACCAATGTCGCGCTAACGCCAGGACGAAGCGGTTGCACCGTAAGGTCCGCCGCCCGTCCGGTACGGCGGCCCAGGTAAGCTGAAAAGGCCGAGATATTTACCGGATGCTGCTTTGCATCGGATAGAGACACGTAGAATCTGCGCTCATCGTCATCCGGGCCTTCCCGAATCACGGCTTTCTCGTCCGGAGGACCGTAGGCCTGATAAGCGATGATGATACCTGACGGGGCGAGCCCTATTGGAGCCGTGCGGCTCCGAAATCCGGGTGCTGCCGCTTCGTACGTCACTTCGCTGGAGTCGCCCATCCCTTGGAGGTAATATGGCGCCGTAAGTTTACCGGCCGGAACGGTAAGCGTAATGGAGGCGGTACCCAGTTGGTCTGCCCGTGTCGACAGCAGCAGTTTCGAACTATCCGCGCTGGTGAGGGTTACCTCGAGACCGCCGGGAGGCGCCGCTTCACCCAGGGAGACGATACCCCCGATCTCAAGGTCCTTGCCGATATAAAGGTCGCCGGTAATTCCCAGACCCGGCTTGGAGACAGCCGCCACTACCGTTGCGAATTTCGGAGGAGCGATGAAGCCAGGAGGTTGGACAGGGGCGAGGGTAGTCTCACCCTCGGCAGCGGGCTGGAAGTCGGTTACCGCCGTACTCGAACCGCCGCCCAACGTCAACTTCGAAGCTTGCAGCTTGCCGACGTTGGGGTTGGAATTGGCTATGGTCACCTCGACTTCCGACCCACCGGCTACCTGCTGTTCCACCGGCGACGGGTCCAGGGCCACGGAAACGGCGGTGATTTTAAACGGGGAGCCTCGCGGCGTAGTTGGATACTTGGGTATTCTTTGCGGTCCGACAATCGCGATCGCTGAAGGCACCAGCGTGACCGTCCCCTTGGCGCTGCCGATACCGGCCGCGGATATCGTATACGTGACGCTGCCGCTATCCGCCAGGCCCTGCAAGCAAAACTCGCGGCTCTCGATGAAGCGTGGCGGAATCGTTATGGAGATTGTCGCCGAGCCGGCCTTGTCCGGGACGGCGGACAGTAACAGGCGGGTCGGATCGTCGCTGCTCAGGGTGAGTGTCACGCCGCCATCCCCCGCTGGTTCCGGCAGTCTAACGGACGCGTACATCTGAAGATTTCGGCCTACCGTGACGCTCGGCACGGTTATGCCTGGCGCGGCGAGCAGGGCGTACGGCGCAACCGCCGACACGGCGATTGCAGTTACAAAGGCGATAAGTCGCATGATTGACTCCTTCTGTGGTGTTCCCGGTCGCTTGCGTACGGCAAAAGACCCGCCCGGCAGAGCTCGGTTGCACGTGCGGGTCTCATCACACCGGCTGCGTCAATTCGCGACGTTCGCCATAATTGACGTATACGCATTCGGCAAGTTCCACGGTTGGGTTACCGAAATGGTCGTGCTGCCGGCGCTTAAAGGCGTAAACAAGACCGTGGCGCCCGTCGCTCCGGGTGCGATGCTGACCGGAGTTGGTACTGTGCCGAACGTCGAGTTACTATTAGTAAGTGCTACGTTCAACGCCGTGTTGCCTGCAAGCGCCTGCGCATACTGCGGCGTGTTGCTCCCGTCGGTGGAGAGTTGCTCAGTGTAGATCGAACAAGGGTATTGCGTACCCGAGTTGCCTGCTGAAACGCTCGCGCTAAACGAGTTCGTCGCGCCATTCGGTCCGTAGATCACAATACCCGATGGGGCGAAGTACACGGTGTCGTTGCCGGTAGACGCATAGTTTGGCGCCTCCCCCGAATACGTCGCCCAGCTGGATGACGCCAGCGCGTACACGTAGTAATACGCGACGTAGGTGCCCGCACTCACGGTAACGGTGATCGAAGTCGAGCCTGGATCGGTCGGGTTGACTGCAAGCAGGAGCTTGCTGGAGTCGCTGCTGGTCAAGGTAACCGGAAGGCCGCCGGCCGGGGCCGCCGTATTTAGGATCATCAAGTTCTGGTTTTCCAGGTACTGCCCAACGGTCGCCCCGTTGAAGGCTATATTAAACTTATTGCCCGTGACGGTCGCCGTTACCGAGGCCGACCCGTATCCGGTCGCACTGGCGGTAATCGTGCAGTTGCCGGCAGCTACCGGCTGGAGATATGTTGTTCCATATTGGCCCCCGTTGGCGATCTGTACGGATGCGGGAGAAATGGTCCCGACGCTCGGTGTGTCGCTGGTTACTGTTGCGGTCACGGACACGCCACCGGCAACCGCCTGGGTCGCGATGAGGGCTCCATTGCTATCGACCAGTGCCGTATACACGTTGATAGACGCCGGGGCACTCAATCCCGTGCTGAAGTTCTGCCCATACCCGTTCGGTGTTTGGATAACGAAGCCGGATGCGCCGACCGAGACCGTGGCATTGGTGGTGCCGTAAGCCGACGCATATATGGTGTACCCGGCCGAACCGGGGCTGCCGAATCCCTGCGCGTAGAAAGTCGTAGAGGACGTCTGGTTCTGGTTGATCGTGATATTGATGCTAGTCTGCCCGGTGCCGCCTGCGGTGTTCGAAAACAGGAGCGAGCTCGGATTTTGGCTTGTCAAGGTGACTGTAATCCCGCTTGGGGCCGGTCCGCTTAGCGTTACATTCAAAGGAACTTCCAAGTTGTTGCCGATGGTCACGTTGCTGGGCGCGACTAGACCGCTTGCCTGAACCGTAACACCAAGCGACCCCCCGACGGTTGGAGTTGTGAACGGCGACGGCTGGGTAACGTTCACCGAGGCGGAGCCGGTAGTCGAGCTACTTGCCGTAAACGTGGCGGTGGCGCTACTCACGCCAGAACCGAATGCGAGCGATACCGGCGCCACGGTACCAGCGCCCGAGCCGGCGATGGGCACGGTGAAGGACATCCCCCCGGCCACGGACTCGCTTTCGACAAAGAAGCCGCTGCCATCGAGCCGGGCTGCGTATACGGTCAGTGTGGTAGGCGTCCCCTGGTAGGTTGTGAAGCTACCGCCAACTCCGTTCGGCCCCGAGACGACGAACCCGGAGTTGGCGAGCGTCACGGTGCCGACGCCGTTGGAGTAGCCGGGAGCGGTAGCCGTAATTGTTATGGTTCCCGACGCCGCCAAGGCCTGCACGTAGGTCCCAAAGCTCGTTTGGCCGGAAACAAGGCTGGCTTGAATCTGGCCGGAAACAGCTTGCGACAGGGAACCGAAAATCACCGATGAAGAATCACCCGATGTGAGCGTCACGGTGACCGGGCTGGTGGGCGCCGGCGATAACGTCACGGTAATGGGCACTTCCAGGTCTTGGCCCACACCGACGCTGGGAACCGTAATCGTACCCAATACACCCGTAGTGGTCACCGACAGTGCGAAGGCTTGGCTTATCTGTTGGGCGGGGCTCCCGCTGTCTTTGACCGTGACTGTGAAGCTGGCGTTGGTCACGAGGGCGGTCGGGGTGCCGCAGATAATGCCCTGGCCACCGCAACCCATGAGACCGGTAGTATCGAGAATCAGCCCGGCCGGCAACCCGCTCCCCACCGTCCAGGTGTAGGGCGCCGTTCCGCCAGTCAAGCCTATCTGCTGGCTGTACGCCGCATTGAGAGTGGCGACCGGCAAGGGTGAGGTCGTAGTGAAAGCAAGCGTCGCCGGACTGATCACCAAAGTAAGAATCGCGCTTGCATATTGTGTCGGCGTGCTCGAATCGCTGACGGAGAATGTCAGCGTGTACGAGCCGGCGACGCTCACAGCGCCGGTGATTGCCCCGGTGGAGGAGTTATACGTAAGCGTCGAGTTCCGTGTTGGCAATCCGGTTACGCTCCACGTCAAGGGCGACACGCCGCCTGTCGTTTGCGGCGTAAAGCTGTAGGCCACTCCCGCCGTGCCGGCGGGCATTGACGTTGAGGTAATGGAAAAGAGCGTGTTGATTTTGATCGAAAGGTTTTGCGTGGCAGTCAGCGACGAGTTGTTGCTGTCGGTGGCTTTGACCGTAAAGTTGGTGGTCCCGGCGGCGGTAGGCGTGCCGGAAATCGTACTCCCGCTCAGCGTCAGCCCGGCCGGCAGCGATCCGCCGAAAAGCGACCAGGTATAGCTCCCGCTCCCGCCGCTGGCGGCCAGCGTCTGCAAGTACGCAGTACTGGTATAGCCGTTGGGCAGCGACGCGGTGGTGATCGTCACGCCCACACCCACTGTGATCGAAAGGGCTTGCGTGGCAGTCAGCGCCGAGTTGTTGCTGTCGGTGGCCTGGACCGTGAAGCTGAAGGGCCCGCCGGCGGTGCTGGGCGTGCCGGATATCGTATTCCCGCTCAGCGTCAGCCCGGCCGGCAGCGAGCCGCCGAAAAGCGACCAGGTATAGCTTCCGCTGCCGCCGCTGGCGGCTAGCGTCTGCGAGTATGCAGTATTGGTATAGCCACCCGGCAGTGAAGTAGTGGTGATCGTCACGCCCACACCCACTGTGATCGAAAGGGCTTGCGTGGCGGTCAGCGACGAGTTGTTGCTGTCGGTAGCCTTAACAGTGAAGCTGAAGGGCCCGCCGGCGGTGGTCGGCGTGCCGGATATAGTGTTCCCGCTGAGTGTCAGGCCCACCGGCAGCGATCCGCTTGAAATCGACCAGGTGTAGCTCCCGCTCCCGCCGCTGGCAACCAGCGCCTGCGAATACGCCGTGTTGGTATAACCATTCGGCAGCGACGCAGTGGTGACCGTTACGCCCGCGCCCACCGTGATCGTAAGGGCTTGCGTGGCAGTCAGCGACGAGTTGTTGCTGTCCGTCGCCTTCACCGTGAAGCTGTCGTTGGTGACGGTCGCGGTA
>JBKQVG010000035.1:0-11174 GCA_052325345.1 Bryobacteraceae bacterium
GCGGACTCTCAGTCTGCCACGCCGGGACTCCTCCCGGCGCTTGTCTCGCTCAACACACGATGCTTCCCCGCGAAGCGGCTCTGCTGCTCTGTGGGGCAGCTACTCCACTCTTATGTCGCGCGCCCCCCCGCACACCGCTGGTGGCGAACTGCCCAATGTTCCGGTTACGAATCGGGCTTGGTGCAGCCGGCGCAGATACCGGGGCACGTACGTTCTGCAACGCGGAATCCCAGTTTGACGTCCGGCGCCAGGCGACCTCGGGCTTCAGGCGGGGGAGCGGGAGAAGCCGCGTCGCTACGGCCAGGGGCGAAAAAATGCGATGGAGCACGAAAACGCCGTTTGGCTTCCCCCAGGTCGTCCGGCGCAGTTTACTATGTGGTGTGCGGGGGATTTTCAAGATGTTTCAGCAAGTACGTGGAATGTGCGCCCTGGCAATCGCAGGGCTGGTGATGAGCGCTTGCGTGCCTGCCGTGGCCGGTCCGCTGACGGTAACGACTGCGCAGGGCAAGCTGGAGGGCAAGGCGATCGAAGAGGGAACGGTGCGGGCGTTTCTCGGTCTGCCTTATGCCGCTCCGCCCGTGGGCCGGTTGCGCTGGAAGGCGCCCTCGCCGCCGGCCGCCTGGAAGGGTGTTCGCGACGCAACCAAGTTCGGCGCGCGCTGTGAGCAGTGGCATATTTGGAACGATTATCTCTTTCTCGATTCCGGACCGGGCGAGGATTGCCTCTACCTGAACGTCTACACTCCCGCGGCGGCGAACGGCAACAGCCGGTTGCCGGTGATGTTCTGGATTCATGGGGGCGGGTATACCGCCGGCGCAGGCTCGGAGCCGCGCTATACCAACTCCGCGCTGCCGTCCCGGGGCGTGGTGCTGGTGACGATCAATTACCGGCTGGGCGTCTTCGGCTTTTTGGCCAGCGAGGACCTGGCGAAAGAGAGTGGCGGATCGGCCGGCAACTACGGCCTGATGGACATGGTCGCCGCTCTCCGGTGGGTGCGGGCCAATATCGCCGGATTCGGCGGTGACCCGAGCAACGTTACCATTTTCGGCGAGAGCGCGGGCTCGTTTGCCGTGAGCGCGCTGATGGCGTCGCCCTCGGCGCGCGGGCTCTTCCACAAGGCCATCGGCGAGAGCGGAGCGGCCTTCAGCGACGTGCTGCCCATGGGGGCGCTGGCTCAGCGGGCGCGGCGCGATCAGGCATGGGTGGAGTCGCTGGGCGCACGAAGCCTGGCGGAACTGCGGGCGATGCCCGCCGCCAAGCTGGTCGAAACGGCAAAAAAGAACGCGGTGGGGTGGTTCTCGCCCGTGATCGACGGGCGCTTCCTGTCCGAGGCGGTTCCGGAGACCTACGCCGCCGGCAGGCAGGCGCATGTGCCGTTGCTGGCCGGATGGAATCGCGACGAAAGGAGCGGCGCCTTGTCCAAGGGCATGACCGCGGACAAGTGGAAGGCATTCGCCGCCGAGCATTATGGAAAACACGCCGATGAGTTCTTGGCGGCATTTCCAGCAAAGAACGACGACGAAGCCGTGCAATCGGCCGACGCCTACACCAGCGAGGCGTTCATAGCCTTCGCGGCGTGGAAATGGGTCGAAGCCCATGCCAAGACCGGCGACGCGCCCGTCTACCGCTACCGCTTCGAATTGGCCGCGACACCGAGCGAGATGCATCCCGAGGGGAGGTACGCGTTCCACTCGGATGAGCTCGAATACGTCTTTGGCACGCTGGACACCCGGCGTGGAGCCCAGTGGCGGGGCCAGGACCTCAAGCTGAGCGGCCAGATCGCGCGCTACTGGACGAACTTCGCCCGCACTGGCGACCCCAACGGCGAAGCGCTGCCCCACTGGCCACGCTACGACACAGAGAAGCTGCAGCTCCACTTGGACAGCAGCATCACCGCCGGACCCGACACGGCGCGGCCGCAGTACGAGTTCCTCCTGACGATTCCGCCGCGGGAGCGCTAACCGGGCCTGCCGCGCACAACCCCGCCCAGCTCTCCAGCTTCCCGGCTCCATCGCCTCCGGAGCCTGTCATGAAGCAGGCCAACCCACTCGGCTGAAGCCAATGCGAAGAAGCGGTGAAACCCCGTTTGTTCGCCCATTATGTAGACGGCTGACTCTGAAGTTCCCGCACTTCCCCAGTCGCGACGCGGCGGCGGCTCCATAGATTGGCTCGGATCCGAAGTGACTTGGAACGAGCGTGCGCGTGCCCTATACTTGCCCTTGACATAGGCGGCGCCAGCTCTCGCGCTGCAGGAAGCTGCCCTCAACGTCTTCTTCCATCCGGAGGAAAACCGGCCAGGGCGCGGTGAACGACATGACGTTCTTGCCCAACACCGGCCGCACCGTATTGCGCGCGGAGATATCGGTCAGCCCGACGACAGCGCGCGGGTGCTTGTTCTCCAGTTCGCGATAGGCAAATGAGCCGATAGACTGGCATCCCGCGCCCCAGGGAATGGTCACGTTCTCCTGCTCCGGGGTGGCGTAATTCGCAAGGATCACCAGGGCGGAGAGCCGGTCGGGATCAACAAAGAAGGTGACGTTCTTCACGTCATCGCGGGTGGAGTCAACCTGCTCGATGGGCTTAACAACGACGTACTTGGCGGGAATATCGCGGAAGGGGAAGACACTCAGCCAAGCCTCGGTGGCGGCCGCATCCTTCAGATAGCGCTCGCCCTGCAGGAAATCGTCGGTCATCTGGCGATTACGCCAGGAGGCGACTGTCTTGCCTACCTTGCGGCCCTTTTCCGTGCGTTCGTTGCCATTGGCTAGGAAGCCGCAGAAGCAATCTTCCCCGCCGGGAAAGGTCTGGTAGCACCTGCCGAAGCCCAGGCCGGCGCCGCCGCCCCAGCAACCGTAGGTCTGACGGTCAAAAACGCCCGTACGCGCCTTGGCAGCGGCCGCCGCAAACAGCGACATGACGCAGCCCCAGCGCCCCGGCTTAAAGGAGATGGCGCCTTCGGGAGCGGCGTCCGCCCAGACCAGCGCGACCGGATGGTTGGTCAGCGCGATAGCATTGGCGATCTTGGAATCCATCGTTTACCTGTCTATTTGGTACCATCTCGACATCCAAAAAACCAGGGCTCATTTCCGCGAGCGTTAGCTCCAATTGGGTCATTCCGCGATACCGTGGCGGCGCAGCATTTCGGCGGCGCGCGGATCGCCATTGGCCTCGGCGGCGCGCGCATGGCGCCAGGCGGCGGGATAATCGCCGCGGACGGCGTAGATTTCGGCCAGGGCGGCGTGGGCGGGCGCGAACCGGGCGTCGAGCCGCACCGCTTCAAGCAGCAGGCCGAGCCCTTCTGCCTGGAGGCCCTCCATGCGGTAGAACTGCGCCAGGTGAAAATACGGGCGCGGATTGGCGGGCTCGCGCTCGATCCAGGCCCGCTGTTCGGCCATCTGGCGGCGGGTCTCCGCGCCGAGAGCAACCTCCACGACTTGCTCGCGCCAGAAACTCACGCCGCGGCGCCAATCAGCAGAATATGCACGTCCGCCACGTTGGTGTTGGTGGGGCCGGTGATGACTAGGTCGCCCAGCGGCGCGAAATAATGGTAGGAATCGTTGCGCTCCAGGTACTGGGCGGCGGCGGGATTGCGCGCCAGGGTTTCGCCGTCGGCCACGGCGCCGGCCGCGTCGGTAGGCCCGTCGGTCCCATCTGTGCCGGCGCTGAACACCACCACGTTGGGCAGGCCGGCGATGTCGATGGCGGCGGCCAGCACGAACTCCTGGTTACGCCCGCCCAGGCCGTCGCCGCGCAGCGTCACGGTGGTCTCCCCGCCGCTGATGATGGCCGCCGGCGGCGCCGCGGGGCTGCCGTACTGGGCTACTTCTCGGGCGATCGCGGCGTGCATGCGCGCCACGTCTCGAGTTTCGCCCTGGATGGTGGAGGCCAGCACCAGGGTGCGAAAGCCCAGGCTCGCGGCCCAGGCCGCGGCGCGATCGAGCGCCAGGCGGTTACCGCCCACGACGGTATTGCGTACCCGCTCGAACAGCGGGTCGCCCGGTTTGGGCGTCTCGGCGATTTCGCCCCGCGCGCCGCGCTCGAGGCGCAGGCGCACCGCCTCCGGCAGCCGCGGCCGCAGCCCAAAGCGATCGACAATGGCCTCGGCGTCGGCGAAGGTGGACCCGTCGGGGGCGGTCGGGCCGGAGCCGATCACGCTCAGATCGTCGCCAATCACGTCGCTCAGCAGCAGCGCTTCCACCGTGGCCGGCGCGGCCATGCGCGCCAGTTGCCCGCCCTTGATGCGCGAAAGGTGCTTGCGCAGGGTATTGATCTCGTAAATATCGGCGCCGCAGGCCAGCAGCAGCCGGGTGACCTCCTGCTTTTCGGCGAGAGTAATCCCCGCGGCGGGAAGCGGCAGCAGGGCCGAACCGCCGCCCGATATCAGGCACACCACCAGATCGTCCGCGCCGGCGCTTTCCGCCAGGGCCGCAATGCGCTCGGAACCGGCCACGCCGCGCTCGTCGGGCAGCGGGTGCCTGGCTTCCTGGAGCTCGATCCGCTCGAGCTTGCTCACGTGCCCGTCCTTGACATTCAGCAGGCCGGCGGTGATGCGCTTCCCCAGCACGCGCTCGGCGGCATGCGCCATGGAGGCGCCGGCTTTGCCCGCGCCGAGCACGAAAATGCGCCGGTAACGGTCGAAATCGATGCCGCGGAGATGACGCTCGACCGCCGCTTCGGGATCGGCCGCGCGCAGCGCTTCGTCGAAGATCCGCCGGGCTTGGGAGCGAAGGAGATTGTTCATTGCGGGCCGCGCTATTCCAATAGGCGCCGGTACTCTTCCGGATCGAGGCCGAAGCGCTCCATCAGCCGCGGCAAATCGGGGCGGAGAGTTTCGGGCGTGGCCTCGACCCAGGCGGCGATGACGGTTTCCACCCCCACGCGGTTCTTGCCGTCCGATTCGGCCAGGGCTTCGGCCGCGCCGCGCAGTTGGGCCTCGGTCCGCTCCCGCGCGGGCCGCGGAGTCTGGGAGAGAATCTGGTTCAGCATGTCTTCGGCGGCATCGTTCCAGTTCATGAGTTTGAAGGTGGGCTCCGGTTTCAGCGGACGATGAACTTGGCGACCTCGTCGATTATCAGCGGGGACACGTGACCGGGCTTCCTGTAATCGGCCTCGGTGCTCGTGCCCGTTCCCGCCACCATGAGGTGATCGAGCGCGGGATAACTGTGAAGGGTGACGTTGCGGCGCTCGCCCAGGCCCTCCTGCCACGACTTGAAATCCTGCGGGGGAACCTGAAAATCGCGTTCGCCGTGGATCGCCAGGATCGGGATATTGAGTTTACCGGCGACCTCCACGGGGTTGTAGCCCTTCAGGTCGAGCCAGTATTCGGCGGGCAAGCCCAGCAGGGACGGCGCGTCGGCGTCGCCCGGTTCCAGCCTCTTGATGCGCGCGACTTGCAGCTTGGCGGAGTCGATATCCTTTTGCGGTACGCCGATGGCCGCCAGGTCGTAGATCATGAGGTCTTCGAGCGGGGTCACATTGGCGGCGAGCAGGATCATGCCGGCCAGCTTGCCGTCGTCGGTGGCGATGCGGGGCCCGAGGTACCCGCCCAGGTCGTGCCCCAACAGGAACACGCGATGGGGGTCCACGCCGGGCTGCTGGCGGAGAAATCCGAGGGCGGTCACGGCGTCGTCCACGGTTTCGTCGGCGGCGGTGTAAGGCTTGCCCAACATCCTCTGAAAGTATTGCCTGGTGCGCTTTTCGTAACGCATCACCAGGATGCCGCGGGTGGCCAAGCCCTCCGCCAGGTCGCGCGCCGGCTTCACGGCGAAGGAGGTGTCGTCCTTGTCCTTGGGGCCGAACCCCTGCACCAGCAGAACCGCCGGAAACGGTCCGGGGCCGGAGGTGGGAATGGTCAGCAAGCCCGGCAGCTTGTTTTCACCCTCCCCGAAAGTCACCTCGCGTTCGCGGAATGCCTTGGGATCGCTGTAGTCCGGCCGTTGCCAACTGGTGGCTCCGGGCCGCATCAAGGGCGCGGAAACCAGTCCCGTCTCGGTGTTCACGCCGAATTGGAAATTGATGTTCTGGGTGGCAAAGCTCACGGGAATGGTGACGATGACGTTGAGACCCATGTCCTGGACGGTCGGGTCCGCGATTTTGCGCACTTCGCCCCAACTCTTGATTTCGGCGACGATTTTGTCGAAAACGGCCTCGGTGGTGCCGGCCTTGTATTGGGGCGAAAGCATGGCCGAAAACTCGGTGTACTTGCCGCCCAGGAGCAGGTCGAGGGCCTTGCGGGCCGTTACGCCCGGAGTGGCCGCCGTCTGAGCCATCAGCAACGCGGCGGAAGCGAAACAAATCAAGCGCGACAACATCACCATTTCATGGTAGCGCGGACGTTGCGGCGCGCGCGCTGCCCGGCGAGTTTTCGCATCCCTTAGCCCGGCGCTTGGCCGCATTCTCGTGTGCCATACTCGTCTCGTATGAGCTCCTCTTCGGGTTCCACCCGGCGTGCCCTGTTGACCGGCGTGCCGGCGGCCCTGACGGCGGCGGCCGCTACCGCGCAAACCGAAACCGCCAGGAAACCCAATATCCTGCTGGTGATTTCCGACCAGTTCCGCGCCGATTGCATCGGTTCCCTCGGTCTGAACCCGATGAACCTGACGCCGAACCTGGACGGCATGGCGTCGCGCGGCGTCGTGTTTCGTTCCGCCTCCGCCAACCAGCCGTTGTGCGCGCCGGCGCGGGGCAGCATTTTTACCGGCCAATACCCGGCCCGGCATGGGGTGGTGCGCAACGGCATCGCGTTGCCCGCGGGCGCCCACACACTCGCCACCAGCCTGCGCGCCGCCGGCTATTCGGCCAACTATATCGGCAAATGGCACCTGGCCGGCAACTCGCGCAGCGCCACGCCGCCGGCCGGCCGGGGTGGGTTTCTCGATCTGTGGGAAGCTTCGAACGAGCTCGAATGGACCTCCCACGCCTACGAGGGCGATCTTTTCGATAACGCCGGCCAGCCCATTCACTTCGCCAACCGTTACCGCGCCGACTTTCTGACCGACCGCGTCGAGCGCTTCCTGCGGGGCGCCCGCCAGCCCTTCCTTCTGGTGGCTTCCTACCTGGAAGTGCACCACCAAAACGATTCCGATACCTTCGATCCGCCGCGCGAGCTCAAGAACCGGTATCCCAATCCCTTCGTGCCCCAGGATTTGCGCCCGCTGCCGGGCGCCTGGCCGAGCCAACTCTCCGATTATTTCGCCTGCGTCGCCAAAATGGACGAAGTGGTGGGCCGCATCCGGAGCCTGTTGGCCGATACCGGCCTCGAGCGCGACACCATCCTGGTTTTCGTGAGCGATCACGGCTGCCATTTCAAAACCCGCAATACCGAATACAAGCGCAGCCCGCACGACAGCTCGCTGCACATCCCCCTGATCGTGGAGGGCCCCGGCTTCAACCGCCGTCTCGCCATTCCCGAGCTGGTCAGCCAGGTGGATTTGATGCCCACCCTGCTGGCCGCTTGCGGCGTGCCCGCGCCGGCCGGCGTCCAGGGCCGCAGCCTTCTGCCGCTCCTCGACCGCCAGACCCAGGGCTGGCGCGGCGAAGTTTATTTCGAGCTATCCGAGTTTGTGCTCGGCCGCGGCCTGCGCACGCCCCAATATACCTACGCGGTGGCCGCCCCGCGCCAGGGCGACCGGCTCCCCGAGCGCGCCGACCGCTACGTCGAATATATGCTCTACGACAACTATGCGGATCCCTGGCAGCACGTAAACCTGGCCGGCCGCGCCCTCTACGCCAAAGTGGCCGAGGACCTGCGCGCCCGCCTGATCGAGCGTATGCACGAAGCCGCCGGCGAGACTACCCCCATCGAACCTTGCTGGTTCCCCTACCCGTAACCGCCAGCCCGCCTTATCTATGCCACGCTGGAGGCGGCAGGCCAAACGCCTACTCCACGGAAGCTGCCGAGTGGGCAGGGCAGACCACGAAAAACGATGGTCTGCCCCACAACAAAATCGACGCGGCGCGAAGCTCTACTTCGGCGCCGGCACGGCCGGGATATTGGCGTCGCGCACCAGCTTATTGAAGGCGGCCAGGTCGGTGGTCAGCAGGCCGTTGAGGGAGCGCAGCTTGCCGTTCACATCGGTGGCCAAGTCCTCGTACACCACGTAGGATTGGGCGGTGGGCTGGTTATCGGAGCTTTCGATTTCGCCCATCACATAGGCCAGCTTGTTGTTCAGCTTGATGGGGAAATTGAGCGGATCTTCGCTGGCGCGGTTCTTGGTCTGGTAGAGATCCTCTTCGATGGCCGTCAGCTTCCCGCTCAGGGCCTTGGCCGCGCCGGCCACTTTGGCATCCGGGTTCGACGCATACTCGTCGAGTTTCTTGCGCACCTCGCGAATGCGGATGACGGCGGCATTGGTTTCGGAAAGCTTGTCGCGGATCTGCAAGGCCAGCGAGAGTTGTTTGGCGTAGTCTTCGGGCGTGGTCGAAAGGCGCGGGTCCTTCTTCAACTCGAAGGTTTCGCTTTGGGTCTTGCCATCCGCGGTCAGGCGCACGGTAAATTTGCCGGGCGGGACGCGCGGTCCGGTCACGTTGCCGGCCCACATGATCAGGCCGGGGAAGGTGGTGGCATCGGGGTAGCGCAGGTTCCAGACAAAAGTGTTCATGCCGGGAGCGGCGGTGACGCGCGGCGGGGGTGCGCCGCGGAACGGGTTCTCTTCTCCGCTCTCCTCTTCCCGGATGGCGGCCGGACGCGCCGCCGGCGCCTTGCTGGAATAAGTGTTGACGGTCTTGCCGGCGGCATCCAGGAATTCGAGCGTCACATCGCCGCGGCCTTTCAACCAGTAGTGAACCACCGCGCCGGCGGGCGGGTTCTGGCCCACCGCCGCCGAACCGCGTCCACCGCCGAAGCCGCGCCCGCCACCCACGCGATAGGTGTCGCCGGGACGGAACAGGTGCGCGTCGGAAGTGGTCGCCGTGTCGTTCAATTGATAGAGCAGCGGCAGATCGTCGAAAATCCAGAAAGCCCGTCCCTGGGTGGCGACGACCAGTTCCCGGTCGCGCTTTTGAAACGCCACGTCGGAGATCGGCACCATGGGCAGATTCAACTGGAACGATTTCCAGTTTTCGCCGTCGTCGAAGGAAATGAACAGGCCGAACTCGGCGCCGGCCACCAGCAGTCCGCGGCGGTTGGGATCGGCTTTCACCACGCGGGTGAAGTCGCGGTCCGGAATGCCGTTGACGATTTTCTTCCAGGTTTTGCCGTAGTCGGCGGTCTTGTAGAGATAGGGGCGGAAATCGTCGAGCTTATAGGCCGTAGCGGCCACGTAGGCCGTGCCGGCATCGAATGGCGAAGCGTCGATGGAATTGATCTGGCTCCATTCGGGGATGCCGGGAGGGGTGACGTTGTCCCAGTGCTTGCCGCCGTCGCGGGTGATCTCGACCAGGCCGTCGTCGGTGCCCACCCAAATCAGGTCCTTGGCCACCGGCGATTCCATCACGGTAAAGATGGTGTCGTAGTATTCCACCGAGGTGTTGTCCTGGGTGATGGGACCGCCCGAGGAGGCCTGCTTGCTCTTGTCGTTGCGGGTCAGATCGCCGCTGATGGGTTCCCAGCTCTGGCCCTCGCTGACGGTCTTCATGAGCACGTTGCCGCCGGCGTAAAGAACCTTGGGATCGTGGGGCGAAAAGACAATCGGGAAGCTCCATTGAAAGCGGTACTTGAGCGCGTCGGCGCCGTAGCCCATGGGGTTGTCGGGCCAGGGATTGATGTTGCGCATCTGGCCGGTGCGGTGATCCTGGCGGGTGATCAGGTTGTCGTAGGAGCCGGCGTAGACGATTTCCGAATCGCGCGGATCGGGGGCGATCCAGCCGCTTTCGCCGCCGCCCACATCGTACCAATCCTTGTCGGTGATGCCGCCGGCCATAGTGCGCGTCGAGATGCGCACGGTGGTGTTGTCCTGCTGGGCGCCGTAGGCGTGGTAGGGAAAATCGTTGTCCAGGGCGACGCGGTAGAACTGCGCGGTGGGCTGATTGTCTTCGGTCGACCAGGTGTGGCCGCCGTCGCTCGAAACCGCGGCGCCGCCGTCGTTCGATTCGATCATGCGCAGCGGGTTATCGGGAGCGATCCAAAGATCGTGATTGTCGCCGTGCTCCTGGCGGATGGCGGCATAGGTGCGGCCTCCGTCAATGGAGCGGTAGAAGCCGGTATTGAGGGCGTAAACGGTGTCGGCGCTCTTGGGATCGGCGAAGATGTGGGAGTAATACCAGGCGCGCTGGCGGAGGATGTTCTGGTCGTTGACCTTGGTCCAGGTGCGGCCGGCGTTATCGGAGCGGAACACGCCGCCATCGGCGGCTTCCACGATGGCCCAGACGCGGTCGGGATTGACCGGCGAAACGGTGACGCCGATGCGGCCCTCGACGCCGCGCGGCATTCCGGGGGCGCGCGAAAGATCGGTCCAGGTGTCGCCGCCGTCGGTGGATTTCCAAAGGCCGCTGCCCGGTCCGCCGGAATCCAGGCGCCATGGCTTGCGGCTCACGTTCCAGAACGCGGCGTAGAGCACGCGCGGATTGGTGGGGTCCATGGCGAGATCGGAAGCGCCGGCCTCCGGTCCGCGGGTTAAGACCTGCTTCCAGGTGGCGCCGCCATCGGTCGAACGGTAGACGCCGCGCTCCGCGTTGGGTCCCCAGAGGTGCCCCAGCGCGGCCACGTAGACCAGGTCGGGATTCTTGGGATGCACCACCACGGCGCCGATATGGTAACTATCCTTGAGGCCGACGTTGCGCCAGGTTTTGCCGGCATCCATCGATTTGTAAACGCCGTCGCCGTTCGATGCATTGCCGCGGACGCACGCCTCGCCCATGCCGGCGTAGATCACGTTGGGATCGGAACCCGCCACGGCGAGCGCGCCCACCGAGCCGGTCTGGAGCTGGCCGTCGGCAATGGGCAGCCAGGAAGCGCCTCCGTCGGTGGTTTTCCAGATGCCCCCGCCGGTGGCGCCGAAGTAGTAAACATTAGGCTCGGAGGGGACGCCGGCCACGGCCACCACGCGGCCTCCCCGGAAGGGGCCAATCAGGCGGAAGCGGAGATCCTTCCAGAGATCGGCGGGCTGGGCTGCCGCAAGAAGCGGAACAATGCAGAGCAGGAAAGTGCGGAGGGTCTTCATGTTAGTGTATTTTGCATCGTACCAAAAGCACCCATGATCGTGGTGATCGTGGTGCAGGTAGGGTTAGTTACCGAG
>JBKQVG010000036.1:0-4288 GCA_052325345.1 Bryobacteraceae bacterium
GCCGTGGCGGGAAGGGAATCTGACGCGCGGTAGTACAACTGCGCCCTGGCCTTGCGTAGACATACGCTCGGATTCAAGCCTCTTTGCAGACGAATCGCGTCGGCAGCCACTTCTATGTCTCACACCCTTCCGAACTCCCGAGGTCGTCTCCCGTCCGCTATGCGGCTAGAATGAAAGATCCCGGTATATCGGGTCCTCAAACATGACAGATCGCAAGCTGCAAGTGATTCCGCTCGGCGGGCTGGGCGAATTCGGCATGAACATGACCGCCATTCGCTACGGCGGAGAGATTCTGGTGGTCGACTGCGGGATGATGTTCCCCGAGGCCGAGATGCTGGGCGTCGACCTGGTAATGCCCGACTTGACCTATCTCAAGGAGCACCAGGAAGAAGTTCGGGCGCTGGTGCTGACGCACGGTCACGAAGACCACATCGGCGCGGTGCCGTACTTTCTGAGCGATATCGACGTTCCGGTTTACGGCACCGAGTTCACGCTGGCGCTGGTGGACCGGCGGATGGAGGAGTACGACCTGGAGCGGGAGCCGCGCCTGATTCCGGTCAAGCCCAAGGACGTGGTGGAAATCGGGCCGTTCAAGATCGAGTTCATCAACGTCACCCATTCCATCGTGAGCGCGGTGGCGCTGGCCATCACGACACCGTTGGGGGTGATTATTCACACGGGCGACTTCAAGGTGGACCCGACCCCCACCGATAACGAGTTGTTCGACCTGCACACCCTGGCCGAATACGGCAAGCGCGGCGTGCTGTTGCTGCTTTCGGATTCGACCAACGCCGACCGGCCGGGCTACACGGAAAGCGAGCGGGCGGTGCGGCCGCGGATGGAAGAAATCTTCAGCCGGGCCGAGAAGCGGGTGGTCGTGTCCTGCTTCAGCTCGTCGATTCACCGCGTGCAACTGGTGCTGGAGCTGGCGCAGGAGAACCGGCGGCGGGTGGCGATTGTGGGCCGCAGCATGGTTTCGGTGACCGAGATCGCGCACTCGCTGGGCCTGCTGAGTATTCCGGACGGGGTTCTGCTGCGCCCGCAGGACGTGGCCGATCTGCCGCCGGAGAAGGTCGTGGTGCTGATTTCCGGGACGCAGGGCGAACCGATGTCGGCGCTGTCGCGGGTGTCGGTGGACAACCACAAGCACATTTCGGTGGAACGGGGCGATTCGGTGGTGCTGAGCTCGCGCATCATTCCCGGCAACGAAAAAGCCATCTTCCGCATGATCGATCACATGTCGCGGCGCGGAGCCGACGTGTTGTACGGCAGCATGAACCCGCCGCTGCACGTCTCCGGGCACGCCAGCGTGGAAGAGATGAAGCTGGTGCTGAACCTGGCGCGGCCGCGCTACTTCATGCCGATTCACGGCGAGTTCCGCCAGCTTTCGAAACACGCGCGGTTGGCCGACCACCTGCGGTCGATGGGCCTCGAAGAGACGTTCGTAATGGAAACCGGCGACGTGCTGGAAATCGACCATCACGGGGCGCGGCGCGCGGGCAAGGTACCGGTGGGGCGGGTGTGCATCGATTCCGGGTCGGTGGAAGACGTGGTGCAGGAAATGGTGATTCGCGACCGGCGCCACTTGTCGGAGGACGGCATTATTCTGCCCATCATCGCCATCAACCGGCAAACCGGAAAGATGGAAAACCCGCCGGAGATCGTCAGCCGGGGTTTCGCGCTGGCCGAAGACGGCTCCGAGTTCATGCAGACCGCGCGCCAGTTGGTGGTGAAAACCCTGGAAGGCTCGAACCGCGAGGAAAAGGCCGATTGGGGCGTCATGAAGGAGAAGATCCGCGCCGACCTGAAGCGCTACATCGTGAAGGAAACCTCGCGGCGTCCGCTGATCATGCCGGTGATTCTGGAGGTTTGAGGCGGCATGGCTTCGCCTGAGATTCCGGTTCAATATTTGGAAGACGCCTCCGGTTACCGCGGCCACGCCGAGCGGTTGATCGTTGCCGGGGACGAAGCGGCGGTGGCGGCGGCGCTGCGGGAGGCGGCTTCCGCGCGCGTGCCGGTGACGATTGCCGGAGCGGGAACGGGCATAACCGGGGCGCGGGTGCCGTTCGGGGGATGGGTGCTCTCGCTCGAAAAGCACAACCGCATCGAAATCGGGCAAGGCGAAGCGACGGTGGGCGCCGGGGCGCTGCTGGGCGATCTGCACGCGGCGGCGCAGCGCAGCGGCCAGTTTTATCCGCCCGATCCCACCGAAACCTCGGCCTCGGTGGGCGGCACCATCGCCACCAACGCTTCCGGCTCGCGCAGCTTTCGTTTCGGCTCCACGCGGCGCTGGCTGCGGGCGCTGCGGGTGGTGCTGGCCGATGGCGCGGTGCGCGAATTCGAGCGGGGGCAAGCGGTGGATTTCGACCCCGGCACGATTCCGCCGCCGGGCGCCACCAAGAATACCGCCGGCTATCCGCTGCGGCCAGGCATGGATTGGGTGGATTTGTTTGCGGGGTCGGAAGGCACCCTGGGGGCGATCGCCGCGGCGCGGGTGGGGCTTCTGCCCATGCCGCCGGCGCTGCTGGGCGGGGTGATCTTTTTCGGCGACGATGAGAGCGCGCTGGACGCGGTGGACGCATGGCGCGCGACGCCGCGGCTGCGGATGTTGGAATACTTCGACCGCGCCTCTCTCGATCTGTTGCGCAACCGGTTTGCGGAGATCCCGAAACGGGCCGCGGCCGCGCTCGCGATCGAGCAGGACCTGGATTCGGAGGAAGACGCCGAGATCGACGCCTGGCTGGAGCGGGTGGAAGCCGCGGATGCGTTTGCCGACGAGAGCTGGTTCGCTCTTTCCGCCGCCGATCGCGAGCGGTTCCGCAAGTTTCGGCACACGCTGCCGGAGCTGGTAAACGATACCGTGCGCCGCGCCGGCGCGCTGAAGATGAATACCGATTACGCCGTGCCGCTGGCCCGCAACCGGGAGATGCTGGCCTATTACCGGCGGCGCCTGGAGGAAGAATTTCCCGGCCGCTACGTGACCTTCGGGCACATCGGCGACGCCCACGTGCACGTCAACCTGTTTTCCGACCCCGCCGATCCGAAGCGCGCCACCGATTTGCTGGTGGAGTTTGCGCGCCATGCCGTGACTTTGGGCGGGACGGTAAGCGCGGAACACGGGCTGGGAAAGCGCAAGGCGCACCTGCTCGGGCTGCAGTATACGCCGGAGCAGTTGGAGGCCATGCGCGCGGTAAAGCGGCGGCTGGACCCGCTGGGGATTCTGGGGCGGGGAACTCTGTTCGGCGCCGATTCCGAAGCAACCGCCTGACGGCCGCGCGCGGCCGCGGCGGCGCACCGCCCACGGGCAAGTCCTCACGCTCTCCACCCGCCCAAGGGTCGAAATCGTACATATCTCGCGAGGATTTAGCAAAACTAAATGAGTAATTCAGCAATTCTAGGTTGACACTGCTCGGCGCGATGGAATTACCATTGAAGGCAAAGAGGAATTTGGTCTTCACACATCGTCCTGTTTCCGAGAAAGTTAACGATTACTTTTCGTATTGCGTGGGGCGTCCGTTAACTCCGGAGTCTTAATTCGAAAGGGAGGTCGCGGCCATGAAAGTCCGCAGTATTCTAATTGCCCTGTCGCTTCTCGCCTGTGTGGCTTATGGGCAGGAGAACCGGGGGACGTTTTCCGGCAGTATCACCGATCCGTCCGGTTCGCCGATTCCGAAAGCGAAAGTCACCGCTACGGAAACGCGCACGGGAACCAAGACCACCGCGGTTTCCGAAGATACCGGCCAGTACACCATTCCATTCCTGGCGCCCGGCGCCTACGACATTACCGTGGAAGTTCCGGGTTTCAAACAAGCGCTTCGCAAGGGAATCACCTTGAGCGCGGGAGAACATCCCGTTGTGGACGTTAAGATGGAAGTCGGCGCCGTCACCGAGGCCATCACGGTCAGCGGGGACGTGGCGCCGCTGGTAGTCGCCAGCCCATCGGTGGGACAGGTGATCACCACCAACGAAGTGGAAGATTTTCCGATTAACGGCCGCACGCCGATGATGCTCGGTAACCTGGCGTTCGGCGCCGTTTCCACCTATGAACCCGGCCCCGTCCGGCCGTTCGATAACGGCGCGCCGAACGAGATCAGCCTGGGCGGAGCCCCGTCCGGGACCAACGAGTCCCTGTTGGATGGAGCTCCCAACGCCGGTTTCAACAACCAGATGGCCTACAGCCCGATGCAGGACGCGGTGACCGAGGTGCGCACCACCGCCTTCGAATCCGACGCCAGCTACGGCCATAGCATTGGCGGCACCATCGATATGATTACCAAGAGCGGCACCA
>JBKQVG010000037.1:0-3090 GCA_052325345.1 Bryobacteraceae bacterium
ACGTAGTGCAGGTACACGTTCGCCAGCAGCGGCGATATCACCGCCAGACCGCACCCCTGCCGATCCGTGTTCGCGTATCACGGGGGCTTACGGCGCCGACTTGATGGATTCGAGGTCCGCCACCATCAGATTGCCGCAAACCTGGCACACCGACGCCATCTGCGCCAAAAAGAGCTTCGCGTCGAGACGCTCGAGCCGCGCGGTAGATGTCCAGTAGCCTGTTAACGCACCGATTGCGGCAACGCCCGGAATGTGATTGCGATTCGCGATCGAGCCCAGGCCGTACCAGGGCCCTTGTTCGCCGCCGTGAAGGCCCTTGCGACCGGGGGCCTGCACCTGGGTACGCGGCAGATGATTCTCCTTCACGGCCGCGATGGTGAGATCCACTAAGTGCGCGTTATTAGTCGTATACATCGTGGTCAGGTCTGGGACGCTAGTAAAGTGAAACGGCCGCCCGCTGCCTTCCTCGACTTTCGACTGGCCCAGGTGCTCGATACCGATCGATGCAATCACCTTGCTATAAACGTCGGGGTGGCTGGCCGCATAATCCTGATCGGCGAATGCCCGCTCCATGCCCGGCATGAAATGACGGCAATCATAGAAGAGCATCAGGCTGCGAGGCCGCTCGGTCCTGGGAATGCGCGAAAAATACTTCACAATCGACAAAATCCCGATCCCGCCGTTTTCCTGCGAGATCGAGGGCCCGTCAGTGTGGGTGATCAGCAGAATCTGCTTGTCTTCCGGATTGCCGTAATTCCTGCCCGGCAGGTAGCCGAAAAGCTCGTAGCCGTCTGCCTGCTCCGTAATGGCGATCAGCCGCAGTGTTGCCTGCTTGCCGGCGCCGGCTGCCGCTGCAATTTCGGCCCCGGTGTTCCGGTCGGCATAAAGAGTCGGCATTTGGTGCAGGGCCGGAACGGGAAACGTGTACAATCCCGTGGTTGCCTCAAACGGAAACGGCATGACGATCACGGCGCCCGCCGCGCCAGCCCGGGTCAGGGGTCCCTGCGCGGCGCCGAGTCCCATGATCGGGTATGGGCTCAGCGCGGCTTCGTCGTCGTAAGGCTTAAGAGGATTGGGGAATGTATCGGCACTCGAAAGGTACTCGTAGTCGTCCGTACCCCGGCTGAGGCCCGGAGACGGGTCTTTCACGACGACTGCGATCTTGCCGCGTAGAGCCTCGTCCGGCATGCCGGCTTGGTACACCACCAGTCCGGCTGTGACCCCATTGTCAGGGGTATGGCCAGAGTAGCAACCGTAACTTGCAACCCGGATTTTCTTTCCATCCACATGCAGCGACCAGTTCGAATCGTCGGGAAACTCCGTCGTATACCAACGCGTGTAGCGGATCGGATTGCGGACGATGTCCGTCACGCCGAGAGTTCGCCACTCTTTCTCGAGCATTTCGAGATAGTTGTGCCACGAAGGACTTCCGGTCAACGTCGGTCCGCCCTTCGAATCCTTGATACCATGCCACGAGCGAACCTCTTCGGTGGTGGGGAGGAACTTTCTATTGACCCGGGTCAGGGCCGGATTGGCGCGTGTGCCCGTCTTTGCGGCGCGCAAACGAATTCCCGGCGCCAGCCCCATCGCCATCCCGATTCCTTTGATAAACGTCCTGCGTTCGATGCTGATCATGGTGTTTTCCTCGAATTCTACCGCCCGAAAGAACTTCCTTCTTCTGAAATGCCCGTCACCGTTGCCCGACGGCCGAGTGCTCCGCCGCTGCAATGGTGGCGTTCGCTTCGGGCCGCAGGATGTATCCGGCCTTAAAGTTCTTTTCCGTTACCTCGCGAACCGCTGCCACGTAGGCGGCGTGCATCGGATAAAGGGAAGCCAGCTTCGCCCGATCGAACTCCACGTGCGATCCGTACAGCCAGCAGAATCCCGGCCCCGTGTTCTGCCCGCTATTCACGGCAAGCGGCACGGCGATCGCGGCCAGCCGGATGCCGCCGCCCAACGAATTTCCGTTGGAGTCGCGCGCCATAACCGCCGGTGGGACGACCGAGGTGGCATCGATCGGCGGAGCAACCGGCGGAGTCTTTCCGTCCTTCACCCACAGCACCAGATGATCGAGCGCCGCCGCCATTACCTGATAGAACGGCACATCGCTGTAGGTAGGTTGGTCGCAGGGATTTGCGCCGGCTGCAATCGCGTTGGTGAATCGCTTGGCATCGGCCACCTGCGACGCCGCATCTGATGAATTCCGGCCTCCCAGCACCCCGGGTGTGAAGCCCGGCGCAACAGGGTTCCCGTCGCGCGAGAGCAGCTTGGCGCGACTGGCGATAAACTGCCGGTCCACGTGCGAACTACCGGCAACTTCCCAGGAGCGGAAATGGTCCGAGTCCGGCTGGCGCGCCGCGCCCTGCCCGAAGATTACATCGGTCTCGGAGAGGAGTTTCCAGACCTTGATCTTCAGATCGGTGCGGACTTTCGATCCGCCCCCGTGCAGGATGACGGCGTCAAACACCGGATCGAGCGGATGAACCGAATTGACGTAAATGGCGAGACGCAAGGCGGACTGTGAATGGCCGGTGGCGAACACGCGCTGCGGCTTCAATCCGCCGAGGAAGTCCGCGCCGCGCGGCTCGCGGGCGGCACGGCCGGCATCGGCGAAGATATCGTAGCTCAGAGCGTCGTCCATAATGGTGAAGTCGGCCGTTACGTCGAGAGATCCATAGCGATCCTGGTTCCAGACTTTAAGCGCTTCGACGCCGACGCGCTGCGTGGTTACGCCAACCCAGGCGTAGCCCGATCGCATCAGGTAATCGTGAATCTGGTACCAGTCGATGTCAAGGTCGTGCCCGGACGTAACGTTATTCCATTCGACGACAACCGTCCCGTTGAACTTCTTCGCGTCGGCCGGCCGGCGTACCAGCAGCCTCGTCTTGTACTTGTGATTGCCGTCAAGCACCTATTCAGGCGTTCGGCGGCCAATTTGGAGTCTATTTATCGACTTTTAATTCACCATATAACACAGCCGGTCAATATTATATAACTTCCTTTGGAAGTCCTTCTGTAGTAACAACGGAAGCAGCTTATGCTATCGGATCCAGCCTACCTGGACAAGTTTATAGTAATAACTATCCTTTC
>JBKQVG010000038.1:0-31968 GCA_052325345.1 Bryobacteraceae bacterium
GCCGTGGCGGGAAGGGAATCTGACGCGCGGTAGTACAACTGCGCCCTGGCCTTGCGTAGACATACGCTCGGATTCAAGCCTCTTTGCAGACGAATCGCGTCGGCAGCCACTTCTATGTCTCACACCCGACGATCGTCTGTCCCACCGAGCGCTCCGTCCATCATGGGAAAATAGAGGAATGAGCTTTCGGATTCTGGCCGCATTGGTATTCGCCTCGCTATTGGGGGTAAGCCAGACTCAGACCTTGACGGTGAAGCAGTTGGCCGAATTTCTGAAATCGTCGGCCGAGTTCATCCAAAAGAAGGAAGCGACGGACGCGCAGGTGGCCGGCTACCTGGCCAAGGTGAAGCTGAGAGAGCGGCTCACCGACGCCGTCATCGAGGACATCCAGGGCCAGACCGAACTGGGTCCGCGTACCATGGCCGCGCTGAAGGCCCTGCGCGACCGTTCGCAGGAACTGGCCGCCGCGGGACGGCTGGCGCCGCCGCCCAAGCCGACGCCGATTCCGCCGCCGTCATCGGAAGAGCAGGCGGCCATCATCAGCGAAGTGCGGGAATATGCTCTGAACTACAGCAGCACGCTGCCGGACTTCATCTGCACCGAAGTGCAGCGCCGCATGATTGCTCCGCTGCCCGGCACCAGGAACGGCGGCCCGCCCGGCAGCGACCCGCACTGGTATTCGCAAGACACGCTGCAGATTCGCCTGAGCTATTTCAACCAGAGAGAGCAGTACCTGGTGGTGCTGGCCAATAATGCGGTGGTGAACAAGGATTATGCGAAGATGGGCGGCAGCAAATCGTTTGGCGAATTCGGCAGCATGTTGAAAGAGATCTTCGAGCCATCGACCGAAACCTATTTCGAGTGGGACCATTGGGGCACGCTGCGCGGCAAGCGGGTGATGGCGTTTCGTTACCAGGTAAGGCAAGACCGGTCGAAGTATGAGATCACCGTCGAGGGCAGTGAGGATCACGTGATCGCGGCGTATCACGGCCTGGTGGAAATCGATCCGTCGAGCCATGTCATCCTGCGCGTCACCACCGAAGCCGATTCGCTTCCCCCGGGCTTCCCGGTTCGCAAAGCGGCCGACGTGCTGGATTACGATTACACCGAGCTATCCGGCCATCAGTTCCTGCTGCCCCTCAAGGCCCAGATCCTCATGACCGCCTCCGACAGCCTGCAGCGCCTGGACGAAGAGTTCCGGATCTATCGCAAGTACTCCGCCGATTCGGACATCACCTTCGATACCCAACCCATCGCGCCTCTTTCCGACGACAAGACCAAAGAGAGCAAAGACCCCGGCGTGGCGCCGGTGAAGAAGCAGTAGGACTTCGGCGGGTCGAGAGCGAGCGTGCCAACTCCTGGGAGTCCCCGATGTTGCTCAAGTACAAGCTTCCTGTGTGCAAAGTCAATCCTTTCGCCGAGGTGGGACTGGCGCCGCGCACGATCGAATGCGGCTGTCACGATTCCGCAGGAACTGAACCAGTATAGGGACCAGCCGGCCGCCGCTGCCAAGCTTCTCCAGGACTGCCATGCCTCGCCGGCGCGCCTGCTCGGTCATCCGATCGTCGCAGAGCAGAGTCCTCGCGAAACGCACATCGAATCCGGGTTCGTGCCGCGACAGCGCTTCCGCGACGCAGACTGAGTCGTCCAGAGAGGCGGCTGGATCGCACAGCTTCGCGGACGTCTCGTCGTATCTGCTCAACAAGCGCGCCAGAAAACGGGCGGCCTGCCCCCATCGTCCCGCCCCGCACAGCGGCAGCACGGTTTCGAGCACCCGTTGCGGCGCCTCGGCAGCCAATTCGCCAAGGTTTCGCGCCGCCACGGGCGGGTTGGCGGCGTAGTGCGCCAACCAATAAACGACGGCTTCCGCTACATCGTCCGGCACGGCGCCCTGAGCTGCGTTGGGGTCTGGGACCAAGGTAGGTTCCGGTGGCGGCGGGGAACTTCCGGCCCCGGCGTTACCGCTCGGCTTGATAAGCACAGTCTTGCCCGTCCTGTCCGCGCAAGGGGCCACGGCTCGGTTACGGATCGCGCCGTCCCCCGTCTTACTCCTCTATCGGCAGCAGCGGGCAGGAAGTTTAGCGCGGCCGACCGCTATAATCGCTGGTAGTGGACCTGGAAAAAGCTCTGCTCCGCAAAGTCGGCGAAGCCATTCAGCGCTTCAAAATGATTCGCGACGGCGACCGCGTGGCCGTGGCGCTTTCCGGCGGCAAGGATTCGGCAACCCTGCTCGAAGCCCTGCTGCTGCTCGAAAAGCGCGCGCCCATCGAGTTCTCCGTCTGCGCCTTCACCGTGGAGCAGGGCAAGTTCCTGCGCCCTATCGAGCCGCTCGGCGAGTATCTGCGCCAGCGCGGCGTTGCCTGGACCTGCTTCCGCGATGCGCCGTCGCTTAAGCTGCTCGAAGATCAACCCGGCCACGGTTGCGACCTCTGCAGCCGTTACCGCCGCCGCGCGGTCTACGAAATCGCCCACAACCTGGGCGCCAACGTGATCGCCTTCGGCCATACCGCCGACGATTTCTGCGAAGCCCTCCTGCGCAACACTTTGTTCACCGGCAAGCTCAGCGCGCTGCCGCCGGTCACCCACTCCCGCGCCCGCGAATACCGCCTGATCCGCCCGCTGGTGTTCGTCACCGAGGAGATTACCCGCGCCTACGCCGAATCGCGCGGCGTGCCCATCGTCCCCTGCGCCTGCTCCCAACGTACCGGCACGGTGCGGCGCTCGCTGCGCGGCTTGTTCGCTTCGCTCGAGCAGGAATACCCGCACCTGAAGGAGAACATCCTTTCGGCCATGGGCAATGTGGAGACCGGCCGCCTGCTGGATACCCGCTACCTCGATCTGGAAGGCGGCGACAGTGAAAGCGCTCCTTCGGCCGCGGAGGCGTTCCCGATCGTGACGGAATAGGTCGAGGGCATATTCGGCTGAATTGGCTACCGGTCGAGCGGTTGGCTATCATAAGGCTAACTTATTGAAGGAAAACAGCATGGACAAACAGCATGCCCATCAGTTGCTCGACCAACTCGATCCGAGCCAGTTCGACGCCGTGGTCCGGCTGCTCGAAATTATGACCGACCACCGCGACCGCCTCGATCCGCAATGCCCCCATCGATGACGAACCGGTCACGGAAGAAGAGGAGCGCGCTGTCGCCGCTTCCAAAGAATGGTTCCGAAGCAACTCAGGCATCCCGTTCGAGGAGGTGGTCGCTGAGCTGGGCTTCACGATGGAACAGGTACGCGGCCCTAAGGAACCCGCGTGAAGCGGATCGTCTTCTCCGAACAGGCCAAGGCCGACATTCGCGCCATCCCCCCAGAAGCGCATGACCTCGATGCTGGCACGGGTTGCCCTGAGCAATGAGCAAGTCGCAGACCGCATGCTGCGTTTGACAACGGCGATTTTCGTAATGACGGCTATCATGCTGGTCTTCGTGATTCTGACGTGGGTAATAACGAAATGACACCTAACCACCGCGCTCCAGCGAACCGCCGCTAATAGCTATGCCAAGTCCAGCGATGCGTGCCGTCACCGCCAGGTCATTGGCACGAGCTTTGCTCGTCGCCGGGGCCGCCAGGGAGCGGTTGTCGATCGCCCATTCTCCCCAAAACTTTTAAGCGCCCCTACACCAGCACCGTGAACGTGGCTTCGCTGCGCTCCACCGGGCGGTAGAGGGTGTCGCGCTCCACCGGCGTCCGGCCGGCTTTGCGGATGAGCTGCAGCAATTCGTAGCGGCGCAGGCCTTGGGAAGTGGTGGCTCCCGCGTCGTGGTAGATGCGCTCTTCCACGATGGTGCCATCGATGTCGTCGGCGCCGAAACGCAGCGCGATCTGCGCGATCCGCGGCGTCATCATCACCCAATACGCCTTGATGTGCGGAATGTTGTCGAGCATCAGCCGCGCCACGGCGATGTTCCGGATATCGGCGAAACCGGTGGTCTTCGAGATGTGCTGGAGCGGCGTGTTGTCGGGGTGAAAAGCCAGCGGGATGAAGGTCACGAAGCCGCCCGTCCGGTCCTGCAGCTCGCGCAGCTTCACCAGGTGGTCGGCGCGGTCCTCGTCGTTTTCGATGTGGCCGTAGAGCATGGTGCAGTTGGAGCGCAGCCCCAGCTCGTGCGCCGCGCGGGCGGTTTCCAGCCACTCGTTGCCGTCGATTTTGTGGTCGCAGATGATGCGCCGCACGCGCTCATTGAAGATTTCGGCGCCGCCGCCGGGCATCGAATCCATGCCGGCGTCGCGCAGCCGCTCCAGCGTTTCGCGGACGCCGATTTTGGCGCGCCTCGCCAGGTACGCGATCTCCACCATGGTGAAGGCTTTCAGGTGCACTCGCGGGAAGCGCTGCTTCAAACCGCGCAGCATCTCGCAGTACCAATCGAGGGTGAGCTCGGGATGCAGGCCGCCCACGATGTGGAACTCCGTCACCGCTTCGCTGTAACCTTCGCCGGCGCGGTGCCAGACTTCCTCCAGCGACATGGTGTAGGCCTTGGGGTCGCGCACGCGTTTGCCGAAGGCGCACAGCCGGCAACTGGCCACGCACACGTCGGTGGGGTTGATGTGGCGGTTGACGTTGAAGTAAGTGGTATCGCCGTGCAGCCGCTCGCGCACCAGGTTAGCCAGGTAACCCACCCCCAGGATATCGGACGACCGGTAGAGCGTCACCCCGTCTTCCAGGCTCAGGCGCCGGCCGGCAGTCACTTTATCGGCAATCGAGGTCAGGCGGGAATCGTCGAAACGCGGTTCCATACAAGTGTCTAGATGCCCGGCTTACGCAGAAAAATGTCGGCGGCCCAAAAAATAAAGAATAACACGCTCACCCAGCCGTTCAGCGTGAAGAAGGCCGCATTCACGCGCGAAAGGTCGTCGGGCTTCACCAGTGAGTGTTCGTACACCAACAGCGCCACCACCGCCGCCACTCCGGCCACGGCCAGCGGCCCCAGTTGAAGCGACATCACCAGCGCCGCGAGCGCCACCACCATCAACACGTGCAGCAGTTGGGCCACCCGCAGCGAGCGGGCGATTCCCAGGCTGCGGGGAATGCTCCAGAGCCCTTCGGCGCAATCGAAATCATAATCCTGGCAGGCGTAGATCACGTCGAAACCGGCGGTCCAGAAAGTGACCGCCCCCGTGAGCCAGAGAATCCGCGGGTCGAGCGAGCCGCGCACCGCGATCCACGCGGCCGCCGGCGCCATGCCCAGGCTGAAACCCAGCACCAGGTGGGAATAGCGGGTGAAGCGCTTGGTGAAGGAATAGAAGAAAACGATAGCCAGCGCCACCGGCGCCAGACGCAGGCACAACCGGTTAAGCGCTCCGGCTGCCACGAAGAATACGACTGAGGACGCCGCCACAAAAGCCCACGCGAACCCTCGCGAAAGCAGTCCGGCCGGCAGATGGCGCATCCTGGTGCGCGGATTGCGCCGATCGGTGGACGAATCCACCAGCCGGTTGAAGGCCATCGCCGCCGACCGCGCGCCCACCATGGCCACCACGATCCAGCCCACTTTAGCGCCCATGCCCGCCGTCCGGTAGCCACCCGCGCGAAACGCAAGCAGCGCGCCCGTCAGTGCAAATGGCAGCGCAAACACGGAGTGCTCAAACCGGATCATCTCGAGCGCCAGGCGTAGCCGTTTCCAAAGCATGAAGAGACAGTATCATTGTAAGCTGTCAGCTTCCCCGCTCAGGCTCCCAGGCATCGGTTGTTCCCGTATCATCTGAAAAAGTTCAGAGGCGGAACGCGGCCTTCGAATAGCGCGCCCAGGTCATGATCCGAGGTCCATCCGGACCCGTGCCGATGGGCCGCCGCCAGGAAGCAACGGTCTCCAAGAGACACACCCTTATGCACGTAGCGGGCCGAGATCGCAACCAGGGCCGGTTCGAACGGCGTCGTCTCCATGTGGAGCGCGTCGTAGGCGGCCTGCGCTTCCGCCGGCGGCATGCCGCGGCTCACCAGTTTCGCCAGGACCTCCGCCGCATTCACGGCGTTGACAACCGCGTCACGCTGGAGAGCCTTCAGCTTGTCGGCTCCCGGTTCGCCCTGCATCAAGGCTAGAACCGCGGACGCATCGAACACCGGCCTATCGGCGCTGTTCGGTTTCACGCGCCGCCTCCGCCCGCCGCTCTGCGATCAACTCGTCCGATAGATTGACTCCTTCGGGGATGTACTTATGCAGGAGAGCCCTGGCGCGGCGCAGTCCCTGTTCTCTGGTTTCCACGACCAGCGCACCCTCCTCGGTTACGGCAACACAGAGCTCGGTCGAAGGGCCGACTCCCTCCTTCTTTCTCCACCAGGCGGGAAGCATCACTCTACCCTGATTATCGACATTTAAGGTTAAATGCTCCATATCCACCAGTATCTCACGATTCTAGGGCCAATTCTGCCAGCTTGCTTACCAAGCCGAATTTCGGACGATGGGAGTTAAGATCGCAACAGAGGTTCCATGAAGCCGAAGGCCCCGTTTGATTTCTTCGCCCGCGCCGCTTTGGCCGCGCTCGCTATTGCCGCCCGTTCGCCGGCATTGTCCGCCGCGGAGCCGGCCGCGATCTCGCCGGCCACCATGGCGCGCATTGGCACGGTGGACGAGCGCTTTCAGTCGTTCAATGTCGAGATGGTCGAAGTGACCGGCGGACGGTTCTGGGCGCCCTACAAATCCCGCGCCGCCGCGCCCGAAGCGGCGCCCGCCGCCAAGCTTTCGACCCCTGGGATCGACGCTGCCGCGTTTCGCACCCGGCCGCCCATCGATTTCGCCAACCCCCGGTTACGCAAACTGGCGGCGGCCTTGGGACCGGCGTATGTGCGCGTTAGCGGAACCTGGGCCAACTCCACTTATTTTCAGGATTCGGACGGCCCGGCGCCGGCCGCTCCGCCGCCAGGCTTTGGCGGCGTGCTGACTCGCCAACAATGGCGAGGCGTGGTCGAATTTTCCCGTGCGGTGAACGCCGCCATCGTGACCTCGTTCGCGGTGAGCGAAGGAGTGCGCGATGCGAATGGCGTGTGGACCCCGGATCAGGCACGCGCGCTTCTCGCCTTCACCAAAGCCATCGGCGGCAAAATCAGCGCGGCCGAATTCTTCAACGAGCCAACCTTTGCCGCCCTCGGCGGGGCGCCGAAAGGCTATACCGCGGCGGCGTATGGGCGCGACTTTTCGGTATTCTTCGCGCTTGCCAGAAAGGCCGCTCCGGAAATGTTGATCCTTGGCCCCAGCGCGGTGGGCGAAGTGAGTCTGGTAACGGCGGCATTTCCCGTCATCAAGACCCAGGACATGCTGGCGGCGATGACCGAACCGGTGGACGGATTTTCCTATCACTTCTATGGCGCCGTTTCCGAACGCTGCGGCGCCATCGGCCAACCCGGCCAAACCACCCGCGAAGCGGCGCTATCGGAAGACTGGTTGTCGCGAACCGATCGCGATTTCGCATTCTACGCGGCCTTGCGCGACCGGTATGAACCCGGCAAGCCGATTTGGCTCACGGAAACCGGCGAAGCGGCCTGCGGCGGCAACCCGTGGGCGGCAACGTTCCTCGATAGCTTCCGTTACCTGGACCAGCTTGGACGGCTGGCCAAACGGGGCGTCCAGGTGGTGATTCACAACACGCTGGACGCCAGCGATTACGCCCTGATCGACGACGCCACGCTGAATCCTCGGCCGAATTACTGGTCGGCGCTGCTGTGGCGCAAGCTGATGGGAACGACCGTGCTCGAGGCGGGGGCTTCACCGGCGCCCGCCGTGCATCTCTACGCCCATTGTCTGCGCGGCCACCCGGGCGGCGTTGCGTTGCTGGCGATCAATACCGATCGCGAGGCGCCGCACGAGCTGGCAGCCGCCGCCCCTTCGGACCGCTACACGTTGACCGCCAAGCGTCTTCTCGGTACCGCCGTCGAACTGAACGGCCGCGAACTCGAAACCGGCCCTGACGACGCCCTGCCCGAGATAAATGGCGAGCCGGTGCGAAAGGGAACGGTCAAACTGGCGCCCGCAAGTATCACCTTCCTCGCTTTCCCGAATGCGGGCAATGCCAGTTGCCGGTAGCCCGGCGGGCGTTTGTCCAGCAAGTAGCACCCCAAGAGGATGCAACATGGCCCGGGGCCTTTGTATACTCGTGCCATGAGCCCTAGATGAACAAGGCCACGCTGCACGACTCCAGGCGCCTCCATGAACTCGATTCTCTGCGCGGAATAGCCGCTTTCATGGTGGTGATCCATCACTTTTTTGTGGCGCAGGGGCTGGAAACCTACAACAGACTCTCGCATTCGCCTCTACGGTTCCTGGTCATGGGGAACGAAGCGGTGATCCTTTTCTTCGTGCTGAGCGGATTTGTTTTGAGTCTGCCTTACGAGCGAAGCGGCGGGATGAGCTATGGCAAATTCATTGTCAAGCGGATCTGCCGCATCTACCTTCCTTATCTCGGTGCGCTGGCGCTGGCCGTCGCGATGAGCTCCTATTACCATGGGCTTACCACAACGGTTCCATGGATTCAAGAAACCTGGCGCCAAAAGCCGAACTTACACACTGTTATCCAGCACGTACTCTTCCTGGGCAATTACGATTGGAACGCGCTGAATTCGGCGTTCTGGTCGTTGATCTATGAAATGCGCATCTCGCTTATCTTTCCATTCCTGGCGATTGCGGCGCTGCGGTTTCGAGCCGCATGGATGCTCTTGTTTGCCGCGGTGTTATCTCTTTCGGCAAGGCCCCTCTCGTACGGCGTCTGCTCTCTTTTTCACCTCGACCCAGCCTCTCTCGAAGTATTTCGATATGCCGACACATTGCACTATACGGCTTTCTTCATTCTCGGAGCGATCCTTGCCAGGAACCGGAAACTCATTCGGGAACAGTATGTGAGACTGCCCGGCGTCGCCGTTCTTGGCCTTTATATCTTGGCCGTTGCGCTCTATTCCCACCCCTACCACAGCTTCGATCTCGGTACGCCGGTTCTCTTCCCGGGGCAACTGGAGCAGTGGAGCGTCGCTTCGGGAGCGGCGATTATCATAGTGCTCGCGTTGAGTTCCCGCCCATTTCAGCGGGTCTTGCATCATGGCGCCGTCGGTTACTTGGGGAGAATCTCGTACAGTCTGTACCTGGTCCACGTGACTGTACTGCTGACCTTGATTTATATCTTTCACGGCACGGTGAATTTCAGGATTCTGCCGTTCTATCTTGCCGGATCGTTGGGCGTGGCCAGCGTTTTCTATTACCTGCTGGAAAAACCGGCGATGATCCTGGGGCAGCGGCTGGGCAAGCCGCACAGGCTTGAGCCCGTGTCCGGCGGGCAAAAGGGCCTGCCCGCTATCGCTCCACTTCCGTGAGCCAGTCCGGCCGCTTCAGCACCTCGCGCGGTTTGCTGCCGTCGGGCGGCCCGATGATGCCGTCGCGCTGCATCATATCGAGAATGCGCGCGGCGCGGCCGTAGCCCAGGCGCAGATGGCGCTGCAGCGTGGAGGTGGAAGCTTTGCCTATCTGCAGCACCAGGCGCACGGCCTCTTCGTACATGGGGTCCTGAGCCTCGTTGATGGCGTCGCCGTCCGATTCGGCGGCTTCCTCTTCGTTGGGCGGCGCCACCAGGAAAGACTGGTCGTATTCCGGCGCGGCCTGCTGCTTCCAGAAGTCTTCGAGCTTTCTGTCGAATGACTGTCTGCTCATATTCCCGCGTCATGCCAATCATAGTGGGTTGCGGGCGCTGGCGCACGACGACGACGGCTTATCGGACAAAGCCGCCCGGTGCGGTGGAGGCGCGGCCGCTCTCGTATGGTGTGTATTCCATCTTTGGATTAGATTCCGGCCTCTCTCGAAGTGTTTCGATATGCCGAGACACCCGATCTCGCTGGCCGCGCTGTCGGCAAACCCTTGGCGACTACGGAGGCGCTATCCCAAGCCACAACGGTTTGCGCCCCACATTCGAATTCCCGACTTCCGTTCCCAATTGCCTCATCCCAAAGTTCTAAACGTAGTGCATGACAGGGCGGGGTGAAGGGAACGTGAGCCTTCGTTCCACTCCAATGTAGCAGCGGCGGCTCACTTGTTGAGCCGCACGACAGGATCGAGAATTGCGTACCCGCCTGAATTACAGAAGAAAACGGCATGGAACAGGCTGGCCGGGAGTTCGCCGTCTTCGCCGAGCGAAGCTCTCGGAATAGAAGCGGCGTTGGCCGGATGGTATTCTCGCCCGGCAATACGGAGGCTCAGGCGATGAACCGTCGAGACGGACGCCGGGCCCGTGGCCGTCCGGACCCGACTGTTCGGCTCTGAGGACGATGCGCGGAAGAGAATCGCGGTATCGGTTCCGGAATCCAGCACCAGTTTGCCTTCGCTGGTCTCGATTGCCGGGCGGCCGTCTATTCCCTCAAAATCGACCCGTCTGCCTGCTTCCGGAACTCCTGCACCGAAGACGACGCGATGGTTGGCGAAGTCGATCAGGTAGTCGAACCGGGCGAGAAACTCCTGCCCAAGCACGCCCTGGATTTCAGCCGAGAGGGCGTGTACTCCATCCATTGCCGTGAACAGGAACTCCTGGTTGGAAGCCCGCGCCGATCCGAGAGAGACTTCGGCGATTCGACCGCCTGCGACGTGGATCGTTCCGGAGACGGTGTCCATCCTGGTCTGAAAGGTCGGCGTAAGACCGAGCTTGCGTGCGATGGATGCCTGGACTTGATTGCTCTGAGCGCCGGTATCGAGGAGAAACCGGAGGGGTCCCTGGCCGTTGAGGAAGACCCCGTCGACCACTGGGCGCCCCATCATCATGTGGAGCTTGACGGAGTGTTCGGAAGGTTGGGAACAACGAGCGTTGTAAGGCAGCGCCGCAAGGATTATCATGAGTGAGCCGAGAGCCATTCGTATTGACATGTGGCCACCTTGCGGCTTGCGGGCCGTCGAAGTCGTGATCCGGGTCTGATTTATTCCCGAAGGCTGGTGATCAAATCATGATGGGGTTACCGAAGGGCCCATACCGCTTCGACAAGTTCGTCTTAGATCCATTGAATCTGCGACTTACAGCAAATGGCGAGAATCGGACGCCGGAGCCGAAATCGTTCCGCTTGCTTCAGTTCCTGATCGAAAACCGCGACCGGGTGGTGTCCAAAGACGAGATTTTCCAGGCCGTTTGGCCCGATGTGACGGTCACCGACAACGCCCTCACACGGGCGGTGGCTCAGGTGCGCAAGGCTCTCGACGACGATCCCAAGGAGCCGCGATACATCGAGACGGTACCCACTGTGGGATACCGGTTCCTGGGGGCTGTGACAGCCGATGCGCCGAGCAACGCTTTGGAAGTGCCGCCCGTAGCCGGACGTCGAGCGAAAGCGAGGCGGCATCTTGCCCTGGCCGCACTGGCGGTAGCGATCCTGGGCGGGGCCGCGATCTGGCGCTTCCTGCCACGCGCCACAGGCCCCAGCAGCCTGTCGAGCGCCCAGCTCACTTCGGGCGAGGGCCTCGATATCGGCGCCGCGTTTTCGCCCGCGGGGAACCTGGTAGCCTACGCTTCAGACCGCAGCGGCCCGTTTGAAATCTATGTGCGGTCGCTGGATTCCTCGGCGCGCGAGCTGAAGCTGACCAGCAACAGCAACCAGAACCTCTCCCCGGCCTTTTCACCCGACGGACAGCACGTAGCCTTTAGCGCCATGCGCGAGCCGGGCATCTACCGCGTGCCGGTACTCGGCGGACCGGTGCGCCGGCTGACGGATTTCGGCGCGCAGCCGGCCTGGTCGCCGGACGGCAAATGGATCGTGTTCCGGTCGGCGGCCTCGGCGTCGCTAGCCACCTGGGGCTACTATAACGGCACGGCCGGATCGAATCTCTGGCTGGTCCCCGCCGACGGTGGCGAGCCACGCCAGATCACGGGCCGCGACCATCCCAAAGGCAGCGGCCAAGGCTTTCCTTCGTGGAGTCCGGACGGGAGAGAAATCCGCTTCGTCAACTACCTGGCGAATGGCGAGTGCAGCATGTGGAGCTACCGCATCGGGGACGGTTTGTTGCGTATGCTTTTCTCCGGCGGTTTCTTGCGGCTCGGCAGCGCCACCTATGCACGCGACGGCCGGAACATGTACTACGTCAGCGCCCAGTTCAACGGCGACATGGCCATCTGGCGGCAACCCCTTAACCCAAGTACTCGGCAGCCGGCGGGCGCGCCGGTGGTGCTCTATCAGCCGAGTGTCGGTGTGCCGCGTGACCTTTCGCTGGCGCCGGACGGAAAGCATCTGGTTTACAGCGCGACCCTAGCCGAAAGCAAACTCATGAAGCTGGGCATGTCGGGCGATTCGCCCGATGGCCGCGAGCCGGAGACGCTCACCCACGAGGTCAGCTTTCGCCTCAGCAATCCAAGCATTTCGCCGGACGGCAAGCTCCTGGCGTACACTCGGGCTGCCAAGGGGCAGCCGGCGAGAACCTTCGTAATGTCGCTTGCGGACGGCCAGGCGGTTCCGATCGGCCCCGAATCGGAGCCGCCGCAGTACGGGCCGCAGTTCAGCCGGGATGGAAGATTCGTTTTCTACTGGAGCAGTAAAGACCAGCAATCCGAGCACTGGTTCAGGAGCGTACGACTGGCCGACGGCGCAGTTCAGACCTTGGCTGTGCAACCGCCTGGGGCCAGCTTTGCGACCTTCTCACCGGACGGCGCCGAGGTGGTGTTCCACGACATTTCTGAAAGCGTGCTTCACACCTGGAAGTTGAGTTTCAAGAGCGGAGTCAGGACCCAACTCACCTTTGGGCCATCGAGCATCGGGTGGCCGCAGTACTCCCGGGATGGGGCGTGGTTAGCCGTGCAAGTGGACCAGCTATTCGGGATGAACCAGATCGGCCTGATGCCTGCCTCCGGTGGCACGGTGCGGATCATCAAGGACGGGGGTGTCAACTACGCACACAGCTTCTCGCCGGATGACAGCAAGATTCTCTATGCCGGTCTGGTAGACGGTGTGTGGAACATCTACTGGGTTTCCGTCCGCACACACGAGGTCCGGCGGCTGACCGACTACCACAACGCACGGATCTACGTCCGGTATCCCGACTGGGCGCCGACTGGCGACAAGATCGTCTACGAATTCAACGAATCCAAAGGCAACGTCTATGTTGCGGAGTTGCGCTAGGAGCCCGTGGCAAAAGTGGGGACAGTCCGCCGCCGCTAATGATTCGAAAGGGCTTAATAGCGCGGCTTGGGACAGTCCCCGACTTTTACCACGGGCTGCTAGGGTTACCGGAGGTGTTGGGTGCTGACTCTGGATCAAGGGCCGTCCGTGAGTTACGCAGACACGGTCCGCGAAGGGAGTTTGGCTCCCCGCGGGCTGCGCTCTGAAGCCGGCGCAGCCGCAAGGAGCATCCAAGGAAGCGAGCTTACTTCCGCACGAAGCCGTGCCACACATTGTTGTTGTCGATGTAATATCCGACGATTGCATTCCCTGGGTTGTTGGTCATGGGGAAGGTACCCTGACCGTTACCTGTGCCTGCAGCCGGAGCGTCGAAGAAAGCGAACGTGCCGTCAGCGGCACGCACGTAGCCATGCGACACATTGTTCGCATCCGTGTAATAGCCCGTAGCGATGCCTGCCGGGTCGATGCCCTCGACCTGGGTGCCCTGGTTGTTACCGGTTCCTGCGCCTGGGATGTCAAAGAGCGTGATCTTGCCATCGGCGGTACGCAGCAAGGCGTGATAGACGCCGTTGTTATCCAGGGAGGCTCCTGCAACTGTCCCGGCCGGGTTGATGGCCCAGACGTAAGTCCCCTGGCCTGAGCCCAGGCCCGCACCTGGAGCGTCGAACGTTGTGATTTTACCGTCAGCAGTGCGCACGTAGCCGTGAGACGCACCGTTCTGGTCAAAGTAATATCCCGTGACCGCGCCAGCCGAGTTGACGCACTGGGCCCAGGCAGTGGTCGTGCCCAGACCGGGGCCGGTGGCAGCGCCCGGGACATCGAACTTCGTGATGGCGCCGTCGGCAGCGCGCAGAAAGCCGTGATTCATACCGGTGGCGTCGATGTAGTAACCCGCAATCAAATCCCCCGACAGGCTCATGTTCCCGGCAAAGGTGCCCTGGCCGCTGCCAGTGCCTGCGCCCGGAACGTCGAATATGGTGAGTGTGCCGTCGACAGCGCGCAAGTAGCCGTGGGCCACGCCGCCGGAGTCAACGAAATATCCCGCCACCATGCCGCACGCGTCGCTGGAGACGGCGTAGGTGCCCGGGCTGGTCCCGACCGTGGGGAAGGGGACTCCCAAGCCGATGGTGGGCACGCCCGGGCCGTCGAATGTAGTGATCTTGCCGTCGGTGGTGCGCACATAGGCGTGCATGATGTTGCCGTAGTCTGCGTAGAGCCCCGCGATTTGGCCCGCCGGGCAGATGGCAATCGCCTCCGTGCCGTAGCCGCTGACGGCACCTGCGTGCGGGGCGTCGATTGTGGTGATGGTGGGCTGTTGGGCAATGGCGGAGACGCCCAGCAGAAGCATGCAAATGGCCGGGGAAAGCAGTCCCCAGGCCACGCAGTTTCCCGGATTTTTGGGGCCCAAAGTGAACAGTACAAAGTTCTTTCGCATCCTCATATACCTCCATTCCGGCCGCGCGCGGCCGATTTCACCCTTCATTACCGGAAAAACAGACCTAAAAACTGAAAGGAGTTTCAGGCAGTTGGGAACAACGAGCGTTGTAAGGCAGCGCCGCAAGGATTAAGCCGAGAGCCATTCGTATTGACATGTGGCCACCTTGCGGCTTGCGGGCCGTCGAAGTCGTGATCCGGGTCTGATTTATTCCCGAGGGCTGGTGATGAAATCATGATGGGGTTACCGAAGGGCTCGTACCGCTTCGACCACCGTTCGATTGAGGATAGTAGGGCGAAGCCCTCACGTGGGTCGTGCCAGAGATCCGAATGAACTCCTTGAGGTCTTTGGCAATGAACTGAGGCCCGTTGTCGGAGATGATCCGGGGTCGCGCCTCCGTGTGAAGTTCCTTGGCGCGTTCCAGGATGACCTCTAACGCACTGCTGACAACCGATTACTGACTACTTACTTCCGTAAGCCAGTCAGGCCGCTTCAGCACTTCGCGGGGTTTGCTGCCGTCGGGCGGCCCGATGATGCCGTCGCGCTGCATCATATCGAGAATGCGCGCGGCGCGGCCGTAGCCCAGGCGCAGATGGCGCTGCAGCGTGGAGGTGGACGCTTTGCCTATCTGCAGCACCAGGCGCACGGCCTCTTCGTACATGGGGTCCTGCGCCTCGTCGATCGCGTCGGCGGATTCGTCGATTGGCTCTTCGTTGGGCGGCGCCACCAGGAAAGACTGGTCGTATTCCGGCGCGGCCTGCTGCTTCCAGAAGTCCACCACGCGGTTGATCTCCGTCTCGGTGACGAAGGCGCCGTGCAGGCGCACCAGGCGCGAGGAACCGGGTGGCAGGAACAGCATGTCGCCGCGGCCCAACAGGTGTTCGGCGCCCATCACGTCGAGGATGGTGCGGGAATCCACCCGCGTGGCCACGCGGAAGCTGATGCGGGCCGGAAAATTGGCCTTGATCAGGCCGGTGATCACGTCCACGCTGGGCCTTTGCGTGGCCAGCACCAGGTGCATGCCCACGGCGCGGGCCATCTGCGCCAGCCGCGTGACGCTCTCTTCCACGTTCTTGCCTTCCAGCATCATCAGGTCGGCCAACTCGTCGATCAGAATCAGAACGTAAGGCAGCGGGCGCAAATCGTCCTCGGCGCCGCCGCCCTCGGCGAACAGGTCGCGCGGCTCTTCCTGCAGCTTGCGGACCTTCTTATTGAACTGGTCGATATTGCGCGCGCCGTATTCGGCCAGCAGCCGCAGACGGCGTTCCATCTCCAGCACCGCGTTGCGCAGGGCGTTGGTGGCTTTGCGCGGGTCGGTGATCACCGGCGTCAGCAGGTGCGGGACGCCCTCGTACATGCCCAGCTCCACCCGCTTGGGGTCCACCAGGATCAGGCGAACGTCGTCCGGCGTGGCCTTATAGAGGATCGACATGATCATGGAGTTGATCATCACCGACTTGCCCGAGCCGGTGGATCCCGCGATCAGCAGGTGCGGCATGGTCTCGAGCGCCGCCACCTTGATGCGGCCGTTGATGTCCTTGCCCAGCGGAATCGTCAGGCGCGAGTGCGACTGGATGAATTCCTCCGATTCCAGCATCTGGCGCAGGGCGATCAGCTCGCGGCGGGTATTGGGGACCTCGACGCCGACCGTCGGTTTTCCGGGAATGCGCTCGATCAGGACGGATTCGGCCTGCAGCCCCAGGCACAGATCCTCGGTGAGGTTGGTGATGCGGCTGTACTTCACCCCGGCCTCGGGCTTGAACTCGAAAGTCGTCACCACCGGGCCAGGATTGATCTGCACCACGTTGCCGAATACGTTGAACTCTTCGAACTTCGACTTGATACGGCCGGCGGTCTCCTTGAGCTCCTGCTCGTCATAGGGATTGCGGCCCGGCACTTCGTTGAGCAGCTCGGTCGATGGTGCGTCGAAGTGCAGCGGGCGCGATTCGGGAACGGGCGCCTGCCGCCATGGGGTGGCTTCGGCCACGGCTAACGGGGCCGGCTCCTCGATGGGGCAGATGGGAATCTCTTCGATGGCTTCGGGCTCGGGTTCCGTCTCCGGGGCCGGCGCTTCGGGTGCCGGCGCTTCCGGTCGAGTCGCCCACGGGGCAATGTCCTCGCCGGTGCCGAAGGCCGGCGCCTCGACCGCGGCCGCATCGGCCACGGCAGCGGCCGTCCGTTTATTGCGCGTGCGCTTGGTTTCGGATATCCCCGCGGCCTCCATGCGCTTCCGGGCGCGAGCTTCGGCCCGCAAGATGGAGCGTTCGCTCATGCGCATGCGCCAGGCGCGGAAGCCGCTGCGGCGGGCGTCCAGCCAGGCCGAGGGCACGGCGAGCCACTCGGCAAGCTTCGAAAGCTGGAAGGTGGAGACCAGGTAAATCGAAACCACGGTTGCGGTGACGGTGGCCAGGATGGCGCCGGCCATGTTCAGCGTATCCACCAGCCAGGCGGCGAAAATGGCGCCCAGCAATCCGCCGGCGCGGACCCGGCCCCCGAACAGCTTGAGCGGCAGCAGCGCCAGCCCGGCGCAAACGCTGATCGCCAGCAGGACTGCGCCGATCGTTTTGATGGACGCCGCTTCGATCGCTTCCGAGCGGATCCAGCGCCAGGCCAGCAGGAAAATCAGCAGCGGAAGCAGGTACGACGCCCAACCGAAAGTCTGGATGGAGAAATCGGCCAGGTAAGCGCCGGGATACCCGATCAGGTTCAGCGGGTGCGCCGCCGAAGCGGTATTCCACGACGGGTCCTCGGCATGATACGAGACCAGGCTGAGAAGCCATACCAGGCCCAGCGAAAGCAGCAGCAAGCCGGCGACCTCGTTGAGCCGTCGATGTTCGGTCGGTGAAATCAGCTTCATCACGCTGGCCGGCGGATGAAAGCCAGAGCAATCACTATTATGCCAAAAATTGCGCGATAGTAAACGAACGGCCAAAGGCTGCCGTGCCGCAGGTAATCCAGAAACCAGGAAAGGACGGCAAAGCCGCTGATCGCGCTCACCGCGATACCAACCACGAAAGTAGAGTTGCGCAGGGCCGGCGGGCGCCCGGACTTGCGCCGGTCGTATAGCGCTTTTCCGGCCGCGGCGGCGATGGCCGGCATGGAGAGCAGAAAGGAAAAACGGGCGGCCGATTCCAGGTCCAGATCCCGCACCAGGCCGGCGGCAATGGTGATGCCGCTGCGCGAAGTGCCCGGCGCCACGGCTAGCGCCTGTCCCATGCCGATGGCGGCGGCGTCGGAAAGTTGGAGCGAAGCGAGATCGCGCACCTTGCGGCCGCGCGCTTCGCCAAAACCCATGAGGATCGCGACCAGGAGGAGCATGCCGCCAATGACCAATGGATTGCGCCAGGAATGCGCCGCGCGCCGATGGAAAACCAGGCCCGCCACGCCCACCGGAATGCTGCCCGCCGCCAGCAGCCAAAGCAATCCGGAATGGGACGGGCCGAAAGCGCGGCCGAAGATTTCCACCCAGTCGCCGCGGAAGTAAACCACCACCGCCAGCAGGGTCCCCAGGTGCAGCATGATGTCGAGATCGAGATCTTCCGTTCGCCAGCCGAAAAGCCGGGACGCGAGGTATACGTGCGCCGTGCTCGAGACCGGCAGAAACTCGGTCAGCCCTTGAACCATGGCCAGGAGCGCGACCTGCAGCGGGGACATAGAGGTCCAGTCTAGCAGGGGCAATTGCCGGGGGGACGGACCGGGTTGGACCGCGCTCGTCGCGATCCCGCTTCCCACTCGAGTCAAGTCGCACCCGAGGGACTACCGAGTATACTGTGTAAAGGGGTCCACAATGGAAATCATACAGGTCGTTCTGGATGCAAAGCTCCTGAAGGCCGCCGATGCCGCGTCGGAGCGTCAAAAGATAAATCGATCCGCGCTGATTCGCCAAGCCCTTCAGGAACACCTCAAGCGTTTGCACGTGGCGGATCTCGAGGAGCGCGACCGGCGCGGCTATCGGGCGCGGCCGCAGCTTACCGAAGAATATCGTCCGTGGGAGGAGGCCGCGGCTTGGCCAGAAGACTGAACCGCGGCGATGTTCACCTTTGCCGGTTCGCGCCGCCGGACAAGCAGCGGCCGGTTCTCATCCTCACTCGCGATAGCGCCCTTGGCCATCTCTCTGCCGTGACCGTGGCGCCGATTTCCTCCACAGTCAGGGACGTGCCGTCCGAGGTGATACTGGATGTGGAGGACGGGATGAAGGCCCGCTGCGCGGTGAACCTGCACAACGCCGTCACGGTCTCTCAGGCGCGCCTGGCCAGCCGCGTCGCCAGTTTGAGTGACGAACGAATGCACGAGGTTTGCGCAGCCCTGCGCTTCTCGCTCGGATGCGGCTGAGCGTTGAGCCTGCATAATCCCGCCGCCGTAATCTCGCCGCCGTCAACCTCCTGCTCAAATCGGTGTACAATACGCGAAACCCCTATGAAACCCGCCACACGCTTGCTGCCGGTTCTCGGCGCGGTGCTTACGCTCGCCGAGGCCCAGCTTTATCAGAAACCGCCCAAGGCCGTTCTGGATGTATTGAACGCGCCGCCCACGCCCACCCTTTCGGTCAGTCCCACGGGCGGCTATGCGATTTCGGGGCAGCCGGTGCGCTACCCACCCATTGCCGAATTGTCGCAGCCCATGCTGCGCATCGCCGGCATGCGCATTAACCCGCAAACCAACGGGCTGCACAATACCGTCTTTTCCAGCCAGTTGGTGGTCTGGAAGCTGCCGGCGGGAACCCAAATCCCGGTCGCGCTCCCGGCCGGCGCCAAGTTGAGCGGCGCCGCCTGGAGCTCCGATGGCAGCCGCTTCGCCTTCACCAACACCACCAATAGCGGCATCGAGCTGTGGGTAGGGGAAACCGCCACCGGCCAGGCGCGCAAGATTCCCGGCGTAGGGATCAATGCGGTGATGGCGTCGCGCGGATTCGGCGGCGGCGGCGGCGGGCGCGGCGGAGCCGGCGGGCGCAATGACGTCCAGTGGCTGCCCGGCGGCAAAACCTTGCTCGTTGAAATGCTCAAGCCCAATCGCGGCGCGCCGCCGGCGGAGCCGGTCGTGCCCATCGGCCCGCACGTGCAGGAAAGCCTGGGAGGCGCGGCGCCGGTGGTGACCCACGAGGACATGCTGCAGAATCCCCACGATGAGGACCTGTTCGAGTATTACGCTACCTCGCAGCTCGCCACCGTCGATCTGGCTTCCGGCAAACTCGCGCCCATCGGCAGGGCCGCTATCTTCGAAGGCGTGCGCATTTCACCCGACGGGAACTATCTGCTGGTTACCGTCATCCATCGTCCGTTCTCCTATCTGCACCCGGCGCAGAGTTTCCCCAAGGAAATCGAGGTGTGGGACCGCGCTGGTAAGCTGGTACACCGCGTCGCCAGTCTTCCGCTCGAAGACCACGTGCCGATCAATGGCGTGATGGTGGGCCCGCGCGGCGTGGAATGGCGGCCCAGCGCGCCGGCCACGTTGATCTGGGTGGAAGCGCTCGATGGCGGCAATCCCAGAACCAAGGCCGCGTACCGCGACCGAATCGTGGCGCTGGCCGCTCCGTTCTCCAGTCCGCCCAAGGAGATCTTCAAGACCGAGCAGCGCTCGCAAGGGATTCTCATGGGAGCCACCGGCGGCTTGGCCCTGGTCAGCGATTTCGAGCGTTCCCGGCGCTGGGTCCGCACCTTCAAGGTCGATCTAAACGAGCCCGGGAAACCCGCCAAGCTGGTCTGGAGCCGCAACAATCAGGACCGCTACAAAGATCCCGGCCGGCCGGTCGAAAAGCCGCTGCCCAATGGGCAGATGGCGATCTTGCAGGAAGGCGAGAACATTTACCTGATCGGAACCGGCTCGTCGCCCGAAGGCGACCGGCCATTTCTGGACCGGCTGAACCTGGAAACATTGCAGACCGAGCGGCTGTTCCATTGCGATGCCGGCCACTATGAGGCTGTCGAGGCCGTCCTGGACGATCGAGGCGAACGCTTTCTGACTCGGCGCGAGAGTCCCACCGAGCCGCCTAACTATTTCATCCGCACCGCCTCTGGCGGGATGACGGCAGTTACTAAGTTCGCCGATCCGCAGCCGTCCATTCGCGGCATCCATAAAGAGTTAGTCACTTACAAACGCGCCGATGGCGTCCCGCTATCCTTCACACTCTATCTGCCGCCCGATTACAAGCCCGGCGCCAAGCTCCCGGCCGTGGTTTGGGCCTATCCCTACGAATACAACGACGCCGCTACGGCCGGCCAGGTAAGCGGCTCCACCAGGCGCTTCACCGAAATGACCGGCTATTCGCAGCTATTTTTCGCGCTCGATGGTTACGCCGTGCTGGATAATGCCGCCATGCCGGTGGTGGGCGGCGATCCCGATTCGGTAAATAATTCTTACATCGACCAGATTGTCGCCGACGCCAAAGCCGCCATCGACAAGGCCGCGGCCATGGGCGTGGTGGACCCGGCGCGGGTAGGCGTGGGCGGGCACAGCTACGGAGCCTTCATGACCGCCAACCTGCTGGCGCACTGCGATCTTTTCAAGGCCGGAATTGCCGAAAGCGGGGCGCACAATCGCACCCTGACGCCTTTCGGCTTCCAGAGCGAGCGCCGCACCTTGTGGCAGGCGCCCGACGTCTATCTGAAGATGTCGCCCTTCATGTATGCCGACAAAATCAAGACGCCGATTTTGCTGATTCACGGCGAGGCCGACGACAACGACGGGACCTTCCCCATTCAATCCGCGCGCATGTATGAAGCCATCCGCGGCAACGGCGGCACGGTTCGCCTGGTATTTTTGCCCTTCGAGGCCCACGGTTACCGCGCCAAGGAAACCATCGAGCACGTGTTGTGGGAAAAATTTGCGTGGTTCGACAAATACGTGAAGGGCGCCGGCGGGCCGCCCGCCGGCAAAGAGTGACTTATCCTCCCGAAGTCGCCTCGGCATTGCGCAGGCCTAAGGAAATTAGGTTGACCCATTTTGGCGTGGGATCTCCGCATGGTGGGGCAGGCGGTTCCGCCTGCCCGCGCCGGCGCATGCGCCGGTCATGCGCAAGCTAATAGCATGCGCCACCACGGACCCGAAACCGACCCAACCTGGATTCCACCACCTCAGGAGTTCGGAGTCTCGACACGGCACGCGCGAGTGCGCGCCGCCTCCAAACGCTATAATCGGTTTACTGACGGAGTGTTCCCCATGCAATCACGCCGTATTTTTATCGGCCAGGTAGCTACTGGGTTGGCCGGCACGCTGGCCTCTTCCGGTGTGCTCGGCGCCAACGGCCGCGTTCGCGTCGGCATCGTCGGCGCCGGCGCGCGCGGCGCGGAGATTCTGCGCCAGGCTATCGAGTGCTCCAACGTGGAGTGCGCGGGCGCGGCCGATATCTACACCCGGCGCCTGGAGGAAGTGAGAGGAATCGCACCGGCCGCCAAAACCTATCTCGATTACCGTCACTTGCTGGAAGACACTTCGATCGATGCCGTGCTCATCGCCACCCCCCAGCACCTCCATGCGGAACACTTTACCGCCGCGCTCGATGCGGGCAAGCACGTCTACCTGGAAAAGACCATGGCGTTCAGTCCGGAGCACGCGCGCGCGATGCGGGCGGCCGTGGAGCGCGCCGGCGCCGGACGCGTCGTCCAGATCGGCCACCAGTGGACCTCCAGCGGTCCGGCCGCCGACGCCGCCCGCTTCCTCCGCCCCGAACTGATGGGCCGCATCACCGCCATCGAAGCCCGCATGTACCGCAACACGCCGCGCGCGAAGCCGCAGTGGGCGCGCCCCGTCTATCCCGACATGACCCCCGAAAACATCCTGTGGAAGTCGTTCCTGGGCGGCGCGCCGGACCGCCCGTTCGACGCCAACCGCTACGTCAACTGGCGCCTCTTCTGGGATTATTCGGGCGGCAACGTTTACGAAAACATGTCCCAGCAACTGGCCTTCTGGTACAAAGCGCTGAACCTGGCCATCCCCCGCAAAGTCACCATGACCGGCGGCCTGTATCTCTGGAAGGACGGGCGCGAAGTGCCCGATACCATGAGCGTCGCCATGGAGCACGAGGAGGAAATTCTGTTCACTTGGATTTCCGGTTTCGGCAACGATTCGCTCGGCGTGGCCGAAAGCGTGCTCGGCACCGACGGCAGTATCTCGCATACCCCCCAGAGCATTCGTTACGCCCCGCAGAAGGTGAATCGCCGCGACGGCAACGAAATGCTGGGCTCCACCCGCGCCGATCCCAAGGCCCACATGCGGAATTTCCTGGACGTCATTCGCGGCTCCGCCCGCCAGCTCAACTGCCCCTTCGAGCTGGGATACCGCGTGTCCATCGCCTGCCGGATGGCCGTCGCCAGCTTCCGGGAACAACGCGGCGTGAGCTGGGACGAAGCGCGCGGCGAGATCGTGTAGCTCCGTGGATTTCGAGTACACTCCCGAACAGGTCGCCCTGCGGCAAAGCGTGCGTGAATTTGCCGAAGCCGAACTCGCGCCCCACGTGGCGGAGTGGGATGAAGGGCAGATCTTTCCGCTGGAGGCGGTCCGCAAGCTGGGCGAGTTGGGTTACCTGGGCGCCATCGGTCCCGTGGAATTCGGCGGGGCGGGCTTGAGCTACATCGAATACGCCATCCTCATCGAGGAGCTTTCCCGCGTGGATGGCTCGGTGGGACTCATCGTGGCGGCCCACACTTCCTTGTGCTCCAACCACATTTACAAGATGGGGAGCGACGGGCAGCGGCTGCGCTATCTGCCGCGCCTGGCTTCGGGCGAGTGGCTGGGGTGTTGGTCGTTGACCGAGCCCGAAGCCGGCTCGGACGCCGCCGGCACCCGCACCACCGCCGTGGAAACCGGCGGCGGCTGGCTGCTCAACGGCGCCAAAACCTTCACCACCAACGCGCATTTTGCCGACGTCTGCGTCGCCATGGCGGTCACCGATCGCGTGCCAAGGAAGGAGCGCGGCATTTCGGCCTTCATCGTGGAGAAGGGAACGCCGGGCTTTCGCCTGGGCAAGAAGGAAAACAAGCTGGGAATGCGCGCCAGCGCCACCGGCGAAGTGATTTTCGAAAACTGCCGCTTGGGCGCCGAGCATCTCCTGGGAAAGCGCGGCCATGGCTTCGTGGACAGCCTGAAGGTGCTGGACGGCGGACGCATTTCCATTGCCGCGCTCTCTCTCGGCATGGCCCAGGGAGCCTACGAAGCGTCGCTCCGCTACGCCGGACAGCGTCGACAATTCGGCCGGCCGATTTCCGAATTCCAGGCCATCCGGCATAAGCTGGTGAATATGGCAGTGGATCTGGATGCCGCCCGGCTGTTGACGTATCGCGCGGCACGGGCGCTCGATCAAGGCCGGCGGGTGACGTACGAATCGTCCGCCGCCAAGCTGTTCGCTTCCGAAGCCGCGGTTCGGATTGCGGGCGAGGCGGTGCAAATCCATGGCGGCTACGGCTTCATCAAGGATTACCCGGTGGAGAAGTTTTATCGCGACGTGAAGCTCTGCACCATCGGCGAAGGCACCAGCGAGATTCAGCGCCTGGTGATTGCGCGCCAACTGCTCGGAAACGGATGACCGATCGGGCCCGACACATTCGCTCCGGCGATCTGCGGAGCCTGGCGCGCGCCATCACCGCGGTGGAAAACCGGACCGGGGAAGGCGCCGCGATTCTGGCCGAGCTCGGGCCGTTCGCCGGCCACGCGTGTATCGCCGGCATCACCGGCCCGCCGGGCGCCGGCAAAAGCACGTTGATCGACGCCCTCGCGCGCCATCTCCGCCGGCAATCGAAAACCGTGGCCGTGCTCGCCATCGACCCTTCCAGCCGCATCACCGGCGGCGCCATTCTGGGCGACCGCATCCGCATGCAGCGGCACTCCGGCGACGCGGGCGTGTTCGTTCGCTCCGTGGCCACGCGCGGATCTTCCGGCGGCGTGGCCGGCGCCACCGCCGACCTGGTTCGCCTGCTCGATGGCGCCGGCCGCGACGCCGTGCTGGTGGAAACCGTGGGCGTGGGCCAGGACGAAACCGAAATCGCCGCCCTGGTGCCGGTCACCGTGGTCGTGCTGGCGCCCGGAATGGGCGACGACGTGCAGGCCCTCAAGGCGGGCATCATGGAAATCGCCGGTGTGTTCGTCGTCAATAAGTCCGACCAACCCGGCGCGGATCGCGTGGCGGCGGAAGTGCGCGCCATGCTGGAACTGGCGGCCGGCGCCGTCCGCCCGGCCGTGCTCCAGACCGTGGCCAGCCAGGACCGCGGAATTGTCGAGTTGTGGGAAGCTATCGAACGGGCCTCGGCTGGCGCCATCCAGGGCCGGGCCCCAACAGGAGACTGAACTTGCAAGCGGAAATCGGAATCATCGGCGGCAGCGGGCTCTACTCCATGCCCGGCTTTGAAGCCCAGGAAGAAGTTGTTCTGGAAACGCCCTTCGGCGCGCCTTCGGATAATTATGTGGTGGGCACGCTGGCCGGCCGCAAGGTGGCGTTTCTGGCGCGGCACGGCCGCGGCCACCGCATTTCACCCTCGGAGCTGAATTTTCGCGCCAACATCTACGGCATGAAGCGACTGGGCGTGGAGCGCATCGTTTCCCTCAGCGCCGTGGGCTCGCTCAAGAAGGAGCACAAGCCGCTCGATTTCTTGATCCCCGACCAGTTCGTGGACCGCACTTATGGACGCGCGTCCACGTTTTTCGGGGAGGGCATGGTGGCGCACGTCAGCTTCGCCGACCCGGTCTGCCCGCAGTTGAGCCGGGTGGTGAGCGATGCCTGCCAGGCCGCCGGAGTCGGCGCCAAACGCGGCGGCACGTATCTGTGCATGGAAGGTCCGGCGTTTTCCACCAGGGCCGAATCGTTTTTGTACCGAAGCTGGGGCATGGACGTCATCGGCATGACCAATCTCACCGAGGCCAAGCTCGCCCGTGAAGCCGAAATCTGTTACGTCACCATTGCCATGGTGACCGATTACGACTGCTGGCACGAAGACCACGATGCCGTCAGCGTGACTCAGATTGTCGCTACCCTCGCCAGGAACGCCGAGAACGCCTGTAAAGTGGTGGCCGAAGCCGTGGCGCGCACGCCCGCCGAGCGCGCCTGCAAGTGCGGCTCGGCGCTGGCCCACGCCATTATCACCGACCGCATGCGGGTGCCGGACACCACCCGCCATAAACTGGGGATCCTGGTTGATAAGTACTTCGTGTAACTCGGTTGCCCGGGAGGTGCTGGCGCGCGCGGTGGCGGGCCGGCCTCCCAAGCTGCTGCCCCGCGCATTGGTGGAGGAGGCCTGTAACCGGGCGCTGTTCGGCCTGCTGGCCGAAGGCCTGGCCGACCTTTTCGAACCGCGCCTGTGCGACGTCTACGCCAGATTGTTCGCCCAAGCCATCGAGCACGCCGAGCCCGGCGAGCCTGGCTTGGACGCGGCCTCGCTGGTGGCCCGCTATGAGCGCGTGCGCCAGCCCCGCCCGGTGGCCAAGGAGCCGCGCCAGGTGTTCGTGCTTTCGCGCGTGACCCTGGGCGCGGACATCGCCGTCACCAGCGTCTTGCTTGCCGCCGCCAAGAGCCGCTTTCCCCGCTCGGCAATTGTTTTCGTGGGGCCGGAGAAAAACTTCGAGCTGTTTGCCGGCGACCTCCGTTTGCGCCACGCCTCGGTGGAATACCGGCGCGGCAATCTGCGCGACCGCCTGGCGGTCTGGAAGGAACTGCGCGATCTGGTGAGCGCCAAGACCGCTCTGGTGATCGACCCCGATTCGCGCCTCACCCAGCTCGGCCTGCTGCCGGTCTGCGCCGAAGAGCGCTATCACCTGTTTGAAAGCCGCGGCTATGGCGGCGCGAGCAGCCGCGCGCTGAGCGAGCTGGCCGCGAGCTGGGCGGCCGACACCTTCGGCGTCCCTGCCGCCGAACCATACCTGGCGCTGGGCCCGCTGCCACCCGAGCCTCCGCTCATCGCCGTCAGCCTGGGCGTGGGCGACAATCCGAATAAGCGCCTGCCCGGCCCTTTCGAGCCGGAATTGCTGCGCCTGCTGGCCGCCACCGGCCTCGCCCTGTGCGTCGATAAAGGCGCCGGCGGCGCCGAGGCCGCCCGCGTGGAACAGGCCGTGGCCAGCGCCGGGGTGAAAGTGCGTTTCTGGGAAGGATCCTTCGCCGGCTTTGCCGCCATCGTGGCCCAGAGCCGCCTGTACGTGGGCTACGATTCCGCCGGCCAGCACGCCGCCGCCGCTTCCGGCGTGCCGCTCATCTGTATCTTCGCCGGCTTCCCTTCGCCGCGCATGTTCGACCGCTGGCGCCCAGTGAGCCCGAACGCTACCGTGATTCGCGTCGATCGCCCCGATCCCAATGAAGTCTTGGAGCAAGTCCGCGCCGCCATCGCCCGCTGGCAGTCGGTCGAGTAGCCTGAAGCGGCCTGCAATCGGGCTATATTGGGTCATGCGTCAGTCGATTCTCCGGACCATTACGGTTGCCGCTGTTGGCCTGGGGGTGGCATTTCCTGCCGCGCAGAGCCGGCCGGCCCTGAGCCCGGACGAACAGGCCATTTTGACCCAGTTGCGGGGGCTGCGGCAGGTGCCCGACTCCCAGCGCGGCGAAGTCACCGCCCAACTTGCGGTTCGCATTCGCCAACTCCCCAAGACCCAAGCCAAACTCAGCCTCGCCTTCAGTCTGGCCAATCTTGCCACCGAAGGGGACTTCGGCCGGCGCACGCTCCAGGAAGTCGCCACCACGCTGGCCGGTTCACTCACCGAACAGCCGCTTCCGGATGGCAAGGACGGGCCGGCGTCCGCTTACATCACCCTGGCCCAGTTGGTGCGTTACGAAGGGATCGACGCCTCGCTCGACGCCGCGCCTTTCCGCGCCGCGATGGCCAAGCTCGAAGCCGAGGAACGGCAACGCGCCTCGGCCGACCTGAGCCTGCTCGATCTCGATGGCAAGCCCTGGACGTTGAGCGGCCTCCGCGGAAAGGTCGTCCTGGTGAACTTTTGGGCCACCTGGTGCCCGCCCTGCCGCAAAGAAATGCCGGATCTGGCCGCCCTCTACGCCCAGTTCGAGAGCCGGGGCCTCGTCATTCTGGGCATCTCCGACGAGACCGCGGACAAAGTGGCGCCGTTCGTCCAGGCGCACCAAGTGCCCTACCCGGTGCTGCTCGATCCCGGCGCCAAGGTACACGCGCTGTTCAGCGTGGAAGGCATTCCGAAGAGCTTCCTGTACGACCGCGAGGGCAAACTGGTGGCCACCGCCATCGACATGCGCACCAGGCAGCAGTTTCTGGCCATGCTGGCCAAGGCCGGGCTGCGTTAAGCCAGCCGAGACCAAAGGGAGCGGTCTTGCCCCCCGTTCCCCGAATGCGCTATCCTAAAGGCTCAATCTCTTTGTAAGGATTCGATTTAGCAGATGGCCAATACGATTACCGCGCTCAAGCGCGTACGCCAGGCCGAACGGCGCACGGAGTTCAACACTCGCAACAGGACCCGCCTTCGCCACCAGATCCGCGCCATTCGCCGCGCGATCTCAAGCAAGGATGCTACGGCCGCTTCCGCCCTGTTGCCTCAAACCTTTTCTCTGATCGACCGTTCGGCCAGAAACGGCGCCATCAAAAAGAACACCGCTGCGCGCTATAAATCCAAATTGCACGCGCGCGTGAAGGCGCTCTCGGCCTAGCGGCCCGCGCCCGTTCCCACCAGTTTCAAGATCAGCCGTTCCATGATGACGCGGTCGTCCGGCCGCGCGTCGCGGAAGCCTTTGTCCGCTTCATAAATCGATTCCATGGCGTTCTCCATCTGCGCCTTGCCGAACTTGCCCACCGTTTGGGCCACCTGCTCGGCGCGAGAACCCCACATGGGCACGCCCATACGCGAAAAATGGGACTGGATCTGCCCCGCCGTTTTCAGCCCCGCCTCGCGCGCCGCCAGCGCGGTACGGAACTGGGTCGAAAGAAACGCTAGCGCCAGCGGCAGATATTCGCCTTCGCGCACCAGCGCATCCAGACATTCCAGCGCGCGGGCGCGGTCGCGCCGGCCCATCGCGTTCACCAGGGCGAAGATGTTGCCGGCCCGCGCATCCGGCGCCAGTTGCGCAATCTCCCCTTCGCCGACCGGTTTGTCGCCGGCATAAAGGGACAGCTTTTCGATTTCGGTCGAGATGCGCGCCACGTCGCCGGCCAGGGCCTCCACCAGCAGGTCCAGCGCCCCGTCTTCCAGGCGCAGGCCGGCGCGCGCGGCCAGGTTTTGGGCTTCCTGTCTGGCCTGCGCCGGGGCGTAGCGCTCCAGCTCCACCACGACGGGAACGCTCGCGTAATACCTGGCCACCCGCTCGATCTTGCGCTTATCCTCCCCTTCGAATTCGTAGCGGCTGGCTTCAAATACCAGCGTCACGCCCGGCGTAGGGTCCTTGGCGTACGCCGCCAGCAAGGCGCCATCGCCTGCGCCGCCTGCGCCCTCCGCGTCGTCTTCACTCACCCCGCGCCCGCGCGGCAAAGCCGCTTCCCCGTTGACGACCCAGATCAGCCGCTCGGCGGCGAACAGCGAAAGCGCGCGCGCATCGTCCAGAATCTCGGCAAGCCTGGTCGCGGCCAGATCGTGCTCGGCCAGCGCATCCGCGGACAGCCCTGCTGACAGAGCCTGGCGGATGCGCCGCCGCTGGTAAGCCTCCGGCCCCAGCAGCAGGCAGACCGGCGGCGCCCCCTGCTTCTTCAACACGCTCAGAAACTGCGCCGGTGTCATGCTAGTCGCCCTGCCTCGGTGGGACAGACCATCGCATTTTGTGGTCTGTCATTCCTCGCCACGGCACGACTGTCCGACAAACGGCGATACCAACGGTTGCGGCTATGCCGCTCTGTGGGCCAGGCGCTTCCGCCTGCCCATGCCGGCGCTTGCGCCGATATAGCGCAGGCGGAAGCCAGCGCCACCAAGGTCCCCGGAAAGCCTCCCCCATCTAAAAATGCTCCAGAATGGTGCTCACCAGCGCGCGGGCCACATCCTGGCTGAGTCTCTGCATGGCCGGACCGCTCTCGTCGAAATAAGCCTGCGGGTCGGTGGAAACTTCGTAACGTTCCCGAAAATCCCAACCGTTGCGCGCCCACAGTTGCTTGTTGCTGGCTCTCTCCGTTAGTGTCAGATTGAGCTGCACCACCACCAGCGCGCCCGTGGCGCGGCCGGTTGCCGGGTCGGAAGTGGTGGGACTGGGAAACACGTTCGCCACCGTACCCTGTAAAATCACATCGGCCTGGGTACGGTCTTCCACCACTTTGTAACGGGTCCGGGTAAGAAACTCGCGTGTCACGTCGGCCGGCAACATGCGCGCCAGGTCGTAGCGCGTAGTGCCGTTCCGGAACACCACGGCCACGGTCTTGGCGCTGGCCGGCATCAGATCGCCATGGCCCGATAGATGATAGCCGCAACCGGCCGCCAACGCCAAAGCGGCCACCGCCATGCCCGCTAATGAAAACCCCTTCTTCATACCAGTTGCCGCACCACCGCCACGCCATTTTCGGCCGTCAGGCGCAGGTTGTCCGCCACCAGCCAGAACCAGCAGGCATCGGCGCTGTTGCGATCCAGCGCGATCGCCCCCACCGCGATACCGTCCTGCCCCGCCTGGCCAACGTTGGTGGGCGGTTCGAAATCCCCGCCCCGCACGTCGATCGACGGCGAGAGCAGCGCGCTCTCCAGCGCGTCCACGCCGGGATTCGATTCCAATTCCACCCACACCGACATGCTGTAGCCATGAAACACCGGCGCCTGCACGAGCCGCAGCGATGGCAGCGGCACGCCTTCGCCATCGCCCGCCAGCGCCAGCAGCGTCGCCAGGTGACGCTCGATGCGCAGCTCGGCTTCTTCCAGCGGCAGCGGCGCGCCGGCCCCGTAGCGGGCCAGCATGTTGAAACTGGTCTGTGCATCGAAAACTTTTTGCGGCAGCGGCTTGAACGACAGCAGGTGGACCGTCTGCTGCTGCAACTCCTCCACCCCCTTCGTGCCGTGTTCGCTGGCCGGAGCGAAGATCTGCACCACCGCGCGCGCCACCGGCTCGTGCGCGTGAAGGCGGCGCAGAAAAAGCGCCAGCGCCACCGCCGCCGGATGGGCGATCACTTCAATCCCGCCCTCGGCCTCCGGCTCCGCTTCCTCCACCAGCGGCGCGCGCAGCCGGGCGTCCGGGAGCTCTTCCGCCACGCCGGTCAGATCTACCACCGCGATCCCGGCTCGTTCGGCCAGCTCCAGCGCCCGCCTGCAGGATTGCGCCTCGCCGGCCAGCACCGCCACCCGCGCGCCCTCGAAGCTCTCGGCCGTCAGCTCTTCCACGATGGACGGTTCGTCGCCCACGCGCGCGATCGTGCCGGCTTGTTCGCGATCCGCCGCCAGCAGACGCAGCGTGAAGCCGGCTTCGTTCGCCGCCAGATCGCGAACCTCGCGCCCCAGCAACGATTCGGAGCCCACCAGGGCGACAGTCGCGGGTTTAGTCATTGGCCCTCAAGTCGCATTCGATCCACAGATGAAGACCGATGAACGCGGATAACTCGATTGGTTTTCTTCATCCCTGTCTTATCTGTGTTCATCTGTGGCAATACTTTTTCTCGATCTCCCCAGCTTATCCAACCTGGTGCTCCACCCTGCCCCGCATCAGTGCCGGCTTCAGGCGCCGCCGGATCATCCCGCCCAGGCGAGTCGCAATGCCGCTGGCCATGTAACAGGTGGCCATGATCAGCAGCACCGGCTGGGCGTAGTTCCAGATCGCATAAATGAACATCCCCATCAGGATGATGATGAGCGGGGTATAGGGTTTGGACAGGTTGATGCCTTTGAAGCTGTAGTAGCGCCAGGTGCTGATCATGAGAAAGCTCAGCAGCGCCAGCACCGCCAGCCAGGCGACGGCTACCGGCCACCAGGCGATCGGGTTTCCACCGGCGGCATACACCACCGCGGCCACCACGCCGGCCGCCGCCGGAATCGGCATGCCAACGAAATATTTCCGGTCCGGCCGGCCGGGATTCTTGGGCACCGGGTTCTTCTGAATATTGAAGCGCGCTAGCCGCGCGGCGCCGCAAATCAGGAACAGAAACGCGAAAAAGTATCCGGCGTTGTGCAGCCTGTCGCCGAATCCCGCGGCCACAAACTGCACCCCCCAGGCGAAGGCCAGCACGGCCGGTGCGATGCCGAAGCTGATCACGTCCGCCAGCGAATCCATTTCGCGTCCGAAGTCGCTGGTGGTATTGGTCATGCGAGCGATGCGCCCGTCCAGCCCGTCCAGCAAAAAGGCCGCGCCGATGGCTTTGGCCGCGGTCGCAAAAGACAGGTGCGCGTCGGCGGAGCCGGCCGTTGTCAGCGTGGCGCCCTCGAACGACCGCAGGATCGAAATGTAACCCAGAAAGATGTTGCCGGCGGTGAACAGTGTGGGCAGCGCGTAGGCGGCCCGGCGCGGGCGGCGCTCCGGCGATTTGGGATCCGCCAGCCGGTCCTTAAGACCCATCATTGCGGTTGCCCCTGGCCGCGGCGGCGCGCCAACACGCTCGACCCGGCCGAAACCCGCATGCCGGGCGAAACCACGATCTCCCACTCC
>JBKQVG010000039.1:0-8283 GCA_052325345.1 Bryobacteraceae bacterium
TACAGTGTGGTCATGCCGGGCGGTTATCTCCCGATCCTGATTTTCCTGGTGCTGGCTACCCTGTTTCCGATCGTGGCCATCCTGGCTGCCAAGCTGATTCGTCCCGCGACGCCGTTCGTGACCAAACTCGAAGCGTATGAGTGCGGCATCAAGGCCGCCTCCGATTCGCGCGGACGCTACACCGTTCGCTTTTATATCATCGCCATCCTGTTCGTCATTTTCGACGTGGAAACCATCTTCCTGTTTCCCTGGGCGGTCCGCTACGGCAGTTTGCAGTGGTTTGGAGTGGCCGAAGTGGTGGTCTTCCTCGCCATTCTTGCGGTGGGGTACGTTTGGGCTTACAAGAAGGGCGCGTTGGACTGGGTTTAGGCCCGGAACTCCTGACGTCGTGGAATTTGGGTTGAGCCGGGATTCGGCGACCGAGGGGTGGGACAGGCCATCGTTTTTCGTGGTCTGTCGAGCCCTTGCCAGGCAGCAACAGGCTGACAGACGACAAGAAACGATCGTCTGTCCCACCCTCCGGTCGCGGCTTGCCGTCAGTGCAGCATCGCTACGGTGGTTTCGGTCTCCGCGATGAGCCTTGCCCAGATGGTGTCCGGGCGGGCATCGAACACCAGCTCCGCGCCGCGGTTGAAAATGAACCAGCCGCCCACCCGCGTTTCGAAGTCGAGCTGTCCGGGACCCCAGCCGCAGTATCCGGCATAGATCCGCAAGTCCCCGGAGTTTTTCGGCGTGGCCAGCGCTTTCTCCAGAGCCTGGCGCGCGATCAATAGATAGACCCTGCCGGTCACCCCGGTGGCGCCGTCCGGTTTGGCGGCGGACCGCACCAAGGCCATGGCATTGTCGCGTTCCACCGGGCCACCCAGGTAAATCACGTCGGGACGCCGCGCCAGGCCGTTGAAATCGCGCAGCACGCGCGCGATCGGCACCGTGGTGCGGCGGTTGATCATGAGGCCCAGCGCCGACTCCCGGTCATAGTGCAGCAGCAGAATCACGGATTCGGCGAAGGAAGGGTCGGGCGATCTGCGCGGCGCCACCAGCAGTTTACCCATGCCCAAGTCTTCCGGCTTCTGCGACTGGGCGGTCAAAACCGCCGCAACCGCCAGGGCTGCCGCAAACCATCGAAGAGGAGCCGGAACGACCGACGCCATGTCTTATTGTGGCAGCTTTTCGGGCGGCGGTGGGTCGCCGGCCAAGCCGAGCTTGCGCCCGGTGCGAAAAAGCTTACGTCCCACCCGGTGCCACATGGTCTTGCCCAGGCGCTTCAGCTCGTAGTGCGCGTCGCGCCATTGTTCCACCACCTCGCGCGCCGCCTCCGCGCTCAGCGCGAAGGGCCCGCGGCGGGCCACCACGGGCAGCGACCAGTTTTCGGCGCGCACAATCCCGAACGGCGGGTAGTCGTCGGCATAGAATCGCACGTCCGGGAAGCCCGCGGCCTGGAGCGACGCGCGCAGCCCGCTCTCCGCAAACAGGCGCATTTCGGCGGCCGGCCCGGTGCAGCCCACGTGAAATACCAGGCCGCCGGTGGCCTCCAGGCCGCCCGCCGCGGTGCGGTTCACCAGCACGGTTTGGCCGCCCACCTGCGCCAGGCCGAATTGGTTCAGTTGCGGGAAGTGCTCCACGGTGGCGGGATCGAGCGAGTACGGCACCGTCAGCACCAGCACGCCGTTGGGCTTGAGCAACCGGCACACCTGGGCAAACACCGCTTCCACGGGGGGCGGCACGTGCTCGAAGACCTCGCTCGCCAGCACGAAGTCGTAAAGGCCAAATTCGGCGGACGGAATATGAGTCAGGTCCAGGCGCGGCGCGCGGTCATAGAAGGTGTTGCGGTAATCCAGCTTTTCGCGCAGCCGGTCGGCGTAGGGGGCGGCATCGCTGCAGCCCAGCCCGCGCAGGCTGCGCACGCGGGGAAAATCGGGCAGCGCCAGGTTCAGCCCGAACAGCTCGCGCGACAGCGCCTGCAGCAGGCCTCGTACCCGCACGTTGGATCTGCAGCCGGCGCAGGTGGGCGCTTCGCGATCCATCGGACCGGCAGGCAGCCGGTTTTGGGCGCCACACACGTTGCACAGGAATTTGGTCATATCGGCTGTCGCTATCGTAATATGGTTTCATGCTGCGGTTTTTGGGGTTGGTAGCGGTGTGTCTCGGGCTGGCCGGCGGCGCCGCACGGGCGCAGGTGATTGAATTTCAATCTAATGGCCTGAAATATCAGACGTTGACCAAGGCCGGCATCACCATCATGTACGCCCACCTGGGGAACCATCTGCACGAATACGCCATCCTCCAGGTAGCGGTATCGAACGGCTCGCGCGGCCCCTACGTCATTCGCCCGGAAGATTTCTTCTATCAGCGCGGCGACGACCTGGGCACCTTGCGCGCAGTCCCGGCCCGCTCCGTGATCGAGATGCTGATGCAGAAAGGCAATGGCGGCGACGTGGTGAAGCTGGTGACCCAGTACGAGGCATCGATCTATGGGAATCCGCACCTGCGCTCCACCAACGGCTACGAATCGCGGCGCCAGGCGGCGCTGGCGTTCAGCGGCAGCAAGCTGAAAGCCGCGGCCGCGGCCAGCGCTCTGGCCATGGTGCAGACCAAGCTGGCGCCCACCGAATCCACCGACGGCGCGGTGTTTTTCGCCAATGAAGGCAAGCCACTGACCGGAGGGAAGCTGGTAGTGCGGACGAACACCGACGTGTTCGAGTTCAATCCGGAATAGAGCAAATAAGCTTGAGCCGGTCGGGGACAAGGGCTCCGGCCAGAGTGAACAGGAGCAGGGCAACGGCGGGCTTCTCGAACGGATAGTCGGCCAAAGCGAGGGCAAAGACGGCGGGGATGCCGAGGGCCCAGGGAGAGCGGAGCGCCCGCAGGGAAAGGGCAACGGCAAACGAAATCATTAGGGCGGTGAGCGGCAACCCGCCTTCCGACGCCCACTGCAGCCAGTCGCTGTGGGCCTGGTTGGCAACGAAACCGTCGTCGACAGTGGCGTACATGGGGTAGGCGGAAGGCCAGCATCCCAGTCCTACGCCGTGCCACGGGGCGGCGTGAATCATGGCCAGGCTCGCGCGCGCGTAGCGCAGCCGGGCGGAGTCTCCCCAGTGAAGACGCAGCCAGAGCGTGTCCCAGCCGGCAATGGCGGCGAAGGCGGCGAACAAGGCCAGCACGAGCAACGGCCGGCGCAGCCTGCGCTTGAAGGCGCCCCCTATGCGCACCATTCCGAGCGCCAGGCCAAGGACGACTTCGACCGCGACCACCAGCGCTCCGGAGCGCGAAGCCGACGCCATCACCGCGCCGCCCAACGTGGCCGCCATCAGGGCGGGCGCAAGCCAGCGCCGCGCACCGGTTACCGCCCGCGCCAGCGCAACGGGCAGCAGCAGCGCGGCGAAAGCCGCGAAATGGTTGTGATAGAGAAACGGGCCCATGGCGATTTGCGGATCGCGAATTGGGAAATGCCAAAAGACCCGGTCGCGGCTGGAATAGAGCTGCAAAACGGCTTCGACCGAGACGGCGGCTCCGAACCAAATCAGCCACCCCAGAAAACGCTCGCGGCGCGCGGGATCGAAGAAGAATTGCGCCGCTACCAGGAACACCACCCCGTCGGCTGACCAGAACAGCGACGCATTCAGGGTCTCCCAGCGGTTGAGCGTCGCGCCGGAAACGATTTGCCAGAAACCCAAGCCGGCGGCGACGAAAGGGACGATTGCAACGGGATGAAGATACAGGCGCCGCGGCCGCCGGGGGCAATCGAGGCAAGCGGCCAAGCCTATGGCGAACACCAGCGCGTAGATCGGGAAACCCGCCCAGGGAGTGTCGATCCAGGCCGTGAGGACGGCGAGCGAGAGCACCGCGAACAGCGCCGCGGGGAGCTTGTCATCTTTCAGAATTCGCACCAGAGTTCCCCGAGAGCCGGAGCCGCCGGAATTCCACCCGGCCGCAATAGCGCACCGTGCCGGGCTTGCGCCGATAGCGCAGAGCCAGGCGGGCAAAACGAGATTGGGACCCACCCTGAAGCGCATTGACGGCCAGGCGGAACACGGTCCAATCGGGCGCGGGAGCGAGGCCGGCCCGGGCCAGAGGTGCGGCCGATTCGCCCGCTACGGCATTGTCTATCACGACACTCAAGCCGTTGTCCGCGGTGTCGGAGGTGCGATACTCCATGCGGAACGCCAGCGAGGCTTCCGGGATCTCCACGATCTGCTCGATGAGCGGACACGCCTCGGGCTGATTGCCAGAAAACGAAACCGAAAATCCAAGTTCCGGATCTCCGGGCGTCAACCCAGCACCGGCGGCGGGAAACAGCTTCCAATCGAATCCCCGGCCGGAGGGGACCGAACGAAACTGCGGGTTGGTCAGAAGATTATCCGGTTCCTTCGCCGGAGCCAGACCGCGCCGGGCCATTTCGTCCCAAACGGCCTTCGCGTCGTCCCACAAGCCGGCTTGCTGCAAACGGTCGCAGTAGCCCAGCAGCGCGGTCCCGGTTTCGGCATCCGCAACGCCCAAGAGCGCGCACGCCACCGGCAGGGCTTGGCGGGGGCCGGCGCGGTCCGCCACGAAGGCCAGGAACTGCCGCAAGATTTCCGCGTCATGCGGCAAGGTACGGTCGACGATGGCGCCCGCATCGGGATTCATCAGCCAGCAAAGTTGAAAGGCGGCGGAACGATCGCCGTAACTTCTCTCGAAGGAACGGCGCGCCCAGGTCCAAAATTCAGGCGCATCGCCTTGGCGGAAATAAAAATTCATCAGCGCGATGCGCGGCGCGAACTGGCGGTCGATGCGGGCAGCTTCCAGGTAGTAGCGGCGCGCCTCGCCGATTCGGCCGTGCGTTTCGGCGCGGATGGCCCGCCGCATCCAATAAGCGGCGTGGCGGGGATCCAGGCGGCAGGCGAGCGCCAGTTCGGGCTCGGGGTCCAGCCCTCGGCGTTCCAGAAGATCGGCCAGGGCGGCATGGTAGCGCGCGTTCCATGGATCGAGAGCGGCCGCACGCGCCAGATCGCCCTCTTGTTCCAAAATACCGGCGTACGCCAGGCGAAGGCTGGCCACAAGGGCGGCGGCAAATAGAACGGCGGACACCGCCAACAAGCCCGCATACCGATAGCGCCGGAAGGCGGAAAGCGAACGATTTTCTTCCATTCCGAAAGTGCCGTGCCCCATCATAACTTGAAGCCGCGGGGAAATGAGAAACCGGAACCTAAGTACCGGTTTTTTACCAAGAATCAATAACTTACAGGCGAAAACGGGAACTTTGTTCCCGTTTTGCCGGACCGGCCTGGAGGCGTGTCCAACGGGGAATCAGGAATTGGCCAGGTCGCTGAGGCCGTAGCGGGCCAAAATGTCTACGACCTTGATCGCCTTGCCGGAGTCGGCGGCTTCATCCATGGCCTGCATGAGGGCGACGGTAACGATCCCTTCGGCTACATCCGGCTTGGGGGTCTTGCCGGTCGCCAGGCAGCGGGCAAAATACTCGATGTAGTTCTGGTATTCTCCGGCATGGTGCGAGTGGCCGCCAAAGCGGAAGAAATAGTCGTCCATGTCCTCAAACGTTTCTATGGCCGAGTGTTCGCCAATTTTCCATGCGTAGCGCAGATCGTAATAGTCCGCGTGACTTGCGCCGTTGGCGGCGCGCAGAATGCAACTCATGTGGCTGTCGCGCTGAATGGGGACGACCGGCGACGAGTAGGCGCCGCTGACACGCCCAATCACGCCGCCGGCCGACTTGAACACGAAATGGAACGTGTCGGGGTGCTTGAGCCCCACTTCGCGGCCGTTGCCGGTCAATGACGCATAGCCCATCACCTCGGAGACATCGGGCACGTACCAGCGCACAAAATCGACCGGGTGGCTTAACCCGCCATAGAGCCACTTGAAAGAATCGAGTTTGGCCCAGCCTTTCTCCAAAAACCAGCGGTGGTCGGCATTGTAATGCGTCTCCACGCTGTGGAGCGGACCGAAGTCGCCCGTCTCGAAGTGCTCGCGCTGGCGGCGAAACGGCGCGAAATGGCGCGAACTCTGGCCTACCATCACCGTGCGGCCGCTTGCCCAGGCGGCCTGAAGCACTTCGCGAGCGCGGCCGAGGTTGTCGAGAAACGGCTTGGTACAAATGACGTGTTTGCCCGCCTCCAGCGCTTGGAGCGCGTGGGGAGCGTGAAGATGGTCGGGCGTATAAATGCCCACCACATCCACCGCCGGGTCGGCGAGCATGTCGTCGTATGAGGTTGTGTAGCGGGAAAGGCCAAACTCCGCGCAACGCGCGCGGCAAAGCTGCTCATTCACGTCGCAAATCTGCGCGACGTCCCAAAGGTCGCTTTTCAAGCCCGCGGAGATGATGCTGCGGCCTTCACCGAGGCCGAGCACGCCAAGTCCGAGTCTTTTGATTGCTGTAGTCATGATCGTCTCTCGGGTAGCCAGTGGCAAAGACCGCTCCCTTTGGTCGCGGCTCGGTTACGGCTGGGCAATATCCTTATAGGATGGCTCGAGCCCGGCGGCGTCGATAATCGCCTGGGCCGCCGCCGAGAATGGCTGTTCCATATGGGTGTTGGTTGGCTGGCTGTTGATGGCCTTGTCGGTTGCGTTCCCGATGGAGGTGTAGTTGTCGTCGATCTTCAGATCGTGGATGCGATCCGTCCAGAGGAACAGCCACTGGCCGTCTTTGCGAGCCGGGATGTCGCGAGTATCGCGGGGATCGAGGACGTTCCGGGTAATCGTCCAATAGGCGGAACCATCGTCCGCATAGATGTCCCGCGTGTGGGAGCGAACGTAGTTGCCCTCGATCCGCCCTCCCGGTTGTTCGCCGAGGACGTAGATCGCTCCACCGTCTCTAGGTAATTGCTGTTGCGTGTCGACCACCCGGTTACAGGCAATGATATTGTCTTTTGGCACCTTGGAGGGTGGAATTCCGGCATTGCCCCACCACCAGCCGAGAGCGATGCCGCCATATGGCGTACCGCGAATGTCGTTATGGGAGATCTCGACCGACTGGGTAAAGAAGCCGCTGATGGCCTCCTCCTGCTTGAAATCGAGGCTCACGTTGCGGATCCAGTTGTCCTTGACCAGATCATGGGCGCAAACTCCGGCGATTCCCTTGAACAGCGGCCCTCCGCCGATAATATAATGCTGCGGATGCCCGACGTTGACGGCGTTGCCGGAAAGGTCGTCGAAGACGTTGCCGATAACGGCGGCGCCGACCACGTCGTTTACCAGGCTGACGCCCACGCCGCTGGCCAGGTGGGTGAAGCGATTTCGCTCGAAGCGGATGTTTTCGGCATTGCGCACGTCGACGGTCGCCTGGGGCAGGTCGCAAACATCGTAATGAGTCTTGTGCCAGTTGCCGTCGGCCCGAAAGCGAGTGTAAAGAGCGAGGCTCTGCACACCGACCATGCCGCGCGAATCGCCCACCTTTTCCAACTGCCATTGATCGTAGGAGAAGGTAAGGCCGGTGAAGACAAGATTCCTGGCGCGATCGGCTGGTGAGTTTCCCGCAATGCGCAGCAGCCCCTCGCTGAGCGGGGCAATTACGGTTGCCCGCGACATGTCCTCCCCGTTGTTGAAATAGTACAGAGTGTGGGTGGCGCGGTTGAAGTAAAACTCGCCGGGGTTCTTCATCAGTTCGTAGGCGTTGCGGATAGTGAAGGCGCCCTTGGAATCGACGTAGCAGTGCCAGGCCAGGGTTGCGGCGATGGCGCCGTACGGCTGCTGCAGCTTGAGCACGGTGTAGCCGTTCTCCTTCGCGACGCCGCGGACGCACAGCACCAGAAAGTTCCAGGTGCGGTGCTGCAGCAGCTCGACATCGGAAGGGTTCGCAAAGGCGGGAACTTCCGCCGCGTTGAATTCAATGCCGTCGAACGTCTTGCCGGGGGTTTCGGCCCACGGCTCATCGCCCTTGACGATGAATTCGCCCCACGGACCCTGGCCGGTAAAATCGGCCTGCGTCATCCTGGCGCGCACGCCGTTGACGTACAGGCTGCGCAGCTTGCCGTCCCAGTTCAGCCTGGCTTTGTAGATTTTGCCGTGATCGAGCGTCCAGCCGGTCACCGGAACACCGCCGCTGACGATCGGGACCTCATGGGCGAAGGCGCGATAAATTACGTGGAACCCGTTGTCGCCCGAATCGGCGGCGTGGAACTCGACCGGGGCGGCAACCGGATAGGTTCCGCCGCGCAAATAAACCACGATGTCGCCGGTCATTTTGCGATTGACGGCGCGGACGGCGTCGCGCGCACGGGCTAGAGTGCGGAAGGGCCGGGCTTCGGCTCCGGCATTGGTATCGGCGCCCTGGGGAGAAACATAGAA
>JBKQVG010000040.1:0-20741 GCA_052325345.1 Bryobacteraceae bacterium
GTTCGAGCGCCTGCTGCTGCGCGTCGAGCCCGGGGAAGGCCGGCAGCAGCGACGGGTGAATGTTGAGAATTCGATTGGGGAATTCCCGAATGAACAACCCGCTCAGGAGGCGCATGAATCCGGCCAGACAAACCAGGTCCACGGCGTGCTCTTTCAATTCGGACACCAACCGGGCATCGTAAACCTGGCGATCCAGACCTTTGGAGGGAAGCAAGACGGCTCTCAAGCCGCGGCGCCGCGCGGCTTCGAGACCGGGGGCGTCCGCGCGGTTGGCGATCACCACGGCGATCCCGGCGTCCAGCTTGCCGCCGGCGATATTGTCGGCGATGGCCTCGAAGTTGGAACCGCGCCCGGAGATGAGGATGCCCAAGCGGGTCATCGGTATTCCACCCGCGGCGCGCCGCACTTCGGCGCGACCACTTCACCGATCCGGAAGGGCTTCTCCTTCAATTTGCGCAGTGCGGCCTCGGCGCGCGAAGAATCGGCGCGAGGCACCGCCAGTATCATGCCAACCCCCACGTTGAAGGTGCGGCGGTAATCCGCGTCCGGTATATTTCCGATGCGCCGCAACAATTCGAACAACGGCGGCACCTTCCAGGAAGAAGTGTCGATGACCACCCCCATTCCCTTGGGAAGCATGCGCGGCGTGTTATCGGTGATGCCGCCGCCGGTGATGTGCGCCGCGCCACGCAACAGGCCGGCCGCCAGCAGGGCGCGAATCGGCTTCAGGTAGCTGCGGTGCGGGGCCAGCAGCGCATCGGCGATGGTCCCGTCCACTTCGGGAAGCGGCGTATCGGGGCCATAGCCGGCCACCTCGAAGAGCAACTTGCGCGCCAGCGAATAACCGTTGGTGTGGAGGCCGGTCGAGGGCAGGCCCAGCAGCACGTCGCCAACGCGGATATCTTGGCCGGTCACGAGGCGATTGCGCTCGGCGGCGCCCACGATGAACCCCGCCAGGTCGTATTCCGAGTCCGCGTACAAACCCGGCATTTCGGCAGTTTCGCCGCCAATCATCGCGCAACCGTTTTTCCTGCAGCCGCGCGCCAGGCCGGACACCACCTGGGTGGCGACTTTCGCGTCCAGCTTGCCCACCGCGAAGTAGTCCAGGAAAAACAGCGGCTCGGCGCCCTGCACGGCAATATCGTTGACGCAGTGGTTCACCAGGTCTTCGCCGACGGTATCGTGGCGGTTGGTGAGAAAGGCCACCTTAAGTTTGGTGCCGACTCCATCGGCCGAGCTTACCAGCACGGGGTGGCGGAAACCGGACATGCGGTAACACGCTCCAAAACTTCCGATCTCGGTGAGCACGCCGGGGGTGAAGGTGCGCCGGGCCAGGTTCCTGATGGACCGGATGGCGCGGTCGGATTCGTCGATGTTCACGCCGGCGTCGCGGTAGAGCACCTGTTTTTTCTTGGGCAAGACACAAGTATAAAGCAGCGATCCGCTTTCAGCGATCGGCTTTCACTCGCCCGCCAGGGAGCGGTTGCCGGGTTGAATACGGGGGAATCGCAAAACGGTTAAGCACCCGCGGGTTGTTATAATCGGCTTTCAAATCGACTGAAAAGGAGCTTCCGTGCGAAAGAAAGTTACCGTCATAGGCGCCGGCAATGTGGGCGCCAACTGCGCGCTGCGCATCGCGGAAAAAGAGCTGGCCGACGTCGTGCTAGTCGACGTGGTCGAAGGTGTCCCTCAGGGCAAAGGTCTCGATCTTCTCCAATCCGGCCCGGTGCAGGGCTATGACGTCACGGTGATCGGCGCCAACGATTACGCGCTTACCGAGGGTTCCGACCTCGCCATCCTCACGGCGGGCTTTCCGCGCAAGCCCGGAATGAGCCGCGACGACCTGCTGATGGCCAACTACGAAGTGGTCAAAACCGCCACCGCGCAGTTTGCCAAGCTGTCGCCCAACGCCGTGATCGTGGCCGTCACCAACCCGCTGGATGCCATGGCGCAGGTGGCGTATTGGGTTTCCGGGTTCGCCAAGAACCGGGTGGTCGGCATGGCGGGCGTGCTGGACAGCGCGCGCTTCCGCACCTTTGTGGCCCAGGAACTGAAGGTTTCGGTGGAAAACGTGGTGGGCGTGGTGATGGGCGGCCATGGCGATACCATGGTGCCGCTGGTGCGCCTGTCGAGCGTATCCGGCATCCCTCTGACCGAGTTGCTGGACCAGCCCACGCTCGACCGCATCGTAACCCGCACCCAGAACGGCGGCGCCGAAATCGTCAAGCACCTCAAGACCGGCAGCGCCTACTACGCGCCTTCGGCCGCGGCGGTGGAAATGGCCGAATCCATCCTGAAGGACAAGAAGAAAGTGCTGCCCTGCTCGGCCCTGCTGGAGGGAGAATACGGCATCCACGGCGTCTTCGTCGGCGTGCCGGTGAAGCTGGGAGCCGGCGGCATCGAGAAAATCTACGAGATTCAACTGACCGCGGCGGAAAAGGCCCTGCTTTCGAAGAGCGCGGCGGCGGTCCAGGAACTGATCGACGTGCTGAAGAGCAAGCAGTAGCCGGCGGCAATCGCGCGGGGGCCGGAGCGCGCGTAACGCCGAAGCGCTTATACTGAAGGCATGTCCGTTGATGACCGGATCGGCAGAGCGGCGGGCGTATGCGGCGGCAAGGCCTGCATCGCCGGTCATCGCGTGCGTGTGCTCGATATTGTCGTTTGGCACGAACACATGGGCATGAAGCCCGACGAGATCGTCTCCCATATTCCCACCATCACGCTTGCCGACGTCCACGCCGCCCTCGCATATTATTTCGACCACATTGAGGAGATCCAGCAGGAGATGAAGGCTGAGCGGGAATTTGTGGCGGAGTTCCGGCGCGGTCATCCGTCCCTGCTGGAAGCCCGTCTGCATCAGGCGCGTCTGGAAGAAGCGTCTTGACCGGTGTTCGTCCGCTTTCATCTTGACGAGCACATCTCCTTCCATATCGCGGCGGGCTTACGGCGGCGCAAAATCGACGTGACTACGGCCGCGGACTCCGGCTTGATCGGCGCAACGGACATGGAGCATCTCGTCTTCGCTTCGGCCCAGCGTCGCGTCGTGGTGACGCACGACGGCGACTTCCTCCGCCTGCACGCACAGGGGGTGGCTCACACCGGCATCGCCGAGCCCGCCTCTACCCTGGCTCCCTCCGACCTCGTTTCCTTGCCGGGCTGCTAGAATCGAGGCTGACCATGCTCTCGCGTAGGTTCGCCTGTTTGCTGCTCGGTATGTGGTTGGCGGGCATCCTGTTGATGACCTGGGTGGATTGGGAGCGGGCGCGTTCGGTCGATATGGTGCTGAACGGCGGCAGCCCGGCGGCGTCGCTGCGTCTGAAGGCGCTAGCTCCGGACGACGCCCGCATGCTGTTGGCCTATGCGGCGAACGAACAAGCCCGCTGGTACCAGCGCATCTGGGAAAACGTGCAGGTGTTTGGGGGGGCGATTTTCTTTGCTTTCCTGCTGTTTGGCACGCGGGAAGGGAAGCTGGCGCTGGGCTTGTCGCTGGGAATGCTGGCGATCGTTCTGGGGGAACGGCTACTCCTGTCCCAAGAGATGCTCGGGCTGGGAAGGATGATCGATTTCGTCCGCGCCGACCTGCATTCGGGCGAGCGCAACGAGTATTGGGTTCTGCACAACACTTACCGCATGGCGGAACTGGTCAAGCTGGGGGCGGGGTGCATGCTGGCGACCGTCCTGCTGGCGGGAGGCTCCCGCCGCCTACGAGATCCCTGGCAGCAGGTCCACGTGGTCGATAAAGCCGATTACGGCCATATCGATCGGTGATTGCGGCCTTCCCACGGCCGTCATGGCGCTGAATCCCTCGGTGGCCACGAGGACCTTATCGCCCACCCCGGCATCCACCGCATCCAGGGCCACGACGGCTTGCCCGCGGTCGCTGCCGTCCAGATTCAGCGGCTGCACCAGAAGCAATTTCCGGCCTTCGTGGCTGGGATGTTTCTGGGTGGCTACCAATTCGCCGATGACGCGTGCAATCAGCATGACCGGCCTCTAGGGAGGACCGCCGGCGGGCTGAATCTTGCCCAGGTGAACGGAATCCACGATGCCGACGATGGTGGTATCGGTGGGCGGCTCGAGGGGGTGAAACGGGAAGCTGGCCTCCTTGCCGCGCACCCAATAGACGAGTTCACCAGCGCCCGCGCCGGTCGAATCGGTGCAGATGAGGCGCCGGCCGGTATTTTCCAGGCCGGGCGTGAGAGGCTGCACGATCAGAAAACGCTGGCCGCGAAGGTTTCCATCCTTCGCGGTAGACCAGACGCGTCCCACCACTCGGCCCAGGTACATGGCATTCAGTCCAGTTGCACGTCGTCCACAATGCCGACGATGGCGGTGTCGACGGGCGTGTCTTTGCAGCCTTCGGCCATGCGGGCGGAACTGCCGGATACGGCGATGACGCGCTCGCGGTAGCCGGCGCTCACGGTGTCGACGGCCACCACATAACCGGCTTCGTCCTTTCCCTCCGGGGAAACCGGCTTCAGGACGAGCAGCTTCTTACCCTCCAGCCGTGGATCTTTCCGGGTGGCGACCACAGTGCCCACAACGCGGGCGAGAATCATGACGGCACCTTAAGACCGGTTATTTGCCGGCCTTGCCGATCGGCAGCACGTCTTCCAGGCTCTGGTGCGGGCGCGGAATCACGTGCACGGCGATCAGTTCGCCCACGCGGCGGGCGGCGGCGGCGCCGGCATCGGTGGCCGCCCGAACCGCGGCCACGTCCCCGCGCACCATCGCAGTCACGTACCCGGAACCGATCTTTTCCCAGCCGACCAGGTTCACCTTGGCGGCTTTCACCATCGCGTCGGCGGCCTCGATCATGGCCACCAGCCCGCGGGTCTCAATCATACCTAACGCTTCACCCATCTATCCTCTCCCAACCAGCTCCGCAGTTCGTCTCCATCGGCGGACCTTCGATTGTAGCAGGTTGAACTTTCCGCGGATCGCTCTCCGATTGACAGGCCGGTTCGCGCGCCACCTACAATGGAACGATGCCCTTTCGGCCCGCCCGGTCCGCGATACCGCGCCAACGGATTGCGTTTAGCCTCGTCTTTGGCGCCGTCTTCGGTCTTATCCTGACGGGTTCCTCCTGCGCCATCCGGCGGCGGGTCATTTTGCGTCAAGGCGGCAACCCCGCTCAGAAACTGCAGGTTGCCGACGAGTCCGCCCTGCTGGAGATCATTGCCCGCGAGTACCGGGCTATCCACGATTTCAGCGCCACGGTGGATATGGTGCCGGCCCTCGGCAGCGCGGAAAAGAACCACATCACGGAGTACAAAGACGTCCTCGCCTATATCCTGTTTAGCAAGCCGGCGTCCATCCGCATCATCGGCCTCTATCCGGTGGTGCGCAGCAAGGCCTTCGACATGGCCAGCGACGGCGCGTCGTTCGAGCTGTATGTTCCGTCCCGCAACGCGTTCGTGACCGGCGGGAACGGAATCATCCAGCCTTCGCCCAACAAGCTGGAAAACCTGCGGCCCCAGCACTTCGTCGAAGCGCTGCTGGTGCGCCCGGTGGATGTGAAGACGGAAAAGGTATTGCTCGAGAACCTGACCGACGAAGATCAGGCTTCTTACATCCTGCACGTGATCCACGAGCGGCGGGACGGGACACTCCAGCTTGTCCGCACGATCTGGTTCAACCGCGTCAACCTGCGTATCTCGCGCCAGTTGATCTTCGACGACGAAGGGAACATTCTGACCGACGCCCGTTATTCGCAGTGGAAACTCTACGACAACGTCCTTTTTCCCAAGCACATTGAAATCAACCGCCCGCAGGACGAATACGGGGTGGTCCTCGACGTGGTGAAAATGGATATCAATAAGGGCATCGCGGATGATAAATTTGTATTGAAGCAGCCGGAGGGAACGACGCTGCGCGCTGTCGGCCGGACTCCGGCCCGAACCGCCGCCCCTCCCGCGACATCCGAAGGAAAGATCGACCACTAGTGACCGGTAAGCTGGTTCTGGAAAACCTCAAAAACCGCCCCATGCGATCGCTGCTGAGCGTGCTGCTCATCGGCGTGCCGGTGACGTTGATTCTCACCCTGGTAGGGCTGACACAAGGCATGCTGGAGGACGGGCGCAACCGGCAGCGCGGCGTTGGCGCGGATATCGTAATCCGCGGTTCGACGGCGTCGTCGGTGATCAACTTCAGCCCTTCGTCAATGCCGGCGGCACTGGTCGAAAAGGTACAAGAGCAGCCGCACGTGAAGCTCGCCATGGGTGTCATCAATCACGCCATCGATCTGCCGCTGGCGATCACGGGGATCGATCTGGCCAAATTCAACCGGATGACCGGCGGATTCACGTACAACGCCGGCGGACCCTTTGAAAGCCCCGACGATATTCTGGTGGACCGCTACTACGCCAAGCAGCACCACCTCGCGGTCGGAGAGAAACTCAAGCTGCTGAACCACGAGTGGCGGGTGGCGGGGATCATCGAGCCGGGCAAGCTGGCGCGGCTGGCCGTGCCCCTCGCGACGCTGCAGCAGTTGGATGCGGCTACCGGCAAGATCGGGCAGATCTACCTGCAGGTGGACGATCCCGCCCGGATCGACGCGGTAGTGGCGGAGCTGCGCAAGCTGTTGCCGAATTATGGCGTCAACAGCATGGCCGAGTGGACCGCCATGTACAGCGCGCAAAACATCCCGGCGATCCAGGAATTCACGGTGGTGGTGGTGATCATCGGCGTGGTGATCGGCATCGCGGTGGTGGCGCTGTCCATGTACATGGCGGTGCTGCAGCGCACGCGCGAGATCGGCATTTTGAAAGCGCTGGGAGCGTCGAACGCGTTTATTTTGCGCGTCATTCTTCTGGAGGCCTTATTGATCGGGCTGGGCGGAACGATTCTGGGCATCGTTTTCAGCTTCGGGGCTCAATGGCTGATTGCCACGCTGGTGCCGGCGTCGATCCAAATGGCGATCGTCTACGCCTGGTGGCCGCGGACGGCGGTCATCATTCTGGCCACTGCCGCTTTCGGCGCGCTCTATCCCGGGTTGAGCGCCGCCCGTCACGATGCCATCGAGGCGCTGGCATATGAGTAACGGCGCGATCATCGAGATCCGCGACCTGCGCAAGACCTATCGGGTGGGCAAGATCGACGTGCCGGCGCTGCGCGGGGTGAATCTGGACGTTCCGGGCGGAGAGTTTCTCGCCATCGTGGGGCCTTCGGGCTCGGGCAAATCGACCCTGTTTCATATCATTGGCGGATTGACGCCGCCCACTTCCGGGCAGGTGAAGGTCGGTGGCCAGGACCTGGCTTCGATGACGGACGCGGATCGTACCCGCCTGCGCAAACGCACCGTCGGCTTCGTGTTTCAGAAGTACAACCTGCTGCCCAACCTGACGGCGCGCGACAACATCGCCGTGGCGCGCTTTCTGGGGGGACACAACGGGCAGCCGGATGCGCAATTCACCGAGGTATTGCGATTGCTGGGCATCGACGGCCGCCTGGATCATAAGCCCAACTCGCTCTCCGGCGGCGAGCAGCAGCGCGTCGCCATCGCCCGCGCCATCGTGAATCATCCCGCCATACTGCTGGCGGACGAGCCCACCGGCAATCTGGATACGGAAAACTCCCAAGCCGTGCTGGGCATTCTCCGCGATCTGAACGAGCGTACCGGCCAGACCATTCTCATGATCACCCACAACCCGGAGGCCGCGGCCTACGGGCACCGCACCGTGCAGATGAGGGACGGCAAAATTGTGGAGCGGACCGGGCCGTGACAGTAGAAACCGTCAAGAATGCAGATTCAAGCCACGGATGAACACCCCGCGATGGATGCCCTCTTACCGGAGCGGCCCTCCGGATGCAAGAGGGTAAGCATGCAGCGCGCGAAATGGGCCGGTTTCGGTAGTTTTTTCGTACTGACAATCGGTATGGCACCGGCAGCGTGGGCAGGTGGAGAGACCCAGTGGACCGAGGTGGCGGCGCGGGCACAGGCCGACTATGAAAGCGTCGCTCTCGCCGTTTCGCCGGGCCTGGCGCAGACATCCGCCTGTCAACAGTCGGAAGCGGCTTTGGTATCCATCGCCCCACCAAGCCAACTGCCCAGGATCCATTACCGCAAAGGCTACTGCGCGCTGGTGGCTGCGGCGCTGGGGAACCAGGCCTCGCCCGGAAACGGATCGCGACTATGGAACGACGCGGCCTCCGAATTTCACCAAGCCATTGAAACCTGGCCGGCGGCTCACCCCGTAAAGCGAAATCAGGCCGTCCCGTCCGTGCCGGAGATTCTGCCTGTGGCGGAGGCGCTTGCCCGCATTCACGCAGCGGAGGCGGACGGCCCTGACGGCGCCGCTGGGAACAATGCCGCCGCGGCGCCGGCGGCCGAAAGCGCCCTGGCCAAGGCGGAAGATCACCCGGCTTGCGGCGCCGAGTTCACCACGCCTGAATTGTGCCAGGCGTATGCCGACGTGGGCCGCGAATGGCTGGGCTGGATCGCTCTCCGCTCCGACGATCTGGCCCGTGCGGCCCGCGATTTTTCGAGCCCGGCAGCGGCCGGCTGGTACAACTGGGTGGAAGGCCGCGAGGCCTTTCGCGACGGCAGGTATTTCGAGGCCGCGGCGCGTTATGGCCAGGCCATAGCGGATTGGGACCGGGACCGCGGCGACAACGGTTGGTTTCAGCGCTTGCGCCCGCAGCCCGATTGGGCCGCTGCCTTGACCGAATGGGGCGGGGCGCGCCTTCTCACGAGCGATTATTCCGGCGCCATCGCGGCTTTGGACCGCGCCGCTAACGTGGATCGGGAAAACGCCCGCGCCTTCTACTTGCGGGCGCTGGCTCGCGAGCGGAGCGGGCATCTGGCCGACGCCCTGGCCGACTATAACCTCGCCAGCCGCGCCGCTTTCGCCGCGGCCCGGGAGTTGGCGTCCGGGGATGCGCACCTGTATCGCGGCATTCTGCTGTACCGGCGAAAGGACTACGCTCGCGCTGAAGAAGAATTTGCCGCCGCTCTCAATTTCGATGTGGCGTGGAGCCTGCGCGCCGACGCCGTCGCCTGGCGCCACCTGGCGGCGGTGGCGCAGGGCGGCTGCCAGTCCTCGCGCGAGCTCCTGGGCCGTTCCTTGTCCGCGGTTTCGCCCTTCTTCCCGCGTCAAGAGGCGCAAGCCGCGGTGGCCGCCTGTCCCACCGGCGGCCTGTGAATCCTTCGAGCCGCGGCCTGAGAGGCCGTAAAGAATTCCTTTAGAGCCGCCGATAAAATACCAGTGAACGTAGATAACTACCTGGATTTCCGAGTATAGGTTGTCCTTGTGGCAGCCGCCGGGCGCCATCTTGTATGATGAAGGAGAGATACGGGGTTAGCCAATATGACATCCATCGGCGAGACTTTGCGCCGGGAGCGTTTGAAAAAGAACATTAGCCTGGAGCGGATTTCCCAAGAGCTTAAGCTTTCCCAGCGTCTCCTGGAAGCCATCGAGCGCGACGATTTTTCCAAACTGCCCGGTGGCGTGTTCGCGCGCAGCTTTGTGCGCCAATACGCTCACGTGGTCGGCTTGGATGAAGAGGAAATTGGAAATGCGGTGCGCCAGGTACTGGAGCCACTACCGTCGGAACCGGTCGTTGCGCCCGTGATAGCGGAACCGGCCGCGCCCCCGCCAAAGCAAGGCGTCAAGCCCATCCAGTTGCCTCGCCTGGAGGAATGGCAGGCGGTGGGGGACGATCGGGGACGGTGGTTTTCCTCGGTGCGTTCCCTGGCGCTGGTGGTTCTGGCCATGGTGATCTGCTCGGGTGTGTACACCTGGTGGCAGCACCAGCGGCGGCAAGCTTTCCAACCCGTTCGCACAACCGCGCAGACCACGGAGTCCAAGCCGGCGACCGCCGTGCCCCGCGCGTTGTCGCGGCCGGTTCCCGCGCCGGTCGCTCCTACGGCCGCGGACGCCGCCCGGGAGCCGCACGCGAATCCAGTGGACGGCAATTCCGGAGCTCAGGCAGTCAACGCGGTTTTGCGCGCCAGCGACGTAGTGGGCGATCACGGCGCCGTTCGCGTGGACCTGACCGCCGCGGAACCGGTGTGGATTCTGGTCCGCTCCGATGGCAAGTACATGTTCTCAGGCACTTTGAGCCCAAATCAGAGCCGCACGGTAGAGGCCGTTTCGAGCGTATTCCTCCAGGTGGGCAATGCCGGGGGAGTCACCATCACGCTCAACGGAAAACCGATCGGCTCGCTCGGCTCTCGCGGAGAGGTTCGCAATCTTCAGCTTACTTCGGGCGGTTTCCAGATTGTCGCCGCGCGCAAATCGGGAGACCCCCTCGATCCTCTTTGAGCCATCAGTTCGTGCTGCCGCTTGCGCTCGAGCAATAGCAATTCGCGCCGGCGCCGCTTTTTCACCCGCGCGTCCACCTTGCGCCAGAATTTGCGGAAATAGCTCACCGCACTGAGCAGGGCAAAGAAGATTACCGCCCACATCAGCCACAGCCCCAGCCGCTGCATCCGGGGATGGCGGACGCTCACCAGCAGGCACGAAACCGCCGCCACCTGGGAAGCCATCTTGGTCTTCCCCAGGTCGCTGGCCTTGATCGTGTACCGCTCGGCCGCGGCAATAGCCCGCAGGCCGGACACGGCAAACTCGCGGCCGATGATGAGGATCGCCATCCATCCGGGCAGCACGCGCACCTGGACCAGCGAAATCAGCGCCGCCGAAATCAGCAACTTGTCGGCGATCGGGTCGAGCAGCGTACCGATGGTGGTTACCTGCCTCCATCGCCGCGCCAGGTATCCGTCGAGCAGGTCCGTCAGCGCGGCTGAAAGAAAAATCGCCAGCGCCAGCCACTCGTTGGTGATCGGATATCCGCGAATGGCGAAGCCCACATTGTCCTGCACCAGCGCAGCCACCAGGAGCGGCACAAAGAAGATCCGGAGAATCGTAAGTGCGTTGGGAATGTTCATCCGCTCAACCAAGACTATAGATCTTTGGCCCGCCCCGCGACAACCGGAGCCAAGCGGTCTTCTCTACCCAAGATACATGAAGTCCGGACACGGCTTGCTAAGCTGTTAGTAGCGCACCCTTTATGACCACCCCCCAGGAGCGCCGCAAGGCGCTCGCCGAGATCCTCGCCGAACGTGTCCTCGTCATCGATGGGGCCATGGGCACCATGATTCACCAGGCGCCGCTTTCCATCGAGACCGACTACCTGGGGCGCGAGAACTGTCCCGAGATTCTGAACGTCACCCGCCCCGACGTCATCCGCGGCATTCACGTCCGGTATCTCGAAGCGGGCGCCGATATTATCGAAACCAATTCCTTCGGCGGCTCCGCGGTGGCGCTGGCCGATAATAATCTCGCCGGCCGCGCCTACGAGCTCAACTTTGCCGCCGCCCAGATCGCGCGCCAGGCCGCCGGCGAATACTCGACTGCCGCCAAACCGCGCTTCGTGGCCGGCTCCATCGGGCCCACCAATAAAGACATCAATATCCAGGGCACCATCGCCTTCGAACGCCTGCGCGGCGATTACTACGTCCAGGCCAAAGCCCTGGTCGAAGGCGGCGCGGATTATCTGCTGATCGAAACCTGCTTCGACACCGGCAGCTTGAAAGCCGGCCTGGTGGCGATCGAACAGTTACGCCGCGACCTCGGGCACGACATTCCCGTGGTCGCCTCCGTCACTATCGAGCGCACCGGCGCCATGCTGGCCGGCCAGCCCATCGACGCGCTCTACGCCTCCATCGCCAATCACGACCTGCTGGCCGTGGGCATGAACTGCGCCACGGGGCCGGATCTGATGACCGATCACATCCGCACCCTCAACGAAATGTCGCGCTTCCCGATTTCCTGCTACCCCAACGCCGGGCTGCCGGATGCGGAGGGCAGGTTCCCGGAAACGCCGCAATCCCTGGCCGCGCAACTGGAGAAGTTCATCGATCTGGGCTGGCTCAACATCGTGGGCGGTTGCTGCGGCACTACTCCCACGCACATCCGCGCCATCGCCGAAATGTCCCGGGGGAAACGTCCGCGCGCCCTGCCCCAGCCTTCCCATCGCGCATATTACTCCGGCATCGAGCTGGTGGAGGCCGAGGACGCCAATCGCCCGCTGATCGTCGGCGAGCGCACCAACGTCATCGGTTCGCGCCTGTTCAAGAGCATGGTGGCCGCCGAAAAGTGGGAAGAAGCCACCGAAATCGCGCGCTGGCAGGTGCGCAACGGCGCTCACGTGGTGGATGTGTGCCTGCAATCGACCGATCGCGACGAGCTCGCCGATATTCCGCCCTTCTACGGCAAGCTCGTCCGCAAGATCAAAGCGCCGGTCATGATCGACACCACCGATCCCAAAGCGGTCGAACTCGCCCTCACCTATTGCCAGGGCAAGAGCATCGTCAATTCCATCAATCTGGAAGATGGCGAAGAGAAGTTCGAGCGCATCTGCCCCATAGCCCGGCGCTATGGAGCCGCGCTGGTGGTGGGCGCCATCGACGAGGACAAGCTCCAGGCCCAGGCCTTCACCTGCGAGCGCAAACTGGCCGTAGCCGAGCGTTCCTACCAGCTGCTCACCGAAAAGTACGGCATCCCGCCCGAAGATATCATCGTCGACCCGCTGGTATTTCCCTGCGCCACCGGCGACGCCAACTACATCGGCGGCGCGGTGGAAACCATCGAGGGCATCCGCCTGGTCAAGGCCAGCCTGCCCTACGCGAAGACCGTACTCGGGATTTCCAACGTCAGCTTCGGCCTGCCGGCGCCGGCGCGCGAAGTGGTGAACTCGGTCTTTCTGTATTACTGCACCAAAGCGGGCCTCGATCTGGCCATCGTCAACGCCGAAAGGCTGGAACGCTTCGCCTCCATTCCGGAGCACGAACGCCGCCTGGCCGAGAGCCTGTTGTTCAATTCGCCTCCCGTGGATTCCCAAAACGAGGCGCTCCGCACCGCGCCCGAGGATTGGCGCGAGCAGAGCCCGGAGCAAAAGGCCGCCATCAACCAGTTTCACATCGCGGCCATCGCCGAGCATTTCCGCAAAGCCGTCAAGCGCACCCGCGAAAGCGCTGAAGCGTTGCCGCTCGATGAGCGCCTGGCGCGTTACGTCATCGAAGGAACCAAGGACGGCCTTATCGCCGATCTGGAGCGCAAGCGCGCCGAGGGCGCGACCCCGCTCGAAATCATCAACGGCCCGCTGATGGCCGGCATGAGCGAAGTCGGGCGCCTGTTCAACAACAACGAACTGATCGTGGCGGAAGTGCTGCAGTCGGCCGAAACCATGAAGGCTTCCGTCAATTATCTGGAGCAGTTCATGGAGCGCTCCGAAAGCAGCGCCCGCGGCAAAGTGGTGCTCGCCACCGTGAAGGGCGACGTCCACGACATCGGCAAGAACCTGGTCGAGATCATTCTCGCCAACAACGGCTACCAGGTGATCAACCTGGGCATCAAGGTGCCGCCCGACGCGCTCATCCAGGCCTTCCACGAGCACCGGCCCGATGCCATCGGACTTTCCGGCCTGCTGGTGAAGAGCACCCAGCAGATGGTGGTCACCGCCGGGGACCTGCGCGGCGCCGGCATCGACGTGCCCTTGCTGGTGGGCGGCGCCGCCCTCAGCGATAAGTTCACCCGCACCCGCATCGCCCCGGCCTACGGCGAGGCCGTCTGCTACGCCAAAGACGCCATGACCGGCCTGAGCCTCATGAACCGGCTGATGGACCCGGCCGAGCGCCCCCAGGTTCTGGCCAGCCATCAGGCCGCCGCGGATTCCTCCGCCGCAATCGCCGTGGCCCAAGCGCCGCTCCCAGTCACCACCCATCGCAGTTCCAAAGTGCGCACCGCGATCCCCATTCCAGCCGCGCCTTACCTGGACCGCAAAGTGCGCGACCTGCCGCACCTGGCCGAAGTCTGGAACTACATCAACCCGTTCATGCTCTACGGGCGCCACCTGGGCTACAAAGGCAATTTCGAAAAGGACCTTGCCGGCCGCGATCCCAAAGCGCTCGAGCTGTATCACCAGATCGAAGAGGTCAAACAGGCGGCCCTCGGCTTCATGAAGGTCAAAGCCGTCTGGCGGTACTTCGAAGCCGAGCGCGATGGCAACGCCGTGAATCTCTTCGCGCCCGGCTGCACCGGTCCCGTGCATACCTTCCACTTCGGACGCCAGAACAAGCCCGACGGCTTGTGCCTGAGCGACTACATTCTCGAAGCCGAAGACGGCCGCCGCGATCACCTGGCGCTATTCGTGGTAACCGCCGGCGCCGGCATCCGCGAGCGGTCCGAGGAATGGAAACGGAGCGGCGAGTTCCTCAAAGCGCACGCCATCCAAGCCCTGGGCATCGAAAGCGCCGAAGGCGCCGCCGAATGGCTGCACCGGCGCATCCGCGAAGATTGGGGCTTCCCCGATCCGCCCACCCTCACCATGCACGACCGCTTCACCTCGCAGTATCGCGGCAAGCGCTACAGCTTCGGCTATCCCGCCTGCCCCAACCTCGACGAACAGCAAGCGATCTGGAAGCTGCTCAACCCCGACGAAATCGGCGTGCACCTGACCGAAGGCATGATGATGGAGCCCGAAGCCAGCGTCAGCGCCCTGGTCTTCCACCACCCCGATTGCGCGTACTTCACGGCGGCGGAATGAGGTCGTTGGGCAATCTGCCGGGCTGCCTTGCGCCTCTCTTTCACGCGACGGGTACCTCAGCTCATAATGGGGCCTGGGCGGGATGAGCGAAAACATACAAGATCTCCATCGGCAGCAGCAGCTTTACTGGAAGCAGATGATTGATCTCAAAGTGGCCAGTGCCTATATTCGCGGTTACAGGGACCACTTGGGTAAGTGGGCGACTGCCTTGGGAACAGTCAAGGCCGTGGCCTCCAGCGGTGGTATTGCAGCGTGGGTGATCTGGCGGGAATATGCATTCGTGCGGTGCGCGATAATCGCTGCGTCGCAAGTTGCCGACGGTCTAAAAGATGTGTTTCCTTTCAGCAAGAAGCACAAAGCCGCAAGCGAGCACACAATCACCTTGAACGGCCTTTTCATAGACGCTCAGCTTGAATGGGAAAGCATCTTCTCCGGACGGTATACGGACGACGAGATTGTTAAGCGGCGCCACAAGCTCATGAAGCTGCCCACGACGCGGAATGTCACAGTTTTCCGGACGGCTTGGCATTGGAACCGCCGATTCTCGCTCAGGCGCAACAAGAAGCGAACTCCACTCGTCACCCCGTTGACATCTCCGCATTTAAGGCGCATAGTGTAATCGATAATGGTTTGGAAAGACATGGTCAAGTGTCTTTTTCCGGAAAAGGCAACGTAATCCCCTGCAAACCGGGGAAACATTGATAAAGAGGAGGTTACATAGAGCCAGTTCACACGATGGGCGGCTTTCGGCTTCCTCGGCTGATGGGTCGCGAGTCCTGACGCGCTCTTGCAGTACTTGATTTGGCGCCGCGGTCTTGGCACCGCTGTCGACGGCTCGCGGGCACGCAAAGAACAGGAGGAGTCGATGGCCGCCCTTTTCTTGTTTCCCCTCCCACCCGATTGCCCCGCCGGCGAGCGCCGGCTCCACGCAATCCACTTCCAGACCGGCGCCCTCCGATGAAGCCGCTCGACCAACCGTAGTCCACGCTTGCAGAAATTCTGAAACCGCTGGGCGAGCCAGTCACGGCTGCCTATTCCATCACCAGCACGCGCAGATGCGACCCATCGGCTCCGCCGCGAAAGATGCGCTCCATGGCCTTGCTGAAATCGGCCGGCCTGGCATTCGGAATATCCAGGAATTGCTGCGGATTGCGATCCACCAGCGGAAACCACGAGCTCTGAATCTGCACCATGATGCGGTGACCGGAGCGGAAGGTGTGAAACACGTCCGGCATCCAGAACTCGATTTTTTCCTCCTTGCCGGGCGTGAATGGCTCGGGCTTGGAGAGGCTGTTGCGGAACTTACCGCGAAACGGCTCGCCGCGCACCAACTGCTGATAGCCGCCCATGTATACGCCCTTGGGATTCGGATTGGGATCGGGATAATCGTCCGGGTAAACATCGATCAACTTCACGACGAAGTCGGAATCGGTGCCGGAAGTGGACACGTGGAGCACGGGAGTGATGGATCCGGCGATGGTTACGTCCTGGTCGAGCGGCTCGGTTTGGTAAGTCAAGACGTCGGGCCGGGTGGAGGCGAAGCGCTGGTCGAACGTCATGTAATCCACGGGCATGCCCATTCCAGGAGCCAGTTCGCCGGTCGAAGGCACGGGCTTGTCGGGATCGCTCAGGTATTCGTCAAAGCCGGTGGCTTTCGGCGCGGTCCAGGAGAGTTTGCCGCCGGCATCGAAATAGAGCGAGCGAGCCACCGTGTTGCGCGGCGGCCACGCGTCGAAGCGGCGCCACTCGTTGCGGCCGGTTTCAAAAACGAAGGCCTTGGGAATACTCCCGTCCGCGGTGGCTTTTAGTCCGTCGCCTTTGCCCTTCAGGTTTTGAACAAAGAACGGAAGCTCGATGTACTGCTGGAAATATTCGGATGTATTGGACTTGAAACTCAAATTGCCGAGCGTGTCTCCGCGGTCGCGAGCCCAGCCGCCGTGGCGCCACGGGCCCATCACGAGGGTGTCGGGAGCGACGGGGCCATTCTTCTCCAGCGAATAGAACAATTTCAAAGGTCCGGCGAGATCTTCGGCATCGAACCAGCCGCCTACCCACATCACGGCTGGGGTGACATTTTTCATGTACGGCGCCTGGGCGCGGGTTTGCCAATACTCGTCGTAAGAGGCGTGCCGGATGGTTTCGTCCCAGTAAGCGCTCCGATGTTTCAGGTACTTCTCGTTGGCATTCGACACGGGACCCATGCGGAGGAAAAATTCATAGGCGTCCATGGTTCCAGGGTTGAAGGGGACGGTAGTTTGGGGCGGTTCGGGCTCGCCCTGGCGGGGCAAGAAGCCGGAGTAAAAGCGGAAATTCGCGGCCAGGTGGAAAGCGCCGTTGTGGTATCCATCGTCGCCGTTGCCGACGTCGCCCATGGGAGCTTGCGGGGAGACGGCCTTCAGCGCCGGATGCGAGTTCATGAGGCCGTGCGCGGCAAAGAAACCGGGGTAGGAGATGCCCCACATGCCCACCTTTCCGTTGTTATTGGGGATATGCTTGACGAGCCAATCCACGGTGTCGTAGGTGTCGGTGCTTTCATCGGTATCCTTGGGTCCGTTGTAGTGCGTCTTGTGGGGGCGCACATCCACAAACACGCCCTCGGACATGTAGCGGCCGCGCACATCCTCATAGACGAAGATGAAGCCCTCTTTTTCGGCGGCGAAGGATGGACCGACCTGGGTCTTGTAGTTGTCGGCGCCGTATGGTCCCACGTTGTAAGGCGTTCGCTGCATGATGATGGGATAGGCCTGGGCCGCGTCTTTGGGAACGTAGACGGCGGCGAACAAGCGCACGCCATCGCGCATGGGAATCCGGTATTCATATTTGGTGTAATGCGCCAACGTATAGGCGAGTTGGGCGGCCGCGGTATCGCCGACCGGCGCGGCGGCGGGTTGGGCGAGCAGAGCCCCGGCGATGAATAAGACGAGGAAAGCTAATTTTCGAAGTGCCATCGGGAAGTTATGGTATCAAATCCGCAAGCTCCATTCCTTGGGCGCGCCGTATCGTGGCCGAGTGCGAACGCCGGCTTTCCGCGTTTCTCACACTACGGAAACAGCAGCCCCGCAATATCGCGGAGATTCTTCCGCCATACGATCCAGGTGTGCTCACCCTCGCCGCTGCGGAAGGTGTGCTCGATCCGGTGCTCTTCCAGGAACTCCGAGAAGCGGCGGTTTGCTTCGAACAGGCCGTCTTCAGTTCCGCAACTGACCCATAACAGGCGAAGCTTGCGATTCGCCTCCCGGGGGTTGGCAATCAAATCGGCGAAGGTCTTATCCAGGTCGACGCCGCGGATACCGGCGCTGAATCCCGCCACCCGGCTGAACAACTCCAGGTGGGTCAGGCCGATAGTCAACGATTCGTTGCCGCCCATCGAGAGGCCGGCGATGGCGCGGTGCTCGCGGTCGTGGTAGACGTGGTATTCGGTTTCGACGAAAGGAATCACGTCGCCGATCAGGTCCTTGGCGAACAGATCCAGGTTGCGGTTCGGCGCGCCGGCGGTTGCCTGCCGGTTGGGCGGCGCACCATAACCGAATGGCATGACCACCACGAACGGCTTGCACCCCCCGGCGGCCAGCAGGTTATCCAGAATCAGATTGGCACGGCCGAGGCGGGTCCACGCGTTCTCGTCGGCATTGGCTCCGTGCAGCAGGTACAGCACCGGGTATTTCGAACTGGAATTGCGGCCGTAACCGGGAGGAGTGTACACCAGCAGGCGCCGCAGTGAGCCCAGAGAGCGCGACTGATACCAGTGCCCGTGAACGATTCCATGCGGCACGGCCTTGCCGTCATAGAAGGCCGGCTCGCCGCCGCGCACCTCGAGAATGCTCTGGATGGTGCTGGGCGTGGAGCCGGTCTTCACGTTAGGGTTACCCGGGTCGATGGTACGCACGCCATCGATGGTGAAGTTGTAGTTGTAGATTTCCGGCTGCAACGGACCTACGGTGACGCTCCACAGTCCGTTGTCGTCCTTTTCCATGGCGATGGGCTGGCCGCCCGGTTTGAACTCGCCGGCAACCGAGACTTCGACTGCTCTGGGCGCCGGCAGGCGGAAAACTACGCGGTGGTCGGGAAGCACTTCGGGGGAACGGACGGCCGGCTGGCTGCGCTGGCGCGCTTGAGAAGGCAGGGCGGCCGGCGCTTGCGCCGCCGGCGACATCATCCAACCGGTAGAACTCAACAGCAAGACCAGACGTACGAGCTTTTTCATCGAGAATCTCCAAACCGGACTTCGGGAAGCGCAATTATACCCCCATCGAGTTACACACTCCGGGCCCATCCCGCGCTCCGCCGCCGGCGGACCGTCATGTTAGCCCAAGGAAGGCCGACCGCGGGCGAACCTGGGGTCCGTTTCACCCAATCGTCACTGCCCTAATAATTTCAGTGGCTTAGGAGGCGAATGTGGGTTTTTGATGGGCGGTTGATACGCGCCTCCCGGGTACAAAACAGGTGTTCGCCCCAGCCTTCGGGGCTATCAGGAGGAACTTTTCATTTCGCTCAATCGGAACGTTTCACATTGTGGCAACATCAGAGCGATTCTTTCATTGACAGGGTAGTGATTATTGACTACTATTGATGCCGAACGGGTGATAAGATCGGCCATGATGCCGGTAAGTTTTGCCTCTGACGTTTGCGTTCATGGCTGTGCCTTGCCCGTGCGGGCAATCAGGGTCTTTGGACACGAAGGAGGTTAGTGAATGAAACGGGGAATCATCGCTTTACTGGCCGCCGTAGCGTTTCAATCGGCGGGCTTTTCGCAGACAACTTTCGCCACCCTTACCGGATTGGTCACCGACCCCAACGGAGCTGTCATTGTTGGGGCAACCGTCACGGCAACTCTCGTCAGCAGCGGTTACAAATACACCGGTCACAGCAACGAGTCGGGTTATTACACCGTGGGGCAATTGCTGGAAGGCGTGTACAGCATGCGCGTCGAATCGCCGGGCTTCAAGACCTACATGGTGAACGAAATCCGGATTGCCAACGAGGAACTGCGCCGCCTCGACGTCCGCCTGGAGGTGGGCGACGTGCTAACCACGGTGGAGGTTCCCGGCACGGCCAGCCTGATCGAAACCGAAGATGCGCGCATTACCGACAACAAGGATTCGAGAACCATCAATGAATTGCCGCTGAACCAGCGCTCGCTGTGGGATTTTGTGGGCCAGAACCCAGGGGTGATCCAGGCCGCCAGTTCCACGGCCACGCGGCGGTTCTCGGGCAGCCGCAACAATCAATCGGACGCCTCGGTGGACGGAATCACCATCAGCAATGGCCATGACGGAACGCAGATCACGCCGCTGGTCAACTACATCGAGAGCATGGCCGAGGTGCGGGTCGACATGGCCAATAACTCGGCGGAGTTCGGCGCGCTGGGGAACGTCACCGTCATTTCCAAATCGGGCAGCAACCAGCTTCACGGCAGCGCCTTCGATTACTATCAAACGCCGGCGTTCGTTTCGCGCAACCCGTTCGCCAGTTCGGGAAGCGCGGGGATCACGCACTGGCCCGGCGTCAGCTTGGGCGGCCCCATCTATATACCGCATCTCATTCACGGCAAGAACCGAACCTTCTTCTTCGGCTCGTTCGAGACCAGCCGCGGCAGCATGGTGCACGACCTGCTCAATCCCACGGTCCCGCTGGCGGCATGGCGGACCGGCGATTTTTCCGGCCTGTTGCCCTCCACCACGGTGAAGGACCCGGCGAATTCGAGTACCCCGTTCCCGGGCAACATCGTTCCCGCTTCGCGCCTCAATGCGACGGCGCAACAGCTTGAGAATCTCTTCTACCCGCTGCCAAATTACGGCAACACGGCCGTTTTTACCAGCCAGAATTTCCGCCAGATGGAGTCTCGCCCCTTCGATCCGGCCACCTATTGGACCACCCGCATCGACCACCGCATTTCGGATCGCGATTTCCTTTTCGGCCGCTTCACTTGGGCCCGCCAGTACTCGCGCGGCTGGGACGACCTTCTGCCAACCATCGGCCGCGATCAGAACGAGCGCGAGAACCAGGGCGCCAACGTTTCCTATACCCATACCTTCACGCCCAACCTGGTGAACGAATTCCGCTGGGGCGTCGCCTATAACGATCAGCCGCGCAACGGCCCGATCAACGGCCTTAGCGAAGTGACAGCGCTCGGACTGCAAGGGCTGGCGCCGGACTTACCCAATGAGGCGGGAATGCTGCAGTTAACCTGGAGC
>JBKQVG010000041.1:0-24544 GCA_052325345.1 Bryobacteraceae bacterium
CGGTCACGTCGCGCTGGTCGACCGTCTGCGGCAGCCCCTGGCCGAGCACGGCGTTTCGCTTACCGATCAGCAACTGGACGGCCTGCTGACGGCGCTGCTCAACGTGCGCGACGTGCAGCACTCGGGCCTGATTACGAATTTCGGCCAGTTGTCGGCGGCGCCGGGCGCGAGCGGGCAGGTGATTGAGGCCCTGCGGCAGGAGACGTATCTGGCGCCGTTCCACATTGGTGAGACCAAAATGGTCGGGCCCAAGGTGGGCGCCGAGCTGCGAAAGAAAGCCGTTCTGGCGACGCTCTACGCTTTGGGCGGTATGCTGGTGTACATCGCTTTTCGTTTCGAGTGGATTTACGGTCTGGGTGCGGTGATCGCCGTGTTCCACGACACCATCATTACGATCGGACTGTTCTCGCTGTTCAATAAAGAAATGACCATGACGGTCATCGCGGCGCTGCTCACGCTGGTAGGCTATTCGATGAACGACACCATCGTGATTTTCGACCGTATCCGGGAAAACCTGAAGTTTTCGCGCCGGGAGCCGCTGGAATCGGTGATGAACCGTGCGGTGAACCAGACCCTGAGCCGGACCGTGATGACGTCGGGATTGACGTTCCTGACCGTGGTGGCTCTGTTTTTGTTCGGCGGTCCGGTGCTGAACGGTTTTTCTTTTGCCCTTGTTTGTGGCATTATTGTCGGGACGTATTCCTCGGTCTTTATCGCCAGTCCGATCGTGCTGTTCTGGCATAACTATTCCGACCGGCGCGGGAAGTCGCCTACCGCGCCCTCGACCGCGCCGCGTCCGGGGACTTCGTCGAAGGCTACCGTTCGGGCAGTAAAGTAAAGGGCGAAGTTATTGAAAGGAAGCGCTTATGTTTGAGCAAACTTTCGTCATGACGGGAAAGACCAAAAAGGGATGGACGGTGATGGTCTCACTGATCGTCCAATGCCTCCTCCTGGTCGTCGCAGTGATTCTGCCGATGGTGTATTTCGATGTGCTGCCGGCGGCCCAGTTGAGCAGCTTCCTGGTGGCGCCGCCACCACCACCACCTCCTCCTCCTCCGCCCGCCGCGGCTCCCATCGTCAAGATCGTGAAAGTGATTCCGCGCCAGTTCGATGCCGGAAAACTGATCGCGCCGAAGTCCGTGCCAAAGGAAATCGCGGTCATTAGCGAAAGCGAGCTGCCGCCGACCGCCGGCGGCGTCGTGGGCGGCGTTCCGGGCGGCGTGGGCGGCGGCGCCGTGGGCGGCGTATTGGGTGGCATCATCGGTTCGGTCCCCACGGCCGCGCCGCCACCGCCTCCTCCTCCCAAGGCCGTCGTGCCGCAGCGCATCCGCGTCGGCGGCAACGTGCAGGCCGCCAACCTGATCAACCAGGTTCGGCCGATCTATCCGCCGCTTGCCAAGCAGGCGCGCATCTCGGGCGTGGTCGAATTATCGGCGATTATCGGTAAGGACGGCCGCGTGCAGGATTTGAAGGTCGTCAGGGGTCACCCGCTGCTGGTGCAGGCGGCTCTCGACGCGGTGAAAAACTGGGTGTACCGCCCGACGCTGCTGAACGGTGAGCCCGTCGAGGTGTCCACCACGATTGATGTGAACTTTACATTGAGTCAGTAGTAACCCGGCGTTGTGCGCCGGACGTCGGTAAAGAAGTAAACAAATCAACTCGCAGGAGATTATAAGAAATGTTCGCGTACTTGCATGTTTTGTCGCTGTTCCTGCTGCAGGAAGGCGAAACCGTAGGTTGGGATCCGGCGCACCTTTGGGCCCAGATGGGAGGTCCCGCGAAGGGCGTGGTCATCCTCCTGTTCATTATGTCGGCGTATTCGATCGGGGTCATGATCGATCGCGCCCTGGCATACAGCGCGGCTAAGAAACAGTCGCGGCAATTCGCGCCGCTGGTGGCGGGCGCATTGCGGGAAGGCAAATTGGACGAGGCGGTCAAGATTGCCGACCGCTACAAGAAGAGCCACCTGGCCAAGGTCGTGGTGGCGGGTTTGCAGGAGTTCCAGGCGCACCAGGTGTCGACTGAAATTCCGGGTGAAGAGATCGAAGCTTCCCGGCGCGCGCTGGAGCGCTCCGAGGCCATCGTGCACGCCGAATTGAAACGCGGCGTCAGCGGCCTGGCGACGATCGGCTCGACCGCCCCCTTCGTGGGACTGTTCGGAACCGTGGTGGGCATCATCAACGCGTTCAAGGGCATTTCGCAGAACAAGTCGACCGGTCTGGGCGCCGTGGCCGGCGGTATTTCGGAAGCCTTGGTGACCACCGCCATCGGTCTGTTCGTCGCCCTGCCGGCGGTTTGGGCATACAACTTCTTCACCAATAAGATTGAAGCGTTCGACGTCGAGATGGGCAATTCCAGTTCGGAATTGATCGACTACTTTCTGAAGCGCAGCCAGCGCACGGCTCACAAGTAGTCGGGCTACGCAAATCGACACCGAGCGAACAGTTGGGATCCGGCGAGTGGGATCGTGGGGAGGCCGGACGGCCTCCCCGGACTTCTCTCGCACTCAACGGAGATAGGACATGGCACGCAAACAGGAACGCAAAAGCAACGAAGGGCTGAAACAAAAAGCCCCGCCTCCGGTAGCGGACATCAACGTTACCCCCATGGTGGACGTGATGCTTGTGCTGCTCATCATTTTCATGGTGATCACGCCCATGTTGTCCAAGGGCAAAGACGTCGACAAAGTCAAAGCGCGCAACCCGATTCCCATGCAGGCCGCCGACAAGAGCGACGCGGTGCTGATCGCGGTCACGCGCGATGGCGGCACGTACCTGGGCAACGACAAAGTGGCACCCGACGAGTTGGCGCCCAAAGTGAAAGACATGCTCGCCGACCGCGTGGACAAAGAGTGCTTTCTCAAGGCCGACCAGCGGGCCAAGTACGAGGTCGTTCTGCAGGTCGTGCAGAATCTGCAGGCCGCCGGTGTTGACCAGTTGGGGCTTCTGACCGATCAACTTCAGGATGCCAAAGGCCGGGCCGTGAAGGGTACGGGCGGTGAAGGCTCAACCCCGGCGCCAGCCGGCCAATAGTAGGAGCCGAAGGAAAAAGGAGCGATCTTATGGCAATGGCAGTCGGCGGGTCGGGTGGCCCGAAATCGGATATCAACATGACACCCATGATCGACGTGTTGCTGGTGCTGATCATTATTTTCATGGTCATCACTCCGCTAACGCCGAAAGGCCTGGAAGCGCTGGTGCCGCAACCGCCGCCGCCCGACCAGAAGGCCAGTGCGGCCGACCAGCGAACCGTGGTCATCACCATCAACGGCGACCACTCGATGCTGATCAACGCCGAACAGACCACGGAAGGCGCGCTGGGCTCGCGGCTGGAAGATATTTTCAAGACCCGCGCGGAGCGGGTGGTCTTCGTTAAGGGCGACCCCACCCTGGAATATAGGTACGTGGCCGACGCGATCGACATCGCCCACGGCGCCGGTATCGACAAGGTCGGTCTGATGCCGTTCAAAGACCTGGGGCAATAGGAGCTTGGAAAGATAGATGCGCATATTGACATTGTTCCTGGCCGTCGGCTCGCTGGCCCTGGTGGGCTCGGGCTGTAAGCAGTTGAAGTCTCGCGATCAGATCAACCAAGGCGTGACCGCCTTTAAGAGCGCTCAGTACCCGGAAGCGGTGGAGCACTTCAAGCAGGCGGTGGAGTTAGATCCCGGTTTTACTACGGCGCGGCTTTATCTGGCGACGGCATACATGCAGCAGTATATTCCGGGAGCCGAGTCGCCGGAGAACACCCAAATGGCGCAGGCCGCCATGGACCAGTTCCACACGGTCCTCCAGACCGACCCCAAGAACACGGTCGCCATCGCTTCCATAGCGTCTCTTTACCTGAACGAGAAGAAGCTCGACGAAGCGCAGCAGTGGTACGAAAAGCTGGCCGCCGTCGATCCCAACAACAAGGATGCCTATTATAGCCTGGGTTTCATCGCCTGGTCGAAGTGGTATCCGGCATTGGGCACCGCGCGGGCCAAGCTCGGCATGAAGCCGGAGGATCCCGGCCCCATCAAGGACAAGAAGGTCAAAGCGGAACTGAGGGAGCAGTACCTCCCTCTCATCGATGCCGGGCTGAAGAATCTCGATAAGTCGCTCGAGATCGATCCTGAGTACGATGACGCGATGGCTTATGAAAACCTGCTGATTCGGGAACGGGCCGACCTGGCCGATTCCAAGGAAGAGTACGAAAGAGAGACCAAAGTGGCCGACGACTGGGTACAGAAGGTGCTGGCCACCAAGAAGCTGAAGGAAGAAAAGAAAGCGGCCAAGTCGCAGGGCGGCGGTATCGTTGCCGATCCGAACGCGAAGTAACGCTCGGTTTTGGCGGCACAGGCTTTAGCCTGTGAGAATTTCCCGGTCTGCGGAATCATAGTTCGAAGCTGGAAGGGGGCAGGCATTTCGCCGGCCCCTTCCGCGTTTTTGCGCCACAGGCTTTAGCCTGTGTTACGCCGCCCTGCCGCCCCCTCCCATGTACATCCGCGTAAACCCGCGCGACAACGTCGCGATCGTCGTGGAGCCCGATGGCGTCGCGTCCGGCCAAACGCTGGCCGGCGGCCTGCTGGCGCGCGAGCGCATCCCCCAGGCTCATAAGATAGCCTTGCGCCGGATCGCGGCGGGCGAGCCGATCCTGCGTTACGGCGAGGTCATCGGCCACGCCAACCGCGAGATTTCCGACGGGAACTGGGTGCGGGAAGAGTTGATCGACATGCCGGCGGCGCCGCCCCTCGACCAACTGCCGCTCGCCACCGCCGTGCCGCCCGCCTTGCCTGCGCTCGAAGGCTACACGTTCGAAGGCTATGCCAATCCAGATGGCAGCGTGGGAACGCGCAACCTGCTGGGGATCGGCACCACCGTACAGTGCGTCGCGCCCACCGTGGACTACGCCGTGGGCCGCATCAAGACCGAGCTGCTGCCGCGCTTCCCCAACGTGGACGGCGTGGTGGCCGTCACCCACACTTACGGCTGCGGGGTGGCCATCGATGCGCCCGGCGCCGAGATTCCCATCCGCACCCTGAGGCACATCGCCGTGCACGCCAACCTCGCGGCCGATCCGCTGCTGGTGAGCTTGGGTTGCGAAAAGCTGCAGCCGGCCAGGTTGTTCGCCGCCGCGCAACCGCCGCCGGGTTCGCTCCCCATTCTGGACCAATCGAACGTGATTCGCCTGCAGGACGCGCGCGGCTTTTCGGAAATGGTGGCGGCAATCCTGAGCGCGGCCGAAAAGCGTCTGGAGCTGTTGAATCGCCGCCGGCGCAGCACCCGCCCGGCGTCCGACCTGGTAGTGGGGCTGCAGTGCGGCGGCAGCGACGCTTTTTCCGGCGTCACCGCCAATCCGGCCGTGGGCTTCGCCGCCGATCTGCTGGTGCGCGCCGGCGCGAGTGTCCTGTTCTCGGAAGTCACCGAAGTGCGCGACGCCGTACACCTGCTCACCCCCCGCGCCGCCACTCCGGACGTGGGCCGCGCCCTGATTCGCGAAATGCGCTGGTACGACGAATACCTCGCCCGCGGCGGCGCCGACCGCAGCGCCAACACCACCCCCGGCAACAAGCGCGGCGGCTTGGCCAACATCGTCGAAAAGGCCCTCGGGTCGGTGGCCAAGGCCGGCACTACGGCCCTGCGCGCGGTGGCTTCGCACGGAGAAAAAGTCACTTCCAAGGGGCTGGTTTTCGCCGCCACCCCGGCCAGCGATTTCATCTGCGGCACCGGCCAGTTGGCCTCCATGAACCTGCACGTCTTCACCACCGGTGAAGGCAGCCCCTATGGCCTCGCGCTGGTTCCCGTGGTGAAGGTTTCCTCGCGCACCGCCCTGGCCGAAAAGTGGCCCGACCTGATCGACCTCGATGCCGGGCGTATCGCCACCGGCCAAGCTACCATCGAGGACGTCGGCTGGGAGTTGTTTCGGTTCATCCTGGCGGCCGCCGGCGGGAAGAAGACATGGGCGGAACACTGGGGCCTAGGGAACGCCCTGGCGCTTTTCAACCCGGGCCCCGTCACCTAGCCCGGTCGAACCGGTGCATACTGGAGCTAAGGGCGCACGCATGAAACGAACGATTCAGGTACGCATCAGCCGTGGTGATCGCCAATTCGTCGCCGAGTGCCTCGATCTGCCCGTGGTCACCCAGGCCCCCACTCTGGACGAGCTGGCCGCGAACATCCGCCAGGCCATCGGACTGCATCTGGAGGGCGAAGATTTGGCTGCGCTCGGCTTTTCCAGTAACCCGACCATCCTGGCGACCATGGAACTTGACGCAGTTGCCTGATGCCCAAGCTCCGGATTCTCTCTGGGCGCGATGTCCTGAGGATTTTTCACGACTTCGGGTTCGACTATTTCGCGCAGCGAGGTAGTCATATCAAGGTCCGTCGTTGCCTGAGCGATGGCCGAACCCAGACTTTGACGGTTCCCAATCACGACGAGATCGATAGAGGAACGCTCTTCGCCATCTTCCGTCAAGCGTCGAGATTCGTTCCGGAAGCTGAACTCCGTCCAAACTTCTTCACCGATTGAGCTCCTCAGCAGCCCCTTCCAATCCCCTCGGCCACCGCCGCCACTTCCATCTCCATCGCCCGGTCTCTATCCTGAAACGCCGCTACCGAGCGCACCGTCTCGTAAACCCGCCGCGAGCCCTCGCCCAGCTTCGCCGGGCCGCCCCGCAGGTCCACGGCTTGCGCTGTCGCCAGCAGCACCATCGCCGTCTCGTTGCGCACGCACTCCAGCGCATCCCATGCCGTGACGGCGGCGTGCATCCCCAGGCTCACCACGTCCTGGTTGTACTGCTCGGTGGGCAGCGAGTGGATCGAGCTCGGTCCGGCCAGGTGGCGCACCGCGCAGGCCAGGCTGGTCACGCTCAATTGCATTCCCTTGAAACCGGAATTAACGCCGGGGTTCGGCGTAAGGTTGGCCGGCAACCCCTGGTTGAAGCGGTCGTCCACCATCACCGCCATCAACGAGTTGCCCCAGTTGGCCATGCTGGCCAGGTCCAGTTTCCAGGCGTCCAGCAGGCGTGCAATGTGGCCGCCGTAGAAATTGCCGGCTTTGTAGAGTATGCCGGTATCGGGGTCGATGAGGGGGTTGTCGTTGGCCGAGTTGATCTCCCGCTCCAGCACGGCGCAGCCGTCCTCCAGCGCTTCCCAAACCTGCCCCAGCCCCTGCGGCGCGCAGCGCAGCGAATAACAGGATTGCCCGGAGGAATCGCGCGTCAGCCCGGAGCCATGGAGCAACTCGCGCAGGTGCGCGGCCAAGGCGATCTGTCCAGGGTGTCCTTTCCGCTCGTGGACCCACGCTTCGAACGGCTGGGCCGAAGCCTGCAAGGCCTCGATCGCCAGAGCCACCGCGCCCACGAGCGCGCGCAATACGAAGGCCGCATCCGCCTGGAACAGGGTCGCCATCGCGGTCATCACCGTGGTTCCGTTAATCAGGGCCAGCGCTTCCTTGGAAGCGAAGACGAGCGGCTGCAGGCCCGCCGCCTCCAGCGCCTCCGCCGCGCTCATGCCGCGGCCCTGGTATTCCACCTCGCCCAAGCCCGCGAGCGCCCGCGCGATATAAGCCGAGGGCATCAGGTCGCCGCTCGCCCCCACCGAACCGTAGCGCGGCACCACCGGCGTGATGCCGTGATTGAGCAGCGCCGCCAGGGCTTCCACCACCTCCACGCGCACCGCCGAGGCGCCCGTCAGGCACGTCGCCACGCGCAGCAGCGTCGCGGCCCGCACCACGTCCCGCGGCAGCGGTTGGCCCGTAGCGCAAGCCAGGTGGCGCACCAGGTTCGCCTGCAGCAGGTCCATCTCGTCCGGGGCGAGCCAGATGCCCACGTTGCCGCCCACGCCCGTGTTGACTCCATAAATCCGCTCGCCGCGCGCCAGTAGTTCTTCGAGGCGCGCCCGGCCACGCGCGATGCGCTCCCGCGCCGCCTCGCCAATCCGCACGGCAAGGCCCTGCCGCGCCACCCGCGCCACGTCCCGCACCGTCAGCCGGCGGGCGCCCAACTCCAATGTTGATGTCATCCTTGCCAGTGTAGCCTCCCGGCAGTCGGCATGGTGGAGGATCGAAGGGGTCGCGCGCGGACGAGGGCGTCCGCCCCCCACCTTGGCGCCTCGCCGCAGGCTGTTTGAATGTATAAGGCTGAGAGGGAAAAGGGTTCTCCTGAGACCCACAATGCCGAGACCGGTTGACGAGGGCTGGGGAGGTGGGCCCATCAGACTCCGATCTCCGGAGCCGGAAGTACACTTTAGCTATCGGTTATGGGATTACATCTCGATATGGCGCGCCGGTTATCGTACTGAGACTTGTCTGAAGAGCGGCGAAATGAATACCCTATTAGGTACGATAATGTTGCGAGATCTGTCCGACTTAGCTGAAACGATTCTCGTGGTCGACAGCAATCCGATGGGCGTGCAACTGCAGGAGCTCCTGGCTGCGGGTGTGAATCACGCACCCATCGATTACGCGACGCCGACGCGCGATGCGCCGCCGCGCAAGCCGGCCGGTGGGGAGGCGTAGGTGGCGGACCTGGCGCGCGAGTTTCTGGAACAGGGATACCAGCAAGCCCAGACGCTGATCGGAGCCATTGATGTCGCGTTTCCGTTGCGGCAGGCCAAGTTCCTGGTGCAGCAATGGATTGGGACGGCCGAATTGCTGGGATATAGAGAGATCCTTGCGACGGCGCGGGAACTGGAAGAGGTACTGGAGGCTCCGCTGTGGGATGGCGCGCGCACGGCTCTGCTGCTGGCGAACATTTCACACGGGTTTCGCGATCCGATTCACGTGGCCAGCCAGGAGGTGGACGCGCAGGCGCAAGGTCCCGGCGGCGAAAGAATCGCGCTGGCGGGGCAGGATCACCTGGCGCGCGAGTTTCTGGAACAGGGACACCAGCAAGCCCAGACGCTGATAGAAGCCATTGATGTGGCGTTTCCGTCGCGGCAGGCCAAGTTCCTGGTGCAGCAATGGATTGGGATGGCCGAATCGCTGGGTTATAGAGAGATCCTTGCGACGGCGAGGGAACTGGAAGAGGTGCTGGACGCTCCGCTGTGGGATCGCGCGCGCACAGCTTTGCTGCTGGCGAACATTTCACACGGGTTTCGCGATCCGATTCACGTGGCCAGGCAGGAGGAGGTGGACGCGCAGGCGCAAGGTCCCGGCGGCGAAAGAATCGCGCTGGTGGGGCTGGGTCAGCGGGAAGCCGAAGGGGTGTGCGTGGGGCTGCGGCGCGCCGGGCTGCGTCCTCATCTGTTCGACAAAAACGAGCCTCCCACATCCGAAGCGATCCAGAATTGCGCCGCCGTGATCGTGCAGGTGCGTCCGGAAACGCTGCAGTCGCCCTGGCTGCGCCCCAAGCTGGTGATGCGCGAGGCCAAAGCGCTGGTGCTAATGGGCGCGCGGGCGGATATTCTAGCGCTGGACCCGGCGGTGCAGGCGCGCGCGCACGATTGTCTGATCGACGAGTGGGCGCCGGAGGAAGTGGTAATGCGGTTGGGGTTTGCACGAGCCCGGGTAGCGCGGAAAACGACGGACCGGGCAGGGCCCGAAACCGAGGAGGCCGCCCAACCCGAGGAAGAATTGCCGCGGACTGCGGTGCTGGCGCAAGAGAGCCCGGCCCTGATGAAGACTCTGGCGCGCGCGGCGGCGGAATCGGCGATCGACTGCCTGACCACCGAGGACGGAATGGCAGCCCTGGAACTGATACGGCAGCGGCGCCCCGGCGCGGCGGTCCTGGACGTTGGTCTCCCCGGCATGGACGCTTTCGCTCTGCTCTCGAGAATCCGCGCCGAGAAATTGCCGGTCAAAGTGCTGCTCCTGACGGCGGAAGCGAACTGCGCGGAAATGGTGGAAGGCTTCAAGCTGGGCGCCGTCGATTGCATGCTGCAGCCAATCAATCCGCGGGAATTCGCAGTGCGGCTGGCGCGGTTACTGAGCAGCGGGGCCAGGGAGCCGGTGTCGGGTTGAATACGGGGGGGAATCCCCAAAACGGTTAAGAGACTGCCAGGAAATTACCACTCCAATCACGGGCAACCGCTCCCTTACGGCCGCGGTTGGCGCGGTTATTACGGCACCCAGGAAAACCTCGACAACCTTGGCACGCCGCTCAGACGATCGAGAGTGTTCCTCGCGATTTGCAAAGGTATCGCCTACCTGAGTACGCTGGCGATGGTTAACCATATCGAGTAACCCTTTGGAACTTGCCACAAATGGTCGGCGACTGATTTACTCAGACTGGGCGGAGATTCCCCGTTCAATTTTTCCGGAGGTGTTAAACGTCCGCCGCTTCCACTCCCCCGCAAACGCTGGCTCAGCGTTTGGCTGAGGGACAACTAACGGTTTCCGTATCGCTGCGAATCGGAACACAGTTGGCCGAGGCATTGCGCCGGTTGCACGATAGTGGACAGATCCACGGAGGGGTGTCGCCCGCCAGCGTGACTCTCGGCGCAGATGGCGTTGAGCTGACACCCACAGTCCATTCCGGGGAGCCGACGCCTTACACCGCGCCCGAAGTCATCGCCGGAAAACCGGGCGATGTGGCCAGTGACATTTTCTCTTATGGCGCGGTGCTGTATGAAATGTTGACCGGGCAACGCGCTTTCGATGGCGCCGACTCCGCGGCCATTGCGGCTGCCGTGACTCAAGCCCGGCCCGCGCCAGCCGACATGCCAGCGATGGGGCGCCTGGTGGCAGCCTGCCTGGCCAAAGATCCCGCGGCGCGGCCGAGGCGTATGCAGAAGCTCGTCCTCGAACTGAAGATTTTGAGCATGGCCGCCCAGCGGGCGGAACAGCCGGGCGCGCCGCGCGACACGGCGCTAGTGGCCTCGCTGCGATCGGAAATTGCGCAGTTGGAAGCACGCTTGAATCAGCGTCTGGAGAGCGATCGGCAGGGCGTGGCGCAGTCGCATCGCGATACACAGCAGCATCTGGATGCCACGGCCGAATACATCCAGGGCCTGGAACGAAACCTGACCGCCAGCCAGGTCCGCGTGCGGAAACTGGAAGAATCCGGGCTGAACCGGGGAGATCTGGATCGAATAGGGCTGAACCTCGAAGCTCATGCTGGGCGCATGCAGGAGCTTGAGGCTACGATCGCCGCCGCGCACGGCGCTATCGAACATCTGGATCGCAACGCCGCCAATCGTGAGCAAGTACATCTGATCGCGCAAATCGTGGAATCCGAACAGGAGCGCATCGAGAATATCGAAGTGACGCTGGCCAGCATCGTGAGCGCTTTCCAGCGGCAGACAGAGCCGGCCGTCGACCATGAACAGTTGGCGCCGATCGCCCAGCACGTCGAGGCGCAATCCGCCTGCATGGACGGCGCCGAGAAGACCGCGGAAGCCAACGCCGAGAGCCAGACCGCCGATTTCAAATCGGCAGTCACCCGAACCGTTCCCGCCGAAGCTCCAACGCATGGGAACATTGGCCAAGGCTTGGTCTACGGGCGCGTCCCGCACATCACCCTCAAGTCAATCGCTAACAATGCCGAGATCGACATAATCACCGATAAGTTTCAGCAGACTCTTAAACCCCTCCGGGAGCAACTGAATGCCGCACTCCAGCAAAACTGGGAAGAGTGGCAAATTCCCCGCGAGGCGGACGACAAGTGGTCGGAGAAAGCCAAAAGGCTCCATAGCGACTGGCGGCAGCAGCGCATCGCCCGCCAGAAGGAGATTGACGCCTCCATTGCCGCCAATGCCGGGTACGAATGCCTTTATGACACGCCCTACGAAGATCCCAAGACAGTCCGCGTGGGCAGGCCCCTTCGTACCCATTCGGAATGCCAGCCAAAGCCGAAAGTCTCAGATTCCGGAAACGCCGAGGAAGACTAAACGCTCAACACCTCGCCAATGGTCGGCTCGCCACTTTACAAGAGAGCTACTGAGATCGCCCATCCCGGCAAAGGTTACCCAAAGACATATAGTGCGCGCCCGAGAAAGGTCCTAGAATTGTCCTAGGTTTAAGAGTATGGCAGGAGAATTCTGTCTGACTACTCTTGAGGAGCACCAATGAAAGTAAACAGGCGGCGGGAACCGCGTCGCCCTGGAGGGCCGACATATACCTTATGCTGGCGGCCCGAAGACGGGAGGATGCGCTCTCTTGAGGCTCGCGGTCTGGACTTCTCGAGATCCGGCATTGGCCTCATCTCGTCGCTGGCGCTTCCGATGGCAACCGTCGTGTTCATTCGGTTCGGCACGCTTAATGGCTACGGCGTGGTCCGCCATTGCACTCCCCACCGCGACGGTTACGCTATCGGGCTCGAATTAAATGAAGAGACCAAGGTAATGGCCCCTTCCCCGGATGACGCCGACATCGATTATTATGCGTTTCTCCAGGTCAACCCCAAAGCAGAATGGCCGACCATCAATCGAATTTATCGAATGATGGCAGCTCGATTTCATCCGGATAACGCGGAGACCGCCGATCCTGAGAAGTTTCTGATCCTACAGGCTGCCTGTGAGGTGCTGTCGGATCCCCAGCGCCGGGCCGAATATGATGCCAGTCTCCAGAACAGGGAAACCGGGACTCTTCCCATCTTCGAACTGAGCGAGTTCGTCAATGGCATCGAGGGTGAGGTGAACCGGCGGCTTGGGGTCCTTTCGCTGTTGTACAACCGGCGCAGAACCAGCCCTGACCGCCCCGGTATTTCGCTGCTAGACCTTGAAAAGCGGATGGGTATGCCGCGCGAGTACCTGGAGTTTACCACCTGGTATCTCAAGAACAAGGACTACATCGTCGTAGGCGACAACTCGGACCTTATGCTGACGGCACTCGGGGTGGACTTCGTAGAATCCAGTTGCTCGAAGACTCCGATTCTTCAGAAGCTGCTGGACTGCGGCCCCCGTTACGTCACCAGTTTGAACGCACCTGAGAGCGGCGACATGCTGGAGCGGGAGAAGAGACCGCAACTCGCGGGGTTAATACGGTAATCGCTAGCGATATCGATACGTAACACTCCGGTTATGGGAGTAGCAGGCCAGGAGGTGTTGGTATGGCTTGGCTGTCCGGAATCTTGGCGCCGGTGGCCCATCGCGGCTCCGTCATTGGTAGAACGTTTCATCCAAGAAAGGCCGGCCGGGGGGTCCGCCCCACCAGGCACCCGAGCCCTCATCACTATTTATGCCGCGCACCTCGTAATTGCGGCCAGAACGGCTAATTTGGGCGAGAATGATGTATAATAATTCGACCTGGAAGATTCAAAAGGGGAATTCCGGGTGATATGACGTGAACCTGGCGGCGAAATGTCGCCGGCGCAAAGGGAATTGCGCTCCTTTGGTTCCGTTTCTTGAGGGGGGAATGCATGTGGGAATCGAGACTTGCGCGGCCGTCGCTCTGTTGGTTGGCATTAGCGGGGATATTGTCAGCCCAAACCCCCGCTAAAGTCGACTTCGCAAAGGATGTGCTGCCCATCTTGCGGCAGAACTGCGTGCCGTGTCATGGACCCGCGCAGCAGACCAGCGGAATGCGCGTCGATCGGAAAAGCGTGGTCATCAGCCGCCGCGGCGTAGTGCCCGGCAGCAGCCAGAACAGCTTTCTGTTCCACCGCATCTCGGGGAACGCCTATGGCATGCAAATGCCCCCCACCGGTCCGCTCCGCCCGGAACAAATCAACATCATTAAGACGTGGATCGACCAAGGCGCCGACTGGCCGGACTCGCTCGCCAACGAAGCGGATCTCCCGCCGCTGAATCCCAAAGCGGTTGCCATGGTCGACGCGCTGCACGCGGGGGACCTGCAGGCGTTCCTGAAGTCCGCCGCCGAAGACCCCAAGCTTCTCAACGCCCGCGGACCGGAGGGCTCGACGCCATTCATGTATGCGGTGCTCTACGCCGGCGCGCCCGTGTTGGAACGCCTGTTGAAGCAAGGCGCCGATCCCAACAAGCGGAATGACGCCAACGCCACGGCCCTGATGTGGGCGGCCACCGACCTGGAGAAAACCCGTCTCCTGGTGGCCCACGCGGCCGACGTCAACGCGCGTTCCAGCGACATGAGGACTCCGCTGATGATCGCGGCTCGCCGCCCCGGCAATGCCGCCACGGTCAAGCTCCTTCTGGAGCACGGCGCGAACCCCAATCCCAACGCGCATCCGGCCGCCGAATCGTCGCCCCTGATTGAAGCCGCTAACGCCGGCGATGCCGCCAGCGTGGAGTTGCTGCTCGGCCACGGCGCGGAGGTAAAAACCGCCGGCGAGACCGCGCTCGAAACGGCCTACGCGGTCCGGTGCGCGAAATGCGCGTCCCTTCTGCTCGCCAAGGGTCTCAGCAAGCTGGATTACACCATTGCACTCGGGAATATCGCGGCTCTCGGCGATGTCAACGCCGTCCGCCTGATGCTCGACCGGGGCGCGGACGTCAACGCCGTCGATCCGCTCGGCCGCACGCCGCTGATGTACGCGGCGGCATCCGATCTTCTCCCCCTCGATGAGGTCGAACTGCTCGTCGAGCGCGGCGCCGACGTCAATGCCAGGGACGGACACAAGCTAGGCGGCGATTCCGGACTGACGGCGCTCGATATCGCAAGCCTGCACGGCGAGACGCCGGTTGTCGCCTGGTTGGTCGCGCGCGGCGCCAAAGGCACGGCCCCAAGCCCGCCCGTTCTGAAACCGCGGCGCGAGAACACCATCCAAAGCGCCATCCAGGGAAGTCTTCCCTTGATCCAGCGAGCGGACGCGGCTTTCGTTCCCAAGGCAGCCTGCGTTTCCTGTCACAATAACAGCTTCGCGGCGATGGCGGTGGGCACAGCCCGCAGAAGTGGATTCCAGGTGGACGAGAAAATCGCTGCGCAGCAGGTCGAAGCAAACGTCGTCGGACTGGAAAAGCTGCGCGACTACCTCCACCAGGGTTTCTTCACTCCGGTCGAAGACGTGTTCGGCCAGTTCGTACTGGGCAACGTCCTGATCGGGCTCGATGCGGAGCATTACAAGCCGGATCTCAACACCGACGCCGTGGCCATGTACCTGAAATCGCATCAATCTCCCGATGGCCAGTGGCCCTACCCGGCCGCCGATACGCGGCCCCCGATCTGTTCGGACTATATCGGACAGACCGCGGTTTCCATGCGCGCGCTCCAGCTTTACGCGCCCAAAATGGACAAGGCCGCCTACGACCAGGCAATTCAACTCGCCGCGGAGTGGATGGCGAAGGCGCAACCGACGAACAACGACGATCGGAGCTATCGGCTGCTCGGGCTGGCCTGGGCCGGCAAGGATAACGACGCGACCCGGAAAGCCATGCGGGAGTTGCTCGCCAAGCAGCGGCCCGATGGGGGCTGGTCCGATCTGGAATCCATGGAAAGCAGCGCCTACGCGACCGGAAGATCTCTGTATGCTTTGCAGACGGCCGGGCTGCCCGCATCCGATGCCGCCTATCGGCACGCCGTCAGCTTCCTGTTGACCACGCAACAGGAGGATGGCTCGTGGTACGTCAGGACGCGCGCGATGGCGTTCCAGCCGTACTTCGATGCCGGCTTCCCCCACGGTTTCGATCAGTGGATTTCCGCCGCCGGGACAAGCTGGGCGACAATGGCGCTCTCGCTGGCCTCCCCGGCGGGCACGGCGATGGCATCGCGTGGACGGTAGGAGTCCGGCGTAACGAGCCCGCGTCGGCGGGCGGGAGGATTTTGGCCGCGCGCGAGGTCGAGAACGTCGTGGTTGGCGAGTTCGATCATTTCCGCCAATTGCCGGCGCGCCGCCAGTCCTGTCGATATCCCCTTCACGGACGCCCCGCTGGCACTCAATCGCGCCGTTTGCGTTAATAAAAGAGACGCACCGCCGTCCTCATGGTTATGACAGCACGAATTCTAACTGCAATGGCGCTGGCTGCGGGGTTTTGCCCGGCTCTGCCGGCAGTCGATCCCCGGCTTATGAACCTGGTCATGCCCGACGCCGTCGTGCTGGCGGGCGTGAATGTCACTCAGGCGGAAGCCACTCCCTTCGGCCAGTACGTGCTCGGGCAACTGGCGACGAGCGATCCGAAAATGCAGCAATTGGCGGCTATTACCGGTTTCGATCCGCGCAAGGATGTCACCGAATTGCTGGTGGCCTCGAACGGAGCCGCCAAGGCCGGGCTGGCGCTGGCCACCGGAACGTTCGACGTCTCCACCATCGCCGCCGCCGCGACGGCGCACGGGGCAGTGACCGAAACCTATAATGGCGTCACCATTCTGGAGGGCCCCAAGGAGACGCACGGCATCGCCTTTCTGAGCGGCGTTCTGGTAGCCGCCGGAGACCTGGCGGACGTCAAGGCGGCGATCGACCGCCAGGCCGCGGCATCCACCCTGCCGGCGGCCCTGGTGGTCCAGGCCAATCAATTGAGCGCCGCCGACGATGCCTGGTTCATCTGCAACGTGCCACCGGCCTCGCTCCATCGGGCCGGCACGGCTACCGGCAATGGCGCCGGCCTGCAAAAAGCCATGACGGCGATCCAGTCCGCTTTTGGCGTCGTAAAGTTCGGAACCGTGGTGACGGCCGGGGTCACCGCCCAGGCGGATAACGCGCAGGACGCATCCACTTTGGCCAGCCTGCTGCAACTGCTGGTGAGCATGGCCCAGATGCAATCCACCACCAACACTTCCGCGGCCGCGCTGGCCTCCGGCCTGACCGTCAAGGCTTCCGGCTCCACGCTGGTCCTGACCCTGAGCCTGCCCGAAGACCAGTTCCAGCAATTGCTCGCTCCCGGGGCGAACGCAAAGCGCCGCGCCATTCACCGCATGTAGCTGCAAGCCGCCGGCACGCTCAACCTTTCTACGTCTCTACGTCAACCCTTGCGAACGTCTCCGATTCGTTTTCAGATTCTCGCCAGTCCGAGGCGCTGCCATGGCGAGGTCGCGCTCGGCGTTCGCCCGATCACCGGCTTTGAGATGCTCGCGGAGGCTTGCCTTCCCCTGCGTTTCGACGTAGTGCCGCACCGCGCGGTCGATGAATCGACTCCTGGCGCCTTTTGAAGCCAGGCGGTCGAGCAGGGCCACGGTCTTGTCAGGCAGGATGATGTTGATGCGTTTGCTCATGCTCTTTAGCCGCGGATGGCCGATGCTTAATTCTAGACATAAAGCGTGTGTATGTTACAGCAGCCCGGCTGAAAGCATGTCGCGCGCCTGGCTGCTAACCGCTCCCCCTACGTCTCCTTCCGCTTGGCCTTCACGAAATCCATTTCCTGCTGCTTCGGAATCCCCGGCTCGAAGCAGCGCCGGCAGCGCGCCTCGTACATATCCGCCGCGCCCACCACGATCAAATCGTCGGAACCGCGCAGCCGCTGGGTATGCTTGGCCGGATTGCCGCAGCGCACGCAGATGGCCAGCGTCTTGGTGATGGATTCGGCGTGCGCCAGCAGGTCCGGCACGGGCGCGAAGGGCCGCCCCATGTAGTCCGTGTCCAGACCGGCCACGATTACCTGCTTGCCGCTGTCGGCCAGCCGCTGCGCCACCTCGATCAGTTGCGGACCCATGAAATTGGCTTCATCGATGCCCACTACTTCCGACCGCCAGTCGATGCGCTCCACGATTTCCGCCGCCGATGCCACCACCTGCGAGTTCAACCGCGAGTCGCCGTGCGAAACGATTTCGTCCGTGGAGTAGCGGTCGTCGATGGCCGGCTTGAACACTTCCACCCGTTTGCGCGCAATCATGGCGCGCCGCAAACGGCGGATCAGTTCCTCGCTCTTGCCCGAAAACATGGGCCCGCAGATGACCTCGATCCAGCCGACGTTGCCGGTGATGATGTCCATGAACCGATCAGCATAGCAAAGTGGTCAGCGATCAGCTATCAGCCGTCAGCCGTCAGCTAAAATCGGCCACAGCCACAGAAGAGCCGAAGGCGGGCTGAAAGCTGAGCGCTGAAAGCTGACAGCTTTTTTAGTACAATTCGACTCAACCGTGAAACCTATCGAGCAGCAGGACTCGCGCCTCATGCGGAACATGTTTCGCACCATCGCGCCGCGCTACGATTTCATCACTCGCGCCTTCTCCTACGGTATGGATAAGAGCTGGAAGCGGCTGGGAGTGGCCCGCGCCCGCTTGCCGGACGGGGCGCTGGTGTTGGACCTGGCCGCCGGCACCGGCGATTTTTCGCTGCTGGTGGCGAAAGCCTGCCCCGGCGCGCGCCCCGTCGCGGTCGACCTCACCGAGCGCATGCTGGTGCTGGCCAGGAAGCGCGGCGTCGAGCGCGCGGCCTGCGGCGATGCCGGCGCGCTGCCCTTCGCCGATGGCGCCTTCGATGGCGTGTTCGTCGGCTACGGCCTGCGTAATTTTCCCAACCTGGCCCAAGCCGTGCGCGAAATCGAGCGCGTCACCCGGCCCGGAGGCCTGTTGGTCAGCCTGGATTTCTTCCTCCCGGCCAACCCCCTGCTCCGCCGCCTCTACCTGGCTTACCTCTACGCCCAGGGCGCCTTCTGGGGCTGCCTGCTGCATCTCCGCCCGCGTGTCTATACCTATATTCCCGATTCGCTCAGCCACTTCGTTTCCATCGACGATTTTTCCTCGCTGCTGCGCCGCTCCGGCTACGCCAGCGTGGATACCCGCCGCTACTTGTTGGGCGGCATCGGCCTCCACTGGGCCGCCAAGGCGTGAGTCCGATCCCATGAAAGACAAACTCCAGCTTCGCGACTATCGCTTCATCGCCATTTGCCTGGCCCTGGCCGCCGCCGCCACCTGGTTCTCCTTTGGCAATTTCTACCGCGCCTTCCCCGAAGCGTCCATCGATTTTCGCGTCGACCGCGGCCAGGCCGGCCAGCGCGCCTCCGTTTTTCTGACGCGCCTCGGCTATCGCCTGGACGGCTACCGCGACGTCTCCGCTTTCCGCTATGACGACGACGCCAAGACCTTTCTCGAACGCGAAGCCGGCCTGGAACGCGCCAACCGGATCATGGCCGCCCGCCTCCATCTTTGGCGCTGGGCGCATCGTTGGTTCCAGCCCCAGCGGAAAGAGGAGTTCCGCGCCTCGGTCGCCACCAGCGGCGAGTTGGTGGGATTCGAGCACGTCATCGCCGAAGACGCTCCCCGCGGCGCCATCTCCGCCGGCGAGGCGCGCGCCGGCGCGGAGAATTTTCTGCGCACCGCCATGGGCCGCGATCCGGCTTCGCTCGATTTCATCGAGGCCGGCGAGCAGGAGCGCCCGCACCGCGTCGACCGGGTCTTCACCTGGAAGGTGCGCGGCTTCGAACTGCACGAGGCCACCCACCGCGTGGAAGTAACCATGCTGGGCGACGAGGTGGGCGCCTGCCACGACTACCTCAAAATCCCCGAGCAATGGACCCGCGATTACCAGCGCCTGCGCTCCCGCAATGAAACCGCGCAGAACGTGGATGCGGCCTTAATGCTAGCGCTGGTCGTCGGCTTGATCGTGGTCATCGTGCAGCGCGTTCGCGGCCAGGATATCCGCTGGCGCCGCGCCGCCTGGGTTGCCGGCATCGGCCTGGTGCTGGCTTTCGGCGCCCAGCTCAACCAGTTTCCGCTGGCGGAGTTCGATTACCCCACCACCGATTCGTTCGCCAGCTTCGCTTCCCGCCAGGTGTTCCAGGCCGTGCTGGCCGCGCTCGGCGCCGGAGGCTTGCTTTTCGTTCTCGCGGCCGGCGCCGAACCGGTGTACCGCCAGGCTTTCGGCGGCCAGGTCTCGCTGGGCAACCTGTTTGGCCCGCGCAGTCTGCGCACGCGGCGGTTCTTTCTCGGCGCCATCCTTGGCGCCACCCTCTGCACCATCTTCATCGCTTATCAGACCGCGTTCTACATCGTCGCCTATCGCCACGGCGCGTGGTCGCCCGCCGACGTGCCCTACGACAACATGCTGAACACCCGCTTCCCCTGGCTCGCCGTCGCCTTCGGCGGATATTTCCCCGCCGTCTCCGAGGAGTTTCTCTTCCGCATGTTCGCCATTCCCTTTCTGCGCAAGCTGGTGCGCTGGATGCCGCTGGCGGTGGTGCTGGCCGCGTTTCTGTGGGGCTTCGGGCACGCCGGATACCCGCAGCAGCCGTTCTATATTCGCGGCGTGGAAGTGGGCGTGGGCGGCGTGGCGCTGGGAATCGTCATGCTGCGCTGGGGCATTCTCCCGACCCTGGTCTGGCACTATTCGGTGGACGCCATGTACAGCGCCATGCTGCTGGTGCGCTCGCACAATCTTTATATGCGGCTATCCGGCGCGGCAACCGCCGGGTTGGTGGTGTTGCCGATAGCGGTAGCGCTCGTCGCCTACTTCCGCCGCGGAGGATTCGAACCCGTTACCGGTCTGCTCAATGCCGATGAGCCGGCGCCCGTGGAACCTTTGCCGGCCGCCGCCGCGCCCTCCGCGGCCGAGGCGGCTGGCTACCGTCCCCTGTCGCGGAATGTGCTGCTGGCCGCCGCCGCTCTGCTGCTCGCCGGCCTCGCCTCCCTGGCCATTCCCGTGGCGCGCTTCGGCGATTCTCCGGTCTACAAGCTCACCGCCGGCCAGGCCCGCGCCGCCGCCGATCGCTTCCTGCGCTCGCAGCAGCTCGATCCCGCCCGCTTTCGCACCGTCACTTCTCCCGACGTCCATTGGGACGATGCCGACAGCCTCGCCGCCAAGTTCTTCCTCGAACACGAACCCGTCGCAACCGCCTCTGCGCGCTTCGAAAACGATCGCCCCATCCAGCACTGGGTCACGCGCTATTACCGCCCCCTCGATCAGGAGGAGATGTTGGTTTCCGTGCATCCCGAGACCGGCCGCCCGCTGGGCTTTCAGCACGTCATCCCCGAGGACCGTCCCGGCGCCGACCTCGGCGACGACGAAGCCCGCGCCATCGCGCAAAAGTTTGCGGCCTCCCAGGGCTTCGATACCGGCGCCATGGACCTGAACGAGAGCAGCTCGGACAAGAAGAAAGCCCGCCGCGACCACACGCTTGTCTGGCAAGCCCGCCACGGCGACCCGCGCAACCTCGCCGAGGTGCGCTTTCGCCTGGAAGTCTCCATTGCCGGCGACCGCGTCTCCGCGTGGCGAGTCTACTGGCACGTCCCGGACAGCTATGCGCGCGCCCGCTCGCGAAAGAACTGGATCGCCATCGCTCTCGGTATCCTGCGCATCGGCGTGCCGGTGGCGCTGATCGTGGCCGGCATCTGGCTGCTGGTGGACAATATTCGCCGCGGCCTGGTGGCCTGGCGGCCGGTGATGCGCGTCGCCCTGCCCGCCACCGCGCTCGTGGCGGTGTCTTCGCTGCTCATGCTCGGCCAGTCTTACCGCAACTATCCCACCTCGGTTTCGCTCCAGGTTTTTCAGGCGATGACTGCTACCGGTCTGGTCATTGCCGTGATCGGAGCGTTTCTCGGGCTGGGCGCGGCGGTCGCCCTGGTAACATCCTCCTTCCCCGAATGCCTCGGCGTGTTCCGCCGCTCCGCGCGCCGCTTGCTCGGCCCCGACGCGCTGGCCGCTCTGGCCGCCGCCGTGGGACTCGCGCTCCTGGTGACACGCGCCATGGCCCTGCTCCAGGATCGCTTTCACGCCCAGGCGCTGTTCGATCCCGCCGCGCCGTCGTGGATCGTGAGCGCCGCGCCCGCCGCCAGCGCCCTTGCCGGGGCGCTCAGCTCCACCCTGTTGCGCTCGGCGGCGCTCGCCGCCATCGTGCTGCTCGTTCGCCGCTGGTTCCGGTTCTGGCCGGCCATCGCCATGCTTCTGGCGTTTGCCGTCTTGCCCGAGGAAGTGCGCACTCCCGGTGAATTTGCGCTCTCTTATGGCGCCGGCCTGGCCGCCGTCGCCGCCGCCGCGCTGTTCTGCTTCCGCTTCGCCCGCGGCAACCCGCTGGCCTATGCCCTGGCGCTCTGGACCGTGGCCCTCCGCGGCCCGCTCACCGAGCTGTTCTCCAATCCGGCGCACGGCTTGCCCGCGCAGGGAGCGATCGTCGCCGCGGTCCTGGCCGCATCCCTGTGCTTCGCCGCCGCGCCGAGGGTACTCGACCGTCGAAACCAAGCGGAGCCGCGCTGACCCGGCTGCTCCCGGCCGCCGATCGTCACACCGGGAGGCGCCCGCTGCCCTGGCCGCGGAAGCGGGGGCGCGGGCGAGAGGATTCGCGCCGCAGATCGAGGAGCAGCTTGATGACCAGTCCTTCGATCTCGTCGCGCACCTTGCAGTGCTGTTCGTAATCCATGGAGATGGGGTCGGCCACTTCCCATTCCTTGACGGGCGCCTTCAGGTCTTCGCGCAATGGCTTACCGCTCATGTTGACCACGGTGTCGAATTGCACGCGGGCGAGCTGGCGCAAAGCCTTGGGAAAATGTTCCCTCAAGTCGATATTCTTTTCGCTCATGGCGCGGATGGTATCGGGGGCCACGCGACTGGCCGGCGACAAACCGGCGCTGGCCGGAATCAGCACGTCGGACCCATAGTGCCGGGCGAACCCCTCGGCCATCTGGCTGCGGCAGGCGTTGCCGATGCAAACAAAGAGAACGCGTTTCTTGTCGGGACTGTTCACAACTTCTCCAGGAAAAGGGCGTGCACGCGGGGATCGGCGGTCAATTCGGGATGGAAGGTGGCCACCATGTGGCGCCCCTCCTCGACCAGCACCGGGTCGCCCCGGTATTCCGCCAGAACCTTGGCGCAGGGGCCGACGCGGCGGATGATGGGAGCGCGAATGAATACGGCTTCCAGTTTGCCGGGGGCGGTGCGGGATTCGAATTCCGGCTCGACCGCGATTTCCACCACGCGGCTGTCGATCTGCCGCCCGTAAGCGTTTCGTTCCACTCCGATATCCATCAGTCCCAGCGACTCCTGCGGGGGATGGGAAACGTCGCTGGCAATCAGGATAGCCCCGGCGCACGTGCCGAAAATGGGCTTCTCCCGGCCAAACGCGGCCAGCGGCTCCATGAGATCGTCGTAGCGAAGAAGCTTGAGCATGGTGGTGCTCTCGCCGCCGGGAATCACCAGGCCGTCGATTTGGCCGAACTGTTCCCGGTCGCGCACCAGGATGGCGCGGCCGCCGGCGCGTTCGATGGCCGCGCCGTGCGCCGCGAAATCGCCCTGCAGCGCCAGCACCCCGATTTGCTTCATTACCAGCCCCGGGTCTGCAGCAGCTCCGATTCGGGCAGCTTGGAGATGTCCAGGCCGGGCATGGCTTCGCCCAGGGTGCGGCTGGCGGCGAGCAATTTTTCGGGGTCGAGGTAGTTTTTGGCCGCCTGCACGATGGCGATGGCGCGGGCCGCCGGATCGGTGGACTTGAAGATGCCGGAACCGACGAAGACGGCTTCGGCGCCGAGCTGCATCACCAGTGCCGCATCGGCCGGGGTGGCAATCCCGCCCGCCGAAAAATTCGGTACCGGGAGCTTGCCATGTTCGGCCACCCATTCCACCAGCTCGAGCGGCGCCTGCAGTTCCTTGGACTGGTGCACGAGCTCTTCTTTGCCCAGCACCGTGAGCTGCTTCATTTCCTTGACGATGGTGCGGATGTGGCGCACCGCTTCGACGATATTGCCGGAGCCGGCTTCGCCCTTGGTGCGGATCAGGGCCGCGCCTTCGGCAATGCGGCGGAGTGCCTCTCCCAGGTTGCGCGCGCCGCAGACGAACGGCGCCTTGAACGGAGTCTTGTCGATGTGGTGCTCTTCGTCGGCCGGGGTGAGCACTTCGCTCTCATCGATGTAATCGACGCCCAACGCTTCCAGAATGCGCGCTTCCACGAAGTGGCCGATGCGCGCCTTGGCCATCACCGGAATAGTGACGGTGGCCATGATTTTTTCGATGACGGCGATGTTGGCCATGCGGGCCACGCCGCCTTCTTTACGGATGTCGGCGGGGACGCGCTCCAGGGCCATCACGGCGCTGGCGCCCGCGTCTTCGGCGATCTTGGCCTGATCGGCGTTGGTGACGTCCATGATGACGCCGCCCTTGAGCATCTCTGCCAATCCGACCTTTACCCGGAATTGCTCGCTGGAGAACTGAAACATTTCGTCGTATACCTCCTCACAAAGACGTTTTCCAACTTCACACCATGGCCGGGGCGGGCTCGTCGTCGCGTACGGCGCCGGCCAGCTCGGCGGAAACGATGCGCCCGAGAATCGACAGGCCCTCGCGGATTTCGGCCGACGACAAGCCGGCGAAGCTCAGGCGCAGGCCGCCCGGATCGTGACGCGAGACGGCGAAGTAGCGTGCCGGCAGGAAATTGACTCCCTCTTTCTGGGCGCGGCCGAGCAGGCTCGCGGCATCCAGCGGCTCGGGCAGGCGCAGCCAGAGATTCATGCCGCCTTCGGGCGTGGTCCAGCGCGCGCCGGCCGGCAGGAACTCGCGGCAGGCGGCCAGAGTGGCGCGCAGCCGGTCGCGGCCGGCTTCGAGCATGCGGGCAAGGTGCGCCGCCAGGCGGCCGGATTCGGCGAACTCGAGCAGCACGGCCTGAGAGAGCTGGTCGCTGTGCAGGTCGGCTGCCTCCTTGGCCTGGCGCAGGCGGTCGAGGAGCGGCTTGGGACCGACCACCCAGCCCACGCGCAGGCCGGGAAAGCTGATCTTGGAAAAGCTGCGCAGCAACACCGTGCCGTCGCCCGGATCGAGCTGCTTCAGCGGCGCGATGGCCTGGCCTTCATAGCGCAGGTCGACGTAGGGGTCGTTTTCGACCACCGGGACGCGGGCCGCGCGAGCGGCATCGAG
>JBKQVG010000042.1:0-3255 GCA_052325345.1 Bryobacteraceae bacterium
CAATTAGCTCCCGAACCATGTGCGTTACTTCGGGGTACATCCAGGGTTCATTGGCGGTTCCATCGTCGTTCCAGGAGTGGATGGAGAAGCGCGGCAGGAAGATGCCGGCCGCGACCCAGCGGACCAGGAGTTCGGGGGTGGGGCGCGGTCCGGCGAAACCTCCGACATCGTGCCCGCTGTTGGAGACGCCCGAGAGCGCCAGGCCGAGGCCCATTTTGATGTTGTACTTGAGCGTTTCCCAAGAGGTGTAATTGTCTCCGGACCACGTTTGCGCATAACGGTGCATGCCTACGCAGCCGGAACGGCTAACCAGGAACGGCCGAACTCCGGGCCGCTGCTCGCACTGCGCCTGGCGTGAAGCCCGCATCATCAGCAGCGGCTGCAGAGGCCGGATTTCGCGCGCCGGACGCGGTGTTCCGAAGCCGTGCGCCACGACGCGGGGCGACCAGACTTCGTACTCGTTGTTGTCGTTCCAGGTGGACGAGACGCCGTAATCGAGCAGAGCCGATTTGACCTTGTCCTTCCACCACCGCAGTGTTTCCGGGTTGGTGAAGTCCAGGTAGACGCCGGCGTCGTCCCAGAATTGCACCCACGCAGGCTCGCCGTCCGGATCGGCCAGCAAGAGCTTTTTCCTCCGCGCCTCTTCCAAGAGCGGATGTCCACGCAAGAGGCAAGGCTTTATGTTGGGGCAAAGATGCACTCCGGCATCCAGGTAAGTGCGCACAAACCCGGCAGGGTCGGGAAACTTGTCACGGTTCCAGGTGAAGACGCAGCGCTTGCCGCCGATGGAACTGTAACCGGAAGAAAGATGGAAGGACTGGCAGAGGATGCGGTGCTCGGCGCATTTGTCGAGGAATTCGCCCATGCGCTTCTGGGCGTCGGGCGCATCGGTGTAACTCATAGTGGAACCGGAGTAACCGAGCGCCCAGCGGGGCATAAAGGCCGGACGTCCGGTCAGCCAGGTGAAGCGGCGGGTCACGTTCGCCACGGATGGACCGGCGAGGAAGTAGTAATCCAAGTCGCCGTGTTCGGCCTGGAAGCAGCGATACAAGCCATGGTAATTGTCGAGCTCGCGGCCCATGTCGAAGGTGCATTCCGAGAGGGTGTCGTAGAACAGGCCGAAGGCCAGGTGCTCGCGCGGATTCCAGGTGATGTAGAAGGGGATGTGCTTATAGAGCGGGTCGGAGGACCTGGCGCTGTATCCCATGGCATCGACATTGCACATGCGATAGCGGCCGCCGGCACGGTTGGTTTCGCCGGCCCGCTCGCCAAGGCCGAAGTACATCTCGTCGCGCTCGCGGGCCAGGTAGTGATAGACCTTTTCGTCCCACCAGCCGAAGTTGTAGGGTTGGGTGCGGCGGTCGCGCGCAACGCGACGCCATTCGCCGTTTACGCAGAGTTCCCAGGAGCAGAGCAGACCCCGCAGTTCGATGGTCAATGCGAGGAGCGACGTTTGGACGCGCAGACGGTCCGGCTGCCGATCCACGGTGAAATCGGGGAGGGTGAAGCCGCTCGTGTCGAAGCGGTCGCGTCCTTGGGTGGGGACATCGTCGATCCCGGGCGCGATAGACCAGGTTGCGGGCTGATGGGCGGCTCCGTCGGGGAGCACCACGACGCGGATGATATCGTCTTCCAGAACGAACAGGTGGGCAGCGGCGTGGGTCGAACTGACCAGATCGATACGCCCAGGCGCAGTGGCGCCGATGCGGAACAGCGGAGGATCGCAAACGGTGGCAAATGTAGTCATAGAGTAGTCTCCCGCCAACGTGGCCGAAGCAGGGCAATGAGGATCGCCGTTCCCAGCAGATCGAAAACACCCAGACATCCGAAAAGCGGTCCATAGCCGACGCGCTCGGCCAGGGCGCCGATGAGTAAGGAAAAGAGCAGGCCGCCGGTCCAGGAGGCCATACCGGTGAGGCCATTAGCGGTGGCGACTTCGGTTTCGGCGAATACGTCCACCGTCAAAGTGTTCAGCAGGCCAGAGATCATCTGGTGGGCAAAGCCTCCCAGACAAAGGAGAACGATGGCGACGCCGGCATTACCGGCAAGGGCAACGCAACCGGGCGCGATCATGATAATAGCTCCGATGCCGATGCCCGCCACGCGCGAGCCCACCAGGGTAAGGCGGCAGCAGCCCATCAGGAACGGCGAAAGATATCCGCCCAGGATGCCGCCGAGATCGGCCGCCAGAAAAGGAAGCCAGGCGAAGAGCGCGATGCCCTTGAGGTCCATGTGGCGCTCCGTGACGAGATAGAGCGGAACCCAGAAATTGAAGGTTTGCCAGGCTGGTTCAGCCAGGAAGCGGCCGATGGCGATGCCCCAAAAGCGGCGTTGCGTGACGATTTCGCGAGCCGGAGCCCGCGGACCCGTGGGAGCCTGAGCCCGTCCGGCGAGGATGTGCTTGCGTTCGGCGGCGCCGAGAGCCGGATGGTCCGCCGGGGAGCGGTAGCAACTCCACCACCCGGCGGCCCAGAGAAATCCCAATGCGCCGGTGCCCACGAACGCCGCGCGCCAACTGTAGTGCAGGGCCAAAAAGACGACGACGGGGGGCGCCAGCAGCGCGCCCAGCGAGGTCCCGGCATTGAAGTACCCGATAGCGACGGAGCGTTCTTTGCCGGGGAACCACTCGGCCACGGCTTTAACGCCGGCGGGAATGGCGCAGGCTTGATTCAGTCCGAGCAGTCCCCGCAAGGCGGCCAGGGATCGCCATCCGGTGGCGGCGCCGTGCAAGACTCCAACGACGGACCACGCGATAGCGAAAAGAGCGAAGCTCAGGCGCAGCCCCAGGCGGTCAATGACCCAGCCGCAGACAGGCTGCATGACGGTGTATGCCAGTTGGAATGCGGCCACGATGTAGGAGTACTGCTGGGTGGTGAAATGCAGGGTGGTTTTGAGCTGCGGGCTCAGGACGGCGAGGGAGTTGCGCGCCAGATAATTAATGATGGTGCCGAGGCAAACCATGGCTACCATCCACCACCGCAGGCCTCGAATAGTCGCTCGCATGGATCAACAGGATAGCGTGCATCAGGACCCGGCGCCAGGAGAATCGCCCGGCAAGGGAACGCGAGGAAACGTGGGGGCCGACTCCCCGGTTTCTCTGAATGAGGCTGGCTGTTTCGGCGGCGGAACTACACAAATGGACTTACGACGGCTGGCCCGTTTCTAATCGTGGCGCCTGGCAGATCTTCCGAGTAGAGCGTCCGAACTCCTGACGTCGCGGAATTTAGGTTGAGCCGGAATTCGGTGACCGAGGGG
>JBKQVG010000043.1:0-6500 GCA_052325345.1 Bryobacteraceae bacterium
ATATGGGCCTCCGGAGTCGCGGCTTTGTGTTGACAGCAACAGCTTAACTCCGCGGGGCCCTCCTCCAAACAAAATTAGTCAGTTTTGTTTTATTTCAGCGACTTAATGCAATTTTGCAAGAGGCTCATGTGACTGATAAAAGTTTCGTCAGTTTCGCGGCCCGGAAATGCCGGGGAAGAGGCCAAAAAGCTGGAGGCCGCGAAAGTGATGAAACCGCTCGGTGAACGAAACCGCGGGACGAGTGGCGGCTGCGGGCTGTAAGCGGCTTAAAGCCTGCGCGTTGCGGGAGCCTGGTGCGGCCAGAGCGGTGGCAGACTGGCAACCCAGGACGGCGCATGCGCTGCGCCCCCATATGTGGTGGTCTTGTGCCGCCAGGAGGGTCTTCCTTTGCACGATCTGATTCCGGGCCGACGCCACGCCCTGTCGATGGTAGCAGGGAAACCCGGCCAGAGTCCTAAATTTGCAACCGACGGAAGAGCGCGACCAGGGGGTCGCGCGCGGACGAGGGCGTCCGCCCCCCACCTTGGCCTCTCTCGAATGCCGAGAGTGCCAACAATTACCGCGTAGCGGTTAGTTCACCGGGCGTTCCGAGGATCTATGGGGTTGTTGGACGGAGGCTCCGTTGGCGCGCCTTTAGCTCGTCGCGTTTATTGCATGTATGCGTCAATGTGAATCTTGCCGGTAGCCAGGTTCACGCTCCCCGGCGCCCAGATCTGGCGCGTGTTGACCCACGCGTAGCCCGCGGCTGCGGTGGTGAGAGTTACGTTTTCACAGAGATCGGCGACCGGCTCACCCGGGCGCAGCACCGCCACGCCGTCCGCAGACAGACCGATCCGGAAACCGTCACCGGTCTCGATGGTCGCGCGGATGTCAAGGTTCATGCGTCCGTCGGCGCGCATCCGGAGATAATCGACGCCACGCACTCGCCCCGATAGGCGGCCAGTCGCGTTTCCCACAAAAGCCACGTCAAAGCGCGCCCCCTGCGGCGGGACTTCTTCCTTGCCCGCAAGGATAGACTCCATGCTGACGCCGTAGTCCGTGACTCCCGTAATATCCAGATCGTACTCGTAGATCTTCTCGCCCGTCATGGCAGGATTTTACCCCTCTTCCCTTAACCCGCATTTCTCACTTACATTACGCACTCGCAATTTCAGTATTCTTACTTGCCGTGCGCTTTGGCCAGACTGGCCGCAGCCTCGCCATCCTCAATGACGGGTGTGATTTGCGTCTCCAGCAGATCCCCCCACGCCGCCTCAAGTTGCGCTACCGCTGCCGCCTCTCCTTCAACGACGTGCCATCCGCATGCGGACCCTGGAGCGTGCCAGCGCCCAATGGTCTTCACGCCCTCGGGATTTGGCGCGCCCGTGCTCAAAAATCGTTCTACGGCGGCTTTGTAGCAGCCCGGCGGAATCTTCCATGCAACCATGAATTTCATTCCATTTCCCCCTTCTGAGTAATCGTCCTAACGCCAGCGAGGTCAGCCTAGCATGCGAGTGGATTAGCTAAGTATAACCCACCAGGTTGAGGGTTGCTCCTGAATTACGGCGCACCCGGAAGTTGGCGTGTCCAAACGACGGCCGGTGCATTCCCATCGGCAAATCCCATGTGTTCAAGGGTGGGGCCACTTCGCCCACAGCTCGCTGACTGGGTGAGTGTTGGAACAGATTCTCCGGATTAACCGAAGTTCGTCACGGCAGAGGCCACCTTCAGATGCCGGTGAAGAATCCTCATCCATTCAAACAGCCCGGCCTGAGCCCTTTGGAGGACGTCGACGGTGGAGAGCTGCCGTTCATGAGGCACTAACGCAAGCCGGCGAGCTCGCGGGCCGCGCGTAAGCCGCCGGCGCGCTGGATTCCAGGGACGAAGAAGCCGGCGATGTAATCCTCGTCGGTACCGGTGAAATTCGCGAGGTCGGCGCGCAGGTCCACGGGTTCGCGCGCCAAGGCTGCCGCGAACAGGGTCCAGACGCCGGCCTTTCCGATCCCAACCAGCAGGGTTTTCGGTGTATTCAGCCATGCCAGCGCCGTGAGGATGTCCTGCACGCGGTTGGCGTCGTCGCTTTTATTGAAGGTCAGGAACATGCGGGCGGAGCGGTCGCGCGGGGCAACGGCGCTGCCGGTCTGAAAGGCATCGAGCATGAGGACGGCGCGGCCGGATTGGATGAGATGCGCCACTTCGGGGGTGCGGCGCGCGGCTTCGGCGCCTTCCGGATGGATCACCAGGGCGGGCGGATTCGAGCCTTTCACCCAGATGCCGGGGATCCGGTCGCCCTTGCCTTCACGGCCCAGGAGAACGCGCTCGCCGTCGATCTGGCTGAGCACATGGGAGGGCCATTCCGCGGCCAGCGCCAGGGTGAGACGCTCGCGCGCGTCGCCGCTCTGCGCGGCGGACATCTTCGTCCAGAGCGCGTTCACCTGCTCGAAGGCGATGGCGCCGGCGGGGAGCGTGCGGTTGTCGAGCGCCAGCATATCCTGCAGCGGCGCCACGTGGATCGTGCCTTCCTTGAACCGGGCGGCATCGGTTTCGCCCAGCACGCGCCTGCCGAAGAACGCGTACATGGCTTCGCGGTTCGGCTGGTTGTAATTATGGGGAGCGTTCTGGAACCAGCTTGCAACGTTCCCGGCTTTGCCGTAAAGCTGGTAGATGGCGCGCACGGCGGGGTACTCTTCCTGCTCCATGTTGCGCGTCCAATCGCCGGTGGCGCCGGTCATGAGCATGGGGCGGGGCGCCATCATCGCGGCGAATTCCACGTTGTTGGCGCCCACGCGGAGGCTCGGCGCGTTCTCGCAGACACCTCCGCCCTGATAGAGGAACGAAATCATGTTGGCGGGAGCGGAGAATTGGATGCGGTCGTCGACGGCTGACAGCAGGAGGGTCTGAGTAGCGCCGCCGGAAGCGCCGGTAGCGCCGATGCGGCCTGGGTTCACGTCGGGCAGCGCGGCGACAAAATCGACGGCGCGAATGGCGTTCCAGAGCTGGAGGCCAAGCGAGCCGAAATCCCAGAGTTCGTCGCGCGGGTTATTGCCGAAATCGTGCGGGGTCTGGAGGGTGTCGTTGTAGCCCACCATATCGAAAGAGAAGACCACGTAGCCCTGGTGTGCCAGGCTGATGCAGCGCGCCGGGACGGAAGCGATGTCGGTATTTTCGAGGCGGCCGTAGCTCCAGTGACCGTGCGGCGACACCACCGCGGGGAATCCGCCGGCGGGCGCGGGTTTCGATGGCCGGTACAGGTTGCCGCCCAGGTAGTAGCCGGGCAAGGTTTCGAGCAGCACCTTTTCAATGGTGTAGTCGCGGCCCTGAACGCGCCCGAAAATCTCGGGATGCAGATCGTTCTTCGGGAACATGGGCATGAGGCCGGCGGCGGAGAGTATCTGTTTGCGCAGTTCCGCTTTCCGCGTTTCCCATTCGGCCAGGGTGGCATAGTGTCTGGGCGCGAAGTGGGTGCGGGTATCGGGCAGGTCGGTATTGCGCGAGTCGGTGGCCGGAATCTGGGCCTGCACGGCCAGGCAGGCGATGGAAAAGGCTATACACAGGCGCATAGTTGGATGCGGGGCCGCTTCGCCCGGTCGGGTGCGCGGCATGGCTGAATCCGGACTTATTGTACCGCCGCGCGCCGCGCATGCGACGGGGACTCTTTTCTCATGCAAGATGAGCCCCGTTCGACCGACCCGTTCGACCCCAGGCTGACCCGCTCTTGCTGGCCCGTTTTTGCCGACCCGCTTTTGCCAGACCCGCTTTTGCCAATTGCGGGCGAGGCCAAGCCACGTAACGCCCTTCGCGTACCCGCTGGATCACGACGTCGTCGAAATCCCCATGGGTTCAAGGGCGGGGCAACTTCGCGCACAACTCGCTGGTTTGGTGAGTGTTGGAACAGATTCTCCGGATTAACCGAAGTTCGTCACGGCGGAGGCCACCTTCGGATGCCGGTGAAGAATCCGGGCTGCCCAAGGGCTAACCGGCATGCACCTCGGTCATTTCGATGCGGAGGAGGGCGCCACAACTGGCGCAGACGATGTTGTTTTCCGCCGTCATATACACGGCGGTGGAATCGCAGCGGGCGCAGGCGGCGGTGGGGTCGGACGCGTCCGGCGGCGGGTCGGGCGGGATTACGCCTTTGAGCGTGCCGCCGGCGGGGTGAGTTTCCGGCTCGAAGGTGGCGCCGCAGTTGCCGCAGACATGGTTGAAGCAGCAGCCGGGCGTGCAGGTATAGAAGACCTCTCCCGACCCGCAGAGCGGGCAAGCCAACTCCAACTTGCGGGTCGAGACGCTCACGCTATTGTTTGGGCGGAGTGGCCGGGTGCATGAGGGACGGGGGAAGCGTGGGAGCCGGGGCGTCTCCGAAATAGTCCTTGTCCATCTCGACGGTGGCCTTCTTCACCATTTCCTCGAGGGTTTTCTGAGCTTGCTGGGGGGCCAGGCGCTGTTCGATTTCCGGTTTGGCTTCCTCGAAGGTCTTCACTTTGTGAGCTTCGACCTTGATGATGTGATAACCGAATTGAGACTTGACGGGATCGCTGATCTCGCCTTCCTTCAGGGCAAACGCCGCGGTTTCGAAAGAAGGGACCATTTGGCCGCGGTGGAAGAAGCCCAGTTCGCCGCCGCTGGCGCCGCTGCCGGAATCGTCGGATTCCGCTTTGGCGATGGCGGCGAAATCGCCGCCGGCAACCAGTTTCTTGCGAATATCCTGGGCCTTGGCCAGGGCTTCGGCGTCGGTGAGGTCTTTTTCGCCGGGTTTGACGGGCAGAGAGGAGCCCTGGAAGCGGATCAGGATGTGGCGCGCCTGCACCTGCTCGAAGTCTTTTTGATGCTCGTCGTAGTATTTGCGCATCTCTTCTTCGGAGGGCTTGCTTTGCTTGGTGATTTCGGCATAGGTCAGGCCGGCCAGGATATTGGCGGTCTGCAACTGCACCTGAGCGCGGTAGGAGGGGGCCTCGTCGAGCTTAAGGCGATGGCCGTCCTCGGCCAATACGAGCATTTTCACCAAGGTATCGGCGAACTGCTTGCGCGCGGCGGGGGTCTGCCCAGCTCTTACCTGGCTCATGATCTGATCCAATTCGGCGGCGGTGAACTTGGCGTTATCCACCGTCAGAACCACCTTGTCGGGCGGCACGGGCACGGCGGGGATCACCTGGGTTTTGGCGTTGCCGGGCCTGAGCGTGAGCGGGACCGCGTTAGCGGGAGGCGCCGGAGCAGCGGCCTTGGGAGCTTGGGAAGACGGCGCGGGGCTGGCGGCCGGAGGAGTTTGGGCCAGCAGGCAGGCCATGGGCGTCAAAAGGGACAACATGCGGAAAAACTTCATATTCGCCATGATACCAACGGGCACTGCGGCATTGCTCTACGGCGTCTTGGCGGCTGGGCGGGGTGCTTAACCGTTTTGGGGAGAATGGGCGACCGACAACCGCTCCCTGGCGGTCGCGGCTCGGTAACTACATGCAAACACGTGGCGCCTGCAACGGAGCCGCGACCGCCAGGGAGCGGTTGTCGGGTTGAATACGCCGGGCTAGAGGGAACGGAGGCGTTCGGCGGCCGTTTCGGCGGTGAGATCGCGTTGGGGTGTGCCGAGCAGCTCATAGCCCGTCATAAACTTGCGCACCGTGGCGGAACGCAGCAAGGGCGGATAGAAGTGCCAGTGGAAGTGCCATTCGGGGTGGGGCGCGCCATCGGTGGGGCGCTGATGGGGGCCGCCGGTGTAGGGGAAGGGGACCTGGAAGAGGCGGTCGTAGCGGGTGGTGGTGCGCTTGAGAATGTCGGCCAGGGCGGTGCGTTCGGCGGCGGACAGCTCATCGAGAGCGGTGAGATGGCGCTTGGCGAGGATCATGGTTTCAAACGGCCAGACGGCCCAAAATGGGACCACGGTGAGGAAGCTATCGTTCTCTTCCACGGTGCGGACGCCTTCGGAGCGCTCCAGGCGGAGGTAGTCGCAGAGCAGGCAGGCGCCGTGCTCCGCCAGCCAAGCCTGCTGGGAGCGTTGTTCCTTGGCGACCTCGTTGGGAACCGTGTTGCAGGACCAGATCTGGCAATGCGGATGGGGGTTGCTGGCGCCCATCATGGCGCCGCGGTTTTCGAAGATCTGCACATAGTGGATAAAATCGCGGGCCCCGAGATCGAGGAATTGCTCCACCCAGCGATCGACCACCAGGCGGACGTCGTCCAATTCCATGTTGGCGATGGTGAGATTGTGCTGGGGAGAAAAGCAGAGCACGCGGCTGATGCCGGGCTCGGTTTCGGCAACCAGCAGTCCGCTCTGGGAGAATTCGCCGGCGGGGGTATCGGGTTTCAGGGCCGCGAAATCGTTGTCGAAGACGAAAGTCGAAGTGTAGTTGGGGTTGCGGACACCGCCGGCGCGGGTATTTCCGGGGCACAGGTAGCACTGGGGGTCGTATTCCGGCTGCGAGGAGTGGGGAGCCTCTTCGACTTGGCCCTGCCAGGGTCGCTCGGTGCGGTGCGGGGATACCAGCACCCATTCGCGGGTGAGAGGGTTCAAGCGGCGATGCGGGTCG
>JBKQVG010000044.1:0-9073 GCA_052325345.1 Bryobacteraceae bacterium
GTCGCGGCCGGCCCGCCCGGCTTCCTGGTAATACTGCTCGAGGGATTTCGGCAGCGAGGTGTGGATCACCGCGCGCACCGCCGGGTTGTTGATGCCCAGGCCGAAGGCGATGGTGCCCACCAGCACCCGCACTTCGTCGTTCATCCAGCGCTCCTGGTTGCGGCGGCGCCGGAGAGTGTCCATCTGCCCGTGATACGCGATGGCGTCGATGTTGTGATCGCCCAGAAAGTCCACCGTGCTTTCCACCAGGGCGATGGTGGGGGCGTACACGATCGCGCTCTCTCCCTTGTATGCGTGGAGCGCGGCCAGCAGCAGCCGCTGGTGCGAGTCGCGGTCGCACTCGTGCACGATATAGCGCAGGTTGGGACGGTGGAAACTGGCGATGTACTTGTCGGGATCGCGCAGTTGGAGCTGGTCCAGAATGTCCTGCCGCACGCGCTTGGTCGCGCTGGCCGTGAACGCGGCGATGGGTTTGTCCGGAAAATTCCGTCGCAACGAGCTGAGTTGCCGGTACTCCGGCCGGAATTCGTGGCCCCATTCGGAAATGCAGTGCGCTTCGTCGATGGCGAACAGCGCCACCGGAACCTTCTCGAGCCACCGCACCGTATCCGGCCGCGCCAGCCGCTCCGGAGAGATGTAGAGCAGCCGGAACGCGTCCTGGGCAGCGGCGCGCATCACCGCCTGTTGTTGCTCGCCGGTCTGCGAGCTGTTCACCACCGCCGCTGGAATGCCCATATCGGCCAGTTGCGCCACCTGGTCCTGCATCAGCGCAATCAGCGGCGACACCACTACCACCGTTTGCCCCAGCACCACCGCCGGCAACTGGTAGCACAGCGACTTGCCGCCTCCGGTGGGCATGACCACCGCCACGTCCCGGCCGCCCATCAGGCTTCCGATAATTCGCTCTTGCAGCGGCCGAAATGAGTCGTAGCCCCAGTGTTTCTTGAGGGCCGCGTAAAGGTCGGGCACCGTGATGCTACGAGTGTAACAGCCGTACCTTGGCCTCCGGCGCCGCCTCGAGCATCTCGCGCACCGTGCGCCGGGTCACCGGATGGCGCAAATCGGCCGCCAGGTCCGCCAGCGGCGCCAGCACGAACCGCCGCTCCCCCAGGCGCGGATGCGGAATCTCCAGCCGCTCGCCGCGCACTACCGCCCGGCCGTAAAACAGAATGTCGATATCCACCGTGCGCGGCCCCTTGGGCACGCTCCGCACCCTCCCCAACTCCCGCTCGATGCGTTGCGCGACGGCCAGAAGCTGCCTCGGAAACAGCTCCGTTTCGGCCTCCACTACCTGGTTCAGAAACCAGCGCTGCGCGGTGTAATCCACCGGCTCGGTTTCATAGAGCGGCGAAGCGCGAAGCACGCGGATACCAGCCTCGGACAAGCGCTCCACCGCAGCGCGCAGATACTCCTCGCGGTCGCCGATATTGGAGCCGAGGCTGAGATAGATAAGTTTGGACATTCAATAGTTCCGGCGGCACTGCCTCGTCCGTCATGCAATTTACGGCGGCCTTGGGTACAATTAGCATAGTGTATGCCCTGACCCAAAGCGTTGAACTTCTGGCATCCATGCACCGGGACAACGAAACTGTATTCAAAGACCTCTTCAACCGGATGGGTAGGATTCTAGAGCGGCACGACATCGATCTCGACGACCACGAAGACGGCCTCGACAAACTCGAGAATCCCGAGCGGTAGCCCTTCAAAAGAGCGCCGGCTGGTCCTCATCCCGCAGTTTTCGCTTGATCCCGAAATACTCGTACGCCCGCTCGGTGGCCATCCGGCCGCGCGGCGTCCGGTTCAAAAATCCGAGCTGGATCAGGTATGGCTCGTAGACCTCTTCAATCGTGTCGGCTTCTTCCGAAATGGATGCCGCGATGGTGCCCACTCCTACCGGTCCGCCGCGGTATTTGTCCAGAATCGTCAGCATGATCTTCTGGTCGATTTCGTCCAGGCCGAAGCGGTCCACGTCCAGCAGGTTTAACGCGGTCTCCGCCACCGGCTGGGTGATCCGCCCATCGGCGCGTACTTGCGCGTAGTCGCGCACCCTTCGCAGCAGGCGATTGGCGATGCGCGGCGTGCCGCGGCAGCGCCGCGCGATTTCCGACGCCGCGCCCACCTCGACAATGACGTTCAGCAGGGCCGCCGAGCGCTTCACGATCGATTCCAGTTCCACCGCGCTATACGGGTCCAGGCGCAGCACCAGCCCGAAGCGCCCGCGTAAGGGCGCCGAAATCAACCCCTGCCGCGTGGTGGCGCCGATGCCCGTGAACTTCGGCAAGGGCAGCGAATGCGTGCGCGCGCCCGGACCGGCCCCGATCAGAAGGTCCACCCGGAAGTCTTCGAGCGCCGAGTACAGCATCTCCTCCACGTCCGGCAGCAGGCGGTGAATCTCGTCTATGAAGAAAACCTGGCGCGCGCGGATGTTGCTCAGAATGCCGGTCAGGTCCACCTTCTTTTGCAGCACCGGCCCGGAAGTGGGGGTGATGGGCACTTCCAGTTCCTCGGCGATGATCGTCGCGAGCGTGGTTTTGCCCAGCCCCGGCGGGCCGTAGAGCAGCACGTGGTCCATGGCCTCGCCGCGCATGCGGGCGGCCTGGATGGCGATGCCCAGGTTCTCCTTGAGCTTGTTCTGCCCGGTGAAATCGGCCAGCCGCCGCGGGCGCAATCCTACTTCAAAAAGCGCGTCTTCGGGCTGGCGATCGCCGGAAATCAACTGCCGGTCGGGCATTGTGCTACCAGCTTACCGTACCAGTTCCAGAGCGCGCCGAAACAGCGTTTCGAAGTCCGCCGTGGCGCCCCCTGGGCCCAGCGCGGCTTTGGCTTTGCGCACCGCGGCATCCGCTTGCGGGCGCCCGCAACCCAGGTTGAGCAGCGCCGAAAGCACGTCCTGATCGATGGCCGAAAGCGCCGCCGGTGGAGCGGCCGCGCCGTCGCCCGCCTCCGCCGTCGCCGCCGGCAGCTTGTCGCGCAGCTCCAGCACCATCCGCTCGGCGGTCTTTTTCCCTACACCCGGAAGGCGCACCAGCCGGTCCACCTCGCCCCGCTGGATGGCGCGAATCAAATCCGGCGCCGCCAGGCCGGAGAGCACCTTCACCGCCAGCGTCGGCCCAATCCCGCTCACCCCGATCAGCTTCTCGAACAGCGTCTTCTCGTCCGCCGTGAGAAAGCCGTACAGCGCCAGCGCGTCTTCGCGAACGTGGGTGTGGATGCGCAGCCGCACCTCCGCCCCCGCATCGGGAAGACGGGTAAACGTGGAGATCGGAATGGTCACGTCATAGCCCACCCCGCCGGCCTCGACCACCGCCTGGTTCGGATGCTTCTCCACCAGAACGCCGCGCAACAGTGCAATCATGAGTGAACCCCATATTACCGCCGCACTACTGTGGAAAAACCCGGCCCGCTGCGCTATGATGCTGGTAGCGGGAATCGGGGTGGCTACCCCGGCCCCGCACGACGCTTACCGCCGGCCCTTACGGGTCCAAACGATCAACGCCGTAAGCCGGCCCGCAATCGGCGGGATCTTTACCAGCAAGAGGATCATAAGCTGGGTCCTCCTTTCCAGCTTCGTGTGGAAGGCCCGGACTTGTCTCCGGGCTTTCCCGTTTGAAGCCCCGGTAGCTTCTCCCGGGAACCCGCCCAATCCACAATCCGCATATGAGAGCCTAGTGCCTTAACCGATCAAGCACTGGGTGGACTGCTTCCGGCGGCCGCCTTAGCAAGAAGGTCACGGAAGTATCTCGACCAAAGACCGGCATAGTCGATTCCCCTTAACCGCAATTGGGACAGACATGCGTTCATGGTGAAAAAAGAAGGGCAGTGCGTCCCCAGGACCAGGCTTCGCGCTGCTCCTTCGGCTCGGTTGCAATCACGTCGTTGACAGCGTTTCGGGGGACGGAGCCCCTTCCCCGAGCCCTCAAAGTTGCGTCCAGTGCTGGGGGAGCGCTGGGGGGACAGCCCGCGTGTTTCCTTGAGAAATTCCGCCTCGCAGAGCAAACTCAAATTCGCGCAGTCGGACCTTTTGGAGGGGGGTTAAATGGAAACACACGATGTCCCCGCGTTTCCAGTTGGACGAGTCACACGATGTCATCCGGCCGCCATCGCATCGGCTCACTTCTTGGTCCCGGACCAGGTAGCGTTGTCGTCGAAGCCCGCGTACGCAGCCGTGCCCTTCATGACGGTCGAGCTCTCGATGGTGCCCTTGTAGCTCACCTTGATCTTCTGGCCGCCCGCGTCGCCCTCGAACTCGAACTCGATGGCATTCCCCTTCACCGATCCGGTGATCTTCGCCTCACCAAAGATTTGACTGTTGAACGTTCCGGTGAGCTGTTCCCCCTGCTGCTGGAAGACGACTGTCGGGTTCCCCGTGCCCTGGCTCGTCTCCACGGCCAGTTGCCACGTGCCGGAGACATCGGCCGCAAACGCGAAACCCGTACAAAGGATCAGCGTACAAATCAGTTTGAGCATGATTCCTCCGCAATTAAAGTATCAGAGAAAGGGGGAATCCGGGACAGCAACTTGCGCCGGTCGCGCTCGACCCCGGCGAATCCCGGCCGCCGAGCCGGCGCTCAGTGTTGCGTCTCGGCAGAACGCCACCCTCCGCTCGGGTGCAACCATTATGGCCGGGTCGAGACGTCAACCCGCGGAAATGTTTAAACAAAGCCCTTGACACCGCCCGAACGCCCAGGAGGCCCCGATCTGGGAAGCTTGAAGAGTCCAGCGGGGATCTCTCGCGCAAAACGCCGATGTGACCGGAACTGAGCCTTGTGGTCAGTTGCGAGGGCGGCGCGTTTGTACGAGACTGGTGTTGCGTGAGATTCAAACGCCACCCCGATTCACCCCTGAAGAGAAAGGCACGTCGTGGCTTTCGGGGCTATCCGGTCGCGACCATCGCGTTCTACGGGCCGGATGACAAACGCGCCAGCAAAGTCGCAGTTGGGATTGTGACCGCTGAGGACGCCGAGCCGATCGCCTTGAAACGTTGGTTCGCCGAGGAGGGCGACGTTCGGACAGATCCGGCCGTTGGTAGCGAGATCCTCCAGTTCGTGCGGGATCATGGAGCCAAATCGGTAGTCATGACGGATCGGATCATAGGCTGCCCGCATGAGGAGGGGGTCGACTACCCCGAAGGACAGGTCTGCCCGCAGTGCCCGTTCTGGGCGCACCGCGACCGCTGGACTGGTGACATAGTGCAGTAGACGACCGGTTGGCGTGTGACAGGGGGCAGCCCCAGGAAAACACCAGTTCACCGCCTCCAGAACTGTACGCCGCGACGGCGACAGCATCCCGGGGTTGTCCTGATAAGCCCCGCCCACGTCAGTTGGAGCAACCGGACCTGTCACTTGGCTGGCTTGCCGCGGTTCCGCTGCATTGGTGACGCGCGTTTTTCGGGCCCAGGAATCGTGGATGTTCGCGTGCGGACTCCAACAAAGACAGGAGATTGGAGCGGTCATCTCTCGCAAAACGCCTCTTTTCCTGCCCGCGGCCGGCCGGCCACCGAGGAAAAACCCCATTCCGCGCCTTTCCCGATTGGCCGCTTATCGGTCACCGCGCGAGTCCAAAAACATCCCCTTCAAAAACAGTAATTTAGGGTCTGGACATCTCGAAATGCATTGCCGTCCATGGTATTCATAGTTTCCGGGCCGCGACCGAAGCCTTGCCGGAATCGAGGATCGCGCCCGCGACGGGCGCTTGTAAAACCCGTCAGCTTTTGCACAAAAATGCACAAGGAACCAACCCGCACGGCCAAAAGCTGCTCTGGAGCCCATCGCCCGAACCCGCGTCTATCAGCTCCAATTTTGTTTTTTCAAAGGCCGCCCGGCCGTCGAAAACACTCAAACCTGCACAAATCTGCCCAATCGGTTGACTTTCCGCGTCTGAAACCGCTACGTTTGTCGATCATGCTGCACAAACTTGCCTGCTGCGCCTGCTTCGCGCCGCTCCTGGCGTGGGGCGCCGACCCCGTTTCCGCCCACCACGACATCGCCGCCCTGGTCGACGCCCACGCGGCCGAATACCGCGACGTGTCCCGGAAGGTCTGGGAATTTGCCGAAGTCGGCTACCAGGAGCATCGCAGCTCGGAATTGTTGCAGCAACACCTCAAAGCCGCTGGCTTCGCCGTCGAGGCCGGCGTGGCCGAAATCCCCACAGCCTTCGTCGCCACCTACGGCGAAGGCAAACCGGTGATCGGCATTCTCGGCGAGTTCGACGCCCTGCCCGGGCTCTCCCAGGACGCCGTGCCGGAGCGCAAGGCGCTCGTCGCCAACGCTCCCGGCCACGGCTGCGGCCATAATCTGCTGGGCGCCGGCGGGGCGCTCGCCGCCGTTGCCGTCAAGGATTACCTGGCCGGCCATCACCTTCCCGGCACGGTGCGCTTTTACGGCACTCCCGCCGAAGAGGGCGGTTCCGGCAAAGTCTACATGGTGCGCGCCGGCCTGTTCAAAGACGTCGACGTAGTCCTGCACTGGCACCCCGGCGACCGCAACGCCGTCAACACCGGCGATGGAATGCTAGCCGTGATTTCCGCCAAGTTTGAATTTCACGGTCTGGCCGCCCACGCCGCCGCCGCGCCCGAAATGGGCCGCTCCGCCCTCGATGGCGTCATGCTCATGGGCAACGCGGTCGAGTTCATGCGGGAGCACGTCCCCAGCGTCACCCGCATCCACTACATCATCTCCAAGGGCGGCATGGCGCCCAACGTGGTGCCCGACGACGCCGAGATGTTCCTCTATGCCCGCCATCCCTCCATGCCGGTTTTGACCGGCATCTGGGACCGCATCGTCAACTGCGCCAAAGGAGCCGCCCTGGCTACCGGCACCACGGTCGAGGTGCGCATCGTCAGCAGCGACTACAATATGATCGGCAACACCCCGCTCGCCGAGCGCATGTACCAAAACCTGAGCGAACTGGGCGGTATCGCGTATACTCCTGCGGAAACCGCCTTCGCCGCTCGTTTGAGCGCGCTGCTGCCGCCCGGGTCGCGGCCGAGGCCGGGCGCCGAAAGCTATATCGAACCGCTCCAGCGCGATCGCACTTCGGAGGGCTCGGCGTCGAGCGATGTGGGCGACGTGAGCTGGTCGGTCCCGACCATGGGCGTTTCCACCGCCACCTGGGTCCCCGGCACTCCGGCACATAGTTGGTACGCCGTGGCGGCCAGCGGCATGGCGATCGGCCAGGACGGGATGGTGCTCGCGGCCAAAGCCCTGGCCCTTACCGCTCAGGACCTGTTCACCGATCCGAAGCTTCGGGCGGCGGCCAAAGAAGATTTTCAGAAACGCCTCGAAGGCCGGGAATACCATTCGCAAATACCCGCCGGCCAGAAGCCGCCGCTGGATTATCGCAAGCTCGGAAACTGAACCCGCATGCGCCGCAGGCAATTCGCCTGCCTGCCGCCGTCCCCAAAGCCGCTCCGGTTTTGGCTGATGGCTGACGGCCGGATTCCATCTCTGTTCATCTGTGTTGATCTGTGGCTGAATTCCTTCTTACTGCTTCACCAGCGGCGCGATGATGGTCGAAAGCAGGTCCGGCTGGCCGAGGTCGCGCACCAGGTGCGGGTAGCGCTCGCCGCCGTGGTAGTCGATGCGATGAGTCTGGTAGTATTCTCCGCTCTTGACGAGCAGCTCGATCGCCGGACCCCCATGGGCCGCGGCCTTCAGCGCATCCCGCAGCACGCCGGCGGAATACTGGCGGTTGTTTACGGCGATCAGCTTCACCCCGGGAATGACGCCCGCCCGTTGCGCCGGACCTCCGAAGACCACGTCGATCACGCTGCTGTCGTCGTCGTGAACCCGCAAGCCCAGCGAAAAAGTGAAATTGGATTCTTTGTAGGCGTCTTCCATGTTTTTCAGAAAGTCCGAGCGCACATCGTCGTACACCAGCTTCCAGCCGGCGGACGTCACCGCTTCCACCGGCGTTTTCGGCGCCACGGATTTGAGGCGCTGGTTCAAAAACGCGCCCCAGTCGGAAGGCGCCACGCCGTTCAACCCGGCCACGATGTCGTCGAAATCGTAGGTCTTCATGGCGGGCGGCGTAGAGGGAGCGCCATGGAAAGCGCGGCAAAAATCGTCCAGCGATTTCTTGCCGCCGGTCGACTGGCGGATGCGGGCATCCACGTCGAGCCAGAGCATTTCGCCCTCGGGGTAATAGTCCACGCCGCGGCGGTAATCGATATAATCGTCGCCCGCGAAATAGAAAAGCTGCGCGGCGACGGCCGTGTCTTCCAGGGAACGCCACTTGCGGCCCGACTCGGAATCGAGAGCTGCCGCGGTATAAGCCAGCGCCTCCCGATATTCCTCGGGCTTCTGCAAGCCCGCGCGAGGCGTCAGAATGCTGCCCAGGTATTCGGTCAACCCCTCGTAGACCCACAGCAGGTCGCCCTTCATGGGTGTATCGTAGCCGCCGTCGTGCCCCCCGCTTGTCAGTCCCACGGGCCGGCGGTATTTGCCGTTCCAGGAATGCACGAATTCGTGCGGCAGCAGGGACGCGTCCACCACCCGGCGCCCTTCGTCGGTCACGGCGTGCTCGCCCAGCCGGTCGTCGCTCGATTCGTGGTGCTCCAGTCCGAAATGAGCCAGGTGGTCGCTCAGGCTGTAAAGGAAGTGATAGGAACGGTAGTGGTGCGCCCCGAACAGCGCGTTGGCTTCCGCCGTCAGGGCGCGGTAATGGGCGATCTGTTCGTTGCCCATGTCGATGGCGTTTTCGCTGTCGCCGGCCAGGTGCAGGAAGTGCGGCACGCCGCCCGCGTTCCCCAGCTCGATGGTGCGGTAATGCAGGCCGGCCGAAAGCGGCGAATCGATCAGCGTGGTCAGAGGCACGGTCTCGAATTCAATCTCGGTGCCGTTCTGCCGGCGCACCGGCAGCGCGGTGCCGAATTTCCAGCCCTCCGGCAGCCGCAGCGTCGCCTGGTAGGGAAGGCGGTCCGGATCGGCGCCCTGGGGATAGAGAACGAACTGGTTCCAGTTCAGTACGGCCAGCTCCGTGGTGGTGGAGCTGCCCGACGAGAGCTGGCCCTCCGGCGGCGCCAGAAAATCGAACGCAATATCGAGGCCGGTCGCGCCCCGCGGCGCGTCCATGT
>JBKQVG010000045.1:0-10667 GCA_052325345.1 Bryobacteraceae bacterium
AAGAAGTATGGCGTGAATCCCATGGGCGGCTGTTTCCCGATGTTGATCCAGATTCCGTTCTTTATCGCCTTCTATAAGGTCTTTTCGGTTTCGGTGGAAATGCGCGGCGCTACCTGGCTGTGGGTGACGGATCTCTCCCAACCCGAACACCTGGCCATCAAGGTCTTGCCCATCGTCATGATCGCCAGCCAGTTTCTGATGCAGAAGATGACCCCGCAGGCGAACGTCGATCCCAACCAGAAGAACATGATGATGATGATGCCGCTGATTTTCGGCGCCATGTTCTATAATTTGCCCAGCGGCCTGGTGTTATACTACTTGACCAGCAATCTCGTGAACATGGGCCAGCAATGGTTCTTCAACCACACCGAAGCCGCCTTGGAAGCGGCTCGCAGCGTTGAGCTTCCCAAGAAAAAGAACGGCAGGAAATAGCCAGTGACAGAGAGAAAGTATTCCGCGTCCTCCATAGCCCCCCGCATCGAAGGGTTCTTGCGCAGGGTGTTTTCGAGCGGTGGCTTCGATCTGGAGTTCGCGATCGAGGACGCGCGGCCCGGCGAGGACGACGTGGAAACGCCCGACGTGCTGGTGAAGTTCACCGGCGCCGACGTGGATGCCCTGCTGGCCAATCGCGCCGAGCTGCTGCTGGCGTTCGAGCACGTCATCATGGAAATGCTGCGCATGCCTTCGGAAGACCATTCGCGGCTTTCCTTCGACGCCAACGACTATCGCCTGCTGCGCATCGAGGAGTTGCGGCTCAGCGCCACCGCGGCGGCCGAAAAGGTGAAGCGCACCGGCGCCCCGTTTCGCTTCAATCCCATGAACAGCCGCGAGCGGCGCGTGATCCATCTGGCGCTGCGCAACGACACCAACATTCGCAGCGAAAGCCAGGGCTCCGGCCCGTCGCGCCAGGTGGTGGTTTATCCCGCCGGCATGGCCAGCCTGCCGGAGCCGCCGCCCAGCGCCTTCTCACCGCGCGGTCACGGAGATGGGCGCGGAGACAGGCCTCGGGGCGCCCACGGCGAAGGGCGTCGCCGCGATTCCGGTCCGCCTAGGCGCGGCCCGCGCCGTTAGCACGTGGCGCAGGCTGTCAAGCCCGCAGAGCCGAGATTCGTCTCGGCTTTCTTTCGGACGCACGGGGCTGCCAGTTTGGCGTACAGCGCAAGAGCGGCAAGAAAGGCCGAGATGATTCTCTGCTCAGCAGGCTTGACAGCCAGCGCTACGACTTAAGTGCCGACCCACGACACGATCGTCGCCATTTCCACTCCGCCGGGACCGGGCGGTCTGGGGATCGTGCGCCTCTCCGGCCGCGAGGCGCGCCGCGTGGCGGAAAGCGTCTTACAGTTCGGCGCCGGCGGCTCCTGGCGCTCCTGGCACGCGCGCATGGCGGAGTTGACCGACGCCGCCGGCCACGCGGTGGATCAGGTGGTGGCGACATTCTTCGAAGCGCCGCGCTCGTATACCGCCGAAGACGTGGTGGAAATTGCCTGCCATGGCGCGCCGGTGGTTCTGCGGCATGCCGTGGCGCGCGCGCTCGAAGCCGGCGCCCGGCTGGCCGAGCCCGGCGAATTCACCCTGCGCGCATTCCTGAACGGCCGCATCGATCTTCCGCAAGCTGAAGCTGTGCGCGATCTGATCGAGGCTACCACGCTCTATCAGGCGCGCGTGGCGGCGCAGCAGGTGGCCGGCTCCGTGTCGCGGCGCCTGGCGCCGGTGAAGGAAAAGCTGGTCGAGCTGATTGCCCTGCTCGAGGCCGGCATCGATTTCGCCGAAGACGACATCAGCGTGGCCGCGGTGGAAGAAATCGTCGCGCGTTTGGAGCCTCTTCAGGCCGGCGTGGTGAAGCTGGCTGCAAGCTTCGCTTTCGGCAGCCTGGTGCGCTCGGGGCTGACGCTCGCCATCGTCGGCCGCCCCAACGTCGGCAAGAGCAGCCTGTTCAATCGCCTGCTCGAGCAGGACCGCGCCATCGTCACCGACATTCCCGGAACCACCCGCGACGCCATTTCCGAGACCGCTTCCATCGGCGGTTTCCCCGTAAAGCTGGTCGATACCGCCGGCATTAGGGATTCGAAGGAAACCGTCGAATCGCTCGGCATCGAGCGCAGCTTCGAAGCCCTGGCGGATGCCGACCTGGCCCTGGTGGTGGTGGACGTCTCGCGGCCGCTCGATGCCGAAGACCGCGAGATCGTCCGCCGCGCGCGCAGCCAGGGGCGCATGCTGACGGTAGGCAATAAGTGCGATCTGGGGCGCGCGGCAGCGCTTCCGGATACCGGAGATGCCATTGCCGTTTCCGCGCTCACCGGCGAAGGCATTGAGCGGCTGCGGCAAGCCATTCTCGACGCCGTGCTGCCGCCCGGGGCGATGGAGGCCGAGACCGGCTTCATCACCAGCCTGCGCCACGAGCGCCTATTGCTGGAGTCCGGCATTTACCTGGAAAGAGCGCGCTGCGCGGTCGAAGCCGGGATTCCGCACGAAATGGTGCTGCTCGACCTCTACGCCGCCTTGAGCCCCATCGACGCCATCACCGGCGCCACCACCGCGGACGACATCCTCAACCGCATCTTCTCCACCTTCTGCATCGGCAAGTAGGGCCGGCGTCGGTGGCACAGCAGCCTGACAGACGGCAAAAGACGATCGTCTGTCTCACCTGACCTGCTTTTTCTTCCAGAAGCAAAACACCAGTAAGGCGAGAGACACCGCCGTCAGTCCGCGGCCGGCGAGATTCTCGAGCGGCAACTCGAACGCCAGGCGCACTTCCCGGTCCCCCGGCGGAACGTCGACCAGCATATTGCCGGCCACGTCTTTGCGAATGGTCAAGCGTTTGCCATCGCATCGGGCACGCCACCCGGTATCGAAGCTTTCCTCGACCAGCAGGCTTTCGCCGGCGTCGAACCGCGCCCGAATCCGCAGGGCGTCGCTTCCCTCCCAATGCATCTCGACCGGCGCATCCGGCCCTTGTTCGACCGCGGCGGCATATGCTTCGATCCGCGGGCTATCCTGATTGGTGATCGGGATCGCGGCGAGGCCGGCCACGCGGCTCGTTTCCACCACGCGGGCGTGGGCCGGCGCCCGCCGCGGCACACGGTAGATCACGTCGCCCTGCCGGTTGTCGTAGATTACCGGCAGGATGCCCGCAAATTTTGCCGGCGCGGCGTAGTCGTGGAAAATCTCGCGGGAGTTGGCCTGGTTCACCAGAATGGCATCGGCGCCCACGCCTTGAAGCCAGGCGATATCGCGCGCCATATCGGCCTCCGCGTCGCGGGTCACTTGCCACTGCGCCAGCAGCAGCATGCCGTTTACCAGCCCCTGGTCGGAACCTCCGCCCACCTGCTCGCCATCGTGCCAGGCGTCGTACCAGAAGCGCATGGAGCCAGCCGCAAGAACGCGCGCGCCGGGCAGATTGCGGGCGATCCAGTCCGTGGTCCGGTACTCCACTCTCTGGCGGTAATTGGGGTCGGCCCGGAACACCCGCCAGGGGCTCCGCAGGTACTGGTTGCCCGCGCACAGCGCCGCCACGGCGGCCGCAAAAGCCGCCGCCCGCAACCAGCGCTGGCAGGCGCCGGCCATGGCGCGCAGGATTTCCGCCAGCAGCAGAATCAGGACAAGATCCAACTCGGGCGCCAGGCGCCGCGGTTCGCCGATCGCGCGAAAGCCAAAGTAGTAGTTGCCGGCCACGTTCAACGCCATCGCCAGCGAGCTGGCGCAAACGAGCACGGGGTAGGCGAGATTCTTCCTGCGGTGGGCGATGCCGGCGCTCGCGAGCGCGAAGACCGCGGCCACGGCCAGCGCCAGCCAGCGTGAGCGGGCGTTGCCCGGCTGCGCCACGTACTTCAGGTTGTCCATGGTGACGCGCAAGTAGGAAGGCGTCAACCAGAAAGCCGTCAGGCCGTATGCCATTGCCGCGATGGCCGCGGCCCGGAGCCACATGCGCGCATCCCGGTGCGTGATCCATAGCGCCCATGCCAGCGGGACGAACAGAAGCGCCAGCGACGTAGCGCCGTAGAAGTTGTTCGACACCACCAGCGCGCAGCAAACCGCCGCCAGCCCCAGCCACCGGCGGTTGCCGTCTCGAATCGCGAGCCAGCAAAACAGCAGCGCGAAGGGCAGGCAGGCGAGCGCCGTCATGTGCGGCCCTTCGCCCCATTTGACGAGCACGTTCAGCCGCTGCGGCATGTGCAGAAACGAGTCGTCGCGGAACGATTTCAGGAAAAGATACGAGGGAGAGACCAGAGCCGTGGCCGCCGCCGCGATCGCCGCCCAGGCTCGCGACCCGCTCGCCACCCGAACCAGCGCATACGTTCCCGCGGTTCCCAGGCAGTAGAACAGCGCCGTGTAGAGATGATACGCGCGCGCCGTCGAAACCTGGAACAGGGCCGAGAGCAGCGCGGTTCCATAGGGCAACACCGGCGGATAGAGGTAATCGAAGCGCGTTCCGCAATACCACAGCGGCATCCACCGGGAATGCGGCCAGTGCTCGCGCAAGAAACGCGCGGTCGCGATGAAGGTGCTGTCGATGGACCCCCAGTTGTCCAGGTATTCGATCCGGAAAAGCGGCCAGATCAGAATCGCCGTCAACAGAGCGCACGCGCAACATTCCACCGCGAGCAGGACGTTCGGCCGCCGCCGTGTTTGGCTGGTTTCCTCCATCGGCTTCGATGCCGGCTCCGGAGCTTTCAGTCTACAGTCTGCCGGCTCCAACCGCTCCCTTTGGTGGCGGCTCGGACGCGCGAATCTAGAGCCGCATCGGGCGCCGCGCGGTGGTAGTGGCTCGTGGTGTTACCATGCTCCTTCGCTGGACCTCAGTATGCCGGAAACCATGACCATTGGAGTGGATGTCGGCGGCACTAAAGTCGCCGCGGGGCTGGTGGACGCCGCCGGAGTTATCGTCGCGAAGACCCGCGTGTCGATGATTTCGAGCGCTGACGCGGCCACCGGGTTTTCCGCCGTGCGGGCGGCCGTGGAAACCATCCTTGCGGCCGAGCCCGGTGCGCGTGGCAATCTCGCCGGAATTGGGATCTGCTCGCCGGGGCCGCTCGATCCCGCCAGCGGCGTGGTCCTCAACCCTCCGAACGTTCCCTGCTGGCGCAACTTTCCTCTGGCCGACGAGATCTGGCGGGCGTTCGGAATTCCGGCCCGCGTGGATAACGATGGCAACGCCGCCGCCCTGGCTGAAGTGCTGTGGGGCGCCGCACGGGGATATCGCTACGTCTTCTACGCTACCTTGGGCACCGGCATCGGAGCCGGGATTGTGCTGGACGGGCGAATCTATCACGGCCGCACCGGGAGCGCGGCCGAGGGTGGCCACATTACCATCGACTACAACGGTCCCCGCTGCGGCTGCGGCAAGCGCGGCTGCATCGAAGCCCTGTGCTCCGGTACCGCCATCGCCCGGCGGGCGCGGGAAAAGCTGGCTGGCGCCGGCCCAGCCGGACGGCGGCTGCTGGAACTCGCCGGTGGCGCGGCCGCGGCGGTGAAAACGGAGCACGTCGGCCAGGCCTGGCGTGAGGGCGATCCGCTGGCGGGCGACGTCCTCCGTGAGACGGCCCGCTTGCTGACCGTCTGGCTGGGCAACATGGTCGACCTCCTCGATCCCGATGTTTTGGTGGTGGGAGGCGGAGTGGCGGAATTGATGAGCGGCCTGTTCCCCGAAATCCTGGCGGAACTGCCCCAATGGACGATTAATCCCCGCGCGCGTGAAATTCCCCTGGTGATGGCGCGCTATGGCGCGGACGCCGGAATCGCCGGCGCCGCCGCTCTGCTGAATGGTGCCCGCTGAGCCGCCGGCGCGGCGCGGCGCGTGAGCGCTGGGCGCCGAATCGCCTACAATTAAGTTAACCGGCGCATGGCGCGCTGGCGCACCATGGAAATGAGCAAAGATGCCCTCATCGGCTGGGGTGTAGCGGACTGTCCATTCCGGATTGAGTACGCGCCGCAGGTGTTGGATGATATCCGGCTGGCGGTGGTGGACGCGTTCTTTTCGCTGCCACGCGGCGGCGCGGAAATCGGCGGGATCCTGCTGGGCCGGCACCGGGATGGGGTGGTCGCCATCACCGGCCACCGGCCACTGGAATGCGAGCACGTCTTTGGGCCGTCGTTCCAGCTCTCGCCTCGCGACGAGAGCAACTTGCGGGAACTCGTGGCGGCGGCTGCCGGCGACGACGAGCAAGTGGTTGGATGGTACCATTCGCACACGCGCAGCGGCATCTTCCTTTCCGAGGAGGACCTGGCCATCTACCAGCGGCATTTCCCGGAAAGCTGGCAAGTGGCGCTGGTTCTGAAGCCCCACTCCTACGATCCCACGCGCGCGGGGTTTTTCTTTCGCGATGCGAGCGGAGCGATTCGGGCGGAATCGAGCGCGGCCGAGTTCGCGCTGGAAGCGCGGCCGGTGCGCCCGCTGTTGCCGGGAAATTCGGCGCCCGAAGCCGCTGGCTACTCCACCGGCATGATAGTGGGAGCGGCGCAAGCGCCCATGGCGCCGCCGGCAAATGACCGCCCGGCCCTTACGGACGCGGCCGGCGAAGTTGCCGTCACGGAGTTTTCCCAAACCGGGGGCGCGTTCGGTGTTCCCAGTTTTCTCGAAACCGAACCGGAAGAGCGGCGCTCGTGGCGCTGGTTGCGGCTGGTGCTGTCGGTGGCGGCGGGAATGGCGATCGGCGTAGTGGCGTTCGATACCCGGCAGGTGTGGTTGCCGCGGCTCGGAGCGTCGCGCCCGGCCGCCACTCGGCCATCCTTGTTCCCGGCGCTTGGACTGAATCTGCTCGACAACCGAGGTCAATTGCAGATTCGATGGAACGCCGGAGCGCCGGCGATAGCAAACGCCACCGGCGCCGTGCTCGATATTGTGGATGGCAGCGCGGTTCCCCACTCGGTTACGCTCGATCCGGCCCATCTGGAGTCGGGATCTTTCACTTATGCGCGTGAGAGCGGGGAGGTCGACGTGGCCCTTACCATCGACCGGACGGGCGCCGCTCCGCTGAAGGAAGCCAGCAGTTTCTGGGGCAGACCGCCGGCGGGCGCCGGTGCGGATGCGGAGGGTACCGAACTTCGCCAGCAGCGCGACGACCTGGCCGTGGAAGCGGCCCGGCTGGAAGCCGACTTGAAGGCCGAAATCGAACGGAACCGGAGGCTGGAGCGATCCCTTGCCGACGTTCGCGGGCAATTGAAAACCCAGCAACGGAAACGCGTCGAAACCCAGAATTCGGGTCGCTAGCGGGTGGAAGGCTGCTGAACTCCGACCGTTCTCCCTACCGGTGCCGCCCCAGCGTCGCCAGCAGAATAACGACGATCAGAACCGCGAGCGCCAGCAGCACGATCTTGCCCACGCTATATGGCCGCTCGCCCTGGACTTCTCCGGTGCGGGCGTTCACCACCACCTGGAAAACTTTGCTTTGGAAGCGATAGGCCCCGATCCATACCGGCAGCAGCAGGTGCCGGAAGGTGCTGTTCCGGTACTCGGTGCCGACCGAGATCACGCGCTGCTCGGCCCCGCCGATGTCGCGGCGCACGTCGCCCTGAATGGTGGGCGCCATCAACTCCTTGGCCTGGTCGAAGCCGGGGCCCAGCTCCAGTTGGTAGCGCTGCGCCTTGTAGCCGGCCAGATAAGTTGGATCGTAGGCGCGGAGCTTCTCCAGGTCCCAGGGTTCGAGCGCTTCCAGCTTATTGCGCGGCACGGCCTTGGAGGCGGCCACCAGCACGCCGGCAAAGCTGCGCGAAACCTGGCCGGAAGCCGGATACCAGGCGACGCGCTGCACCTGGCGGGTGCGCTCCACTTGATTGCCGTTGTCGTCGGTTTCGGTGTAGGTTTCCGTCTCCCAATAGTATTCGCCGCGCTCGCCCGTATATTGGCTGATGGTATCGGCGCCGTAGCTCCAGAAAGGCAGGTAGACGCCGCAAATGCTGTCCTGGCGGGCCAGCCGCTTCAAGCCGCCGGGAGCGAACCAGCGCGAGTCGATCCAGCGGCGCACTTCGGTCTGGGCATCGGCCTTCGCGACCTTGGCCGGCAGTAAGCCATCCGGCGCGATCAGCGGGTCGGCGGCCTTGGGCTGCGCCACGATGTTGCTGCCGCAGAACGGGCATACGCCGGCTACCTCGGGCGGTTGAAAGGTCACCACGCTGCCGCAGCCGTCGCAATTCACCTGCAGCGCCTGCTGGCTCATGGGGGAGAGATGATCGGTGCCGGTTTTGGCCAGAAACTCGTCGAGCGGATGCGCCGCGGGCGCGGCCGTAGTCTGCGGCAGCGCTTCCGTGTGCCCGCAGCGGGGGCATTTCAGGAGGCCGGCGGCCGGGTCGAACTGCATGTCGCCCGCGCAGCCGGGGCAGCGGTACGCATCCATCTATTGCTGGGCGCTGCCGCAATCGGCGCAGAAACGCGCCGCGCGGGGAATCGAGTGGCCGCAGTTGATGCAGAACTTGGTTCCGGCCCCGCCCGCCGCCGGAGGGCCCGCCTGCGGAGCGGCGCCCGGCGCGCCCGCCGGAGGGGGCGGCGGCGGTGCATAGGGCTGCTGCGGATTCATCATCGGTTGGGCGTTCAGCATCTGTTGGCCCATCATCATGCCCGCGCCCAGTCCCACGCCGGCGCCGGCCAAACCGCCGCCTTCGTTGGCCGCGGCGATGGGTATCGACTGCGCCACCTGGTACTGCGTGTAGCGGCCCATGTCGCCGATCATGTTCATGCCGATCCGCTGGTCCAGCACCTTCTGTAGCTCCTCGGGCAGCGAAACGTTCTCCACCACGAAGCTCTCCAGACCCAAGCCCAGGTCGGCGAATATCGGCTTCAGCGCCGCCAGCAGGGTCTGCGCCAACTGCAACTGGCTGGCCGCCATGTCCAGAAAACTCACGCTCGCGCTGGCGAAGGCGCCCGTCATGTGGCCGATAATCGTGTCGCGCAGTTGCCCTTCCAGGTCCGTCGTACGGTAAACATCCACCGTGCCGGCGATCTTCTGGTAGAACACCTTGGGGTCGGCAACCTTGTAAGCATAGATGCCGTAGGCGCGAATCCGCACCGCCCCGAACTCCTTGTCGCGGATGGTGATGGGCGTGGCCGTGCCCCACTTCTGGTCGGTCTGCTGCCGGGTGGAGAAGTAAAAGACGTCCGACTTGAACGGCGACTTGAAGGCTTTGTCCCAGTTGCGCAGGTAAGTCAGAATCGGCAGCGTTTGCGTGCTCAGCGTATACAGCCCCGGCCCGAACACGTCCGCCACCTGGCCTTCGTTCACGAAGACCGCCATCTGCGAATCCCGCACGGTCAGCTTGCCGCCGTTCTGGATTTCGTTGTCCTCCATGGGATACCGGTAGGACAGAATGCCCTCGCCCGGTTCGGTCCACTGGATGACGTCAATGAACTGCTTGGAAAAGAAACTCATATCAAGTCGCCGCCTCCTGGACAGTGGGACAGGCCTCCTGGCCCGTCAGCCCTTTTTTCTCAACCTTCTAGAAAGTATACGCTGCCTGGGCTTCCACCCGCTCAACCGTTAACCAAAGGTAGTACCGGAGCCGCGTTCAGCCCTTCTGATCCTGGGCCGCGGCATGCTGCCGCTGGATGCTGGTATAGGCCACCCGCGTGAACACCGCGGGCACCATCATTCCCTTGCCCCACTTCTCGTCGAAATCCCTGGTGGGCGCGGCTGCTATCGCTTCGTCCACGCTTCGGCCCTGCTTGTACATCGACTCCAGACGTTGGTAGATCGCTTCCAGCATATCGCGAGTCGCCTTCAAATCGTCTCGGGACGCCAGCGGTCCATGCCCCGGAACGATCTGGGTTTTCGCGTCTCCCACCTTAAGCACCGCGTCCGCTCCCGCCACCATGCCGCCGATCCAGCCTCCGGTGGAATAGTCGATCACCGGATAAAAGCCGTTGAAAAACAGGTCGCCTGTGTGAATCGCGTTGTGGCTGGGAAAGAACAGAAACGCATCGCTATCGGTGTGGGCAGGATCCACGTGGGTATACTGCACGATCGTTTTGCCGAACATCAGGCTGCCGCCCTTGGTGAAAGATGCCGTCGGTAAGCCCTCGGCCGGCAGCGGCTCGAAAGTGCGGTGAAACACCTCCATGGTGACCTTCCGGCTCAGCCACTTCTTCACGTTCTCGTTGGCCATGATCTTCACGCCGGCCGTGCCGAGCGCCACATTCGCTCCCACGTGGTCGGCATGCCAGTGGGTGTTAAACAACAGGCGGATGGGGTGTGAATCCAGGTCCGAAACCGCCTTCAGCAGTTCGCCCGAGCGGTCCGCATAGCCGCCATCCACCATAAAGAGGCCGTCGTCGCCGATCAGCACCGCGATGTTGCCGCCATCGCCCGTCACCAGCGCCAGTTTTTCGGTCAGCTTGGTGACGTGAATCGGGGTGGCCGGGGCCTGTCCGAATGCCGGCCAGGAAAGCGATAGCCCGGCCGCGCCTCCCACCAGGGCGTTCAGGAATTCACGACGATCGGAATTATGGTTGCGCACAGAGGTAGCCTACCACGGCCGCCGCTCTCGTAGGACAAACCATCAGATCCTTTTGCTCCCGCGACGAATTTCCGTGGCGCGGACTCTCAGTCTGCAGCGTCGGCTTTCGAGCCGACGTTTTCTTCCTTCGTAGCGCCCGCGATCTTCTTCATCCCTTTTCCGGCGAAGACGATTTTCTCAAGCTGGCCACTTCGTGGAGCGGGCTCTCAGTCTGCCACGCCGGG
>JBKQVG010000046.1:0-51319 GCA_052325345.1 Bryobacteraceae bacterium
AAGGCCTCTCAAATCACGCCGGAGTAGCCCGCCGACCGACCTACTCTGTGGTGAAGACCTTTGGGTACCCTTCACTGATTCTGAACGACTTAGCTCCGGCAAAAGCCTCGAAGTGCGAAAGTCGGGCTAGCCCGTGCAGATCGCTTCAATAGATCGACCAGACGCCGGGCGTCGCAATCTCGGTCAGATGCCGGTCGGGATCGCGGAAGTAGATACTCTGGCCGCCCGACTCCCGCGTTCGTCTCTCCTCGACTGGAGTTGCGTTTGCCGCGAGCCAGGCTTCCCAGGCCGCCAGTTCCTGCGCTTGGATTGCGAACGCGAGATGAGGGGGCATCCGGCGTGCCGCTACTTTTTCGGCCGCGAGGGACGCATCTCGAGGTAGCTGATCATGGTCCGCGCGGGCATGCGCAGCACCAGCGTTACTGCTTCCGCCACGTCTTCGGGAGCGATCATCCAACTGGTGTCGCCGGAGCGGTCCGACGGACCGCCGGCAAACTCGGTGGCCACGCTGCCGGGAGCGATGGCACAAAACCGCACGTTGTCGTGGCGATGGTCGAGGAAAACGGATTCTTGCCGGCCAGGCTCGAGATATTTACGATGTGGCCGCCGCCGCGCTGGCGGAAGCGGGCTAGCGCCTCGCGGGAGCAATAGAACGCGCCGTTGAGATTCAGGTCGATGTTGCGCCGCCACTCCTCGATCGTCATTTCCGCGGCCTTGCGGAATACTCCCGCGCCGGCGTTGTTGACGAGGATGTCGAGACCGCCCAGCGCTTCGTCCACGGCCTTAAAGAAATCAGCTACGGCTTCCGGTTTCGACACATCGGCCGGGTAGCCGAAAACCTGGCCCAATTTCCCCAGTTCGGCCACGGCGCCATCAATGGCCTCGCGCTTGCGCCCGCAAATGGCCAATTTCGCGCCCTCTCTGAGCAGCCGCTCGGCGATGGCCCTGCCGATCCCGCGTGAGCCGCCGGTAACCGCGGCAATCTTTCCCGATAACGATTCCATGCTTCGATTTTAGTAGGGTAGGCGGCCGGAGCCGCAATAAATGAGCGACGCGACGCCCGGCCGGGTGCTTAACCGATCTGGGGATTTCGCAGTTTAGGCGCGGCAACCGCTCCCTGGCGGTCGCATCTCGGTTACGGCCGCCGCGAGGGAGCGGCCGACGGGAGCGGATTTCGCCAAGATCGGTTAAGCGCCCCGCCCGGCCCGCGCCTTGTAAGCCCGCGGGTTAGGTGATAAAGGTAAGCGGTCCGCCTATCCGTTTTTTGCGAGGTGAATGACATGCTGTTCCGAATCCTCTTCTGTTTATGCGTGCTTGCCGGGATCCGCGTGAACGCCCAGACCGGAACGCCGGCGTCCATCCCCCATCTCGAGAAGCGGGGAAACGTCACCCAACTGATGGTCGACGGCAAGCCCTTCCTCGCCCTGGCCGGGGAGTTGCGCAACAACTCGGCCACCAGCCTCGAATTTATGAAGCCGATCTGGCCCAGGCTGGCCGCGGCGCATCTGAACACAGTGCTGGCAGCGGTTTCCTGGGCAATGTTCGAACCCTCCGAAGGCAATTGCGACTACAGCCTGATCGACGGCCTGATTCAAGGTGCCCGCCAGCAGCACCTACGGCTCGTATTTCTGTGGTTCGGAAGCTGGAAGAACTCCTGGTCCAGCTACGCTCCCGACTGGGTCAAGAAGGACTTCCAGCGGTTCCCCCGCGTCCAGCTCCGCGACGGCGCCGGCACGGAGAGGCTCACTCCGCTGAGCGAGACGAACCGCGCCGCGGACGCGCGCGCCTTTTCGGCTCTTATGCGTCGAATCCGCGAGGTGGATGGCGATGCGCACACCGTCATTATGATCCAGGTGGAGAACGAAGTGGGCGTCATCCCGGACGCCCGGGATCATTCTCCGGCAGCGAATGCCGCTTACGGCCAACCGGTGCCGAACGATCTGATCGATTACATCGAGAGGCACAAGGAGACGCTGGCCCCGGAGCTGCGGGCGAAGTGGCAGGCGGCTGGATTCAAGAGCTCCGGCAACTGGGAAGCGGTCTTCGGCCCGGACCTGGCGACGGAGGACCTGTTTATGGCCTGGCAGTATGCGCGTTACATCGGCAAGGTGGTGGAAGCGGGCAAGGCCGAATACCCTCTGCCGATGTTCGTCAATGCGGCGCTGATCCGGCCGAGCTACGCCCCGGGCCAGTACAATAGCGGCGGGCCCCTGGCTCACTCCATGGACATCTGGCGGGCCGGGGGACCGCTGATCGATTTCCTGGCGCCGGATATTTATTTCAACTTCAAGGATTGGTGCGACCGCTACGACCGGCCCGGCAACCCGCTCTTCATTCCGGAAGCGGCCGGCGGAGCCGAGGGCGCGGCCAACGTCTTTTACGCCATCGGGCAGCACAGTGCATTCGGATTCTCGCCCTTTGCCGTCGATGCGGAACCCGGCGCCGGCGAAAGCCCGCTGGCGCAAAGCTACGACGTTCTGTCGCAACTGGCGCCCCTGATTCTGGACAACCAGACCAAGGGCGGGGTTGCCGGCGTCGTGTTGGGGGACCTCACCCCATCTCAAAAAGTGCGGCTGGGAGACTACACGCTGAATGTAACGGCAGCCGGCGGCCGGCAGCCTCTCCCAGCGGCTGCGGGGTCGCCGCGGGCGTCCCAGGCAGCGCCATCGCCGCACGGGATTTTCATTGCGACCAAACCGGACGAATACTTCATGGCTGGTAGCGGCCTGACGATCACATTCGCTCCGAATACGCCCGGGCCCCCGATCGCCGGGCTGGCGACAGTGGAAGAGGGAAGATTTTCAGATGGCCGGTGGGTTCCCGGCCGGACCCTGGCCGGCGACGACACCGGCCAGGGGAATAACGTGTCACTACGCGGCGACCGTGGCCCCGGCATCCTGCGAGTAACTCTCTACCGGTACCGCTGAAACTACGGCCTCATCGCCGCGAGGTTGAGAGGCCCAAAGCCGTGCCGTGTACGTACTTTGCCCAAACAGGAACCTCTCGCCTTGCCGCGACAAACCGCAAAAAATGCGCTGTCCCCCAACACGCGCCTGATAAAATAAGGTCAGGAATGGCTTCTACGGCGCCCGCGGCGGGCTTAGCACGCGCTCTGCAGGAACACGTTTCTTTCGTGATGGGCGAAGTCGACCGCCTGACCGCCGAGGCGCGCGCCCGAGCCCTGAGCGACGGCGCCAGCCAACTCAACCAGATTGCCCGCCGCATCCGGCAAGCCACCAGCCGCGAGGAACTGTACGTGACCGTGGTGGATGCCGCCGCCTCTTTCGCCTCCGGCGCCGCCTTGCTGGTGGTGGAGGGCGAGAGCGTGCGCGCGGTCAAGGTACGGGGCTTGGACGAAGCGCGGGCGCAAGCCTTGTCCGCTCCCATTCCGCTAGCGGAAGCTCCGGCACTGGCGGACGCGGTGGCGCAGCGCGAGCCGGTAATCGCTTCCGCCAGCGCCTCGGAGGTCTCCGCGCCACTGGCCGCCGCCGCCGGCGATGCGCCCGAAGCCCGCGTCGCCATTCTTCCTATCGTGGAGAAACCGGCCGCGGAACAGGTCCCCGCTCCGGCGCTCTTGTGCGCCTGGGGTTCGTTCGAGATGGCGGCCTTGGAATTGGTGGCGCAGGTAGCCTCGCCCGCCTGGACCGCTACCGCCGCGCCACCGCAAGAAGCCAGCGGCCATTCCGGCCGCGGCTGGGAAGACCTGTCCGAAGAGGAGCGGCGCATTCACCTGCGCGCCCAGCGCTTCGCCAGCGTCAAGGTGGCCGAAATCCGCCTGTTCGATGCCGACGCCGTGCAATTAGGGCGTGCCCGGCGCAACTTATATGCGGTGGTGAAGGACCCCGTCGATCGGGCGCGTACGGAATTTCGGGAAACTTTTTTTGCCGCCACGGACACGATGGTCGACTATTTGCATTTGGAGCTGGTGCGCACTCTCGCCAATGACGATCCGGAACTTATGGGCCGCGACTATCCCGGCCCTCTGGCTTAGCGCCTCGATTTTCGTCTGCGCCGGGGCGTGGTCCAGCGCCCGCGCGGCCTCCACTCGTCCGCGCGCCGCGCGCTCCTCCGTCCCTTCGGTTTCCGCCAACGATCTTCCCGGCCTGGTGCGCGCCTATCGCGAGTCTCCCAGCGCCGTGCGGCGGGCCGCCATCGAACGCTACGCCGCGGCCCACCCGGCCCAAGCGCACCTGGCCGCGTTGGCGCTGGGGGTGGCGGCATATGAGCAGAAAGATTGGCCCGGCGCCGTCGCCTGGCTGCGCAAAGCCCGGCCCAAGCTGGCGCCCATCGCCGATTACCTGGCTTACTACCTGGCCGCCGCGCGGCTCGAAATGGCCGACGACGCTTCCGCCGTGATTGCCGAACTGGCGCCGGTCCGCGCCACCATCGGCTCCTCGCCGGTCGCCGGCAAAGCCTGGCTGGTGGAAGCTCGCGCCAGAGAAGCGGCCGACCCTGCCGCCGCCCTCCGCCTGCTGCGCGATCGCTATGCCGAGCTGTCCCAGCCCGATGGCGACCTCACCCTCGCCGATTGCTATCAGTCCGCCAATGAGTTGGCCAGCGCCGTGGAATTCTACCAGCGCGCGTACGATCGTTATCTCTCCGGCGATGCCGCCAAGCGTGCCGCCGCCGCCCTGGTCACCTTGCGCGACGCCATGGGCGCGGCGTTTCCTCAGCCGTTGCCCCAGCAGCTCCTGCGCCGTGCCGATCGCCTGCTGGATGCGCACCGCTACAGCGACGCCGAAGACGCTTACCGGTCGCTCGAAGACGCGGCGCCCGGCTTGGAACGGGAGCAGGCCGAGGTGCGCGCCGCGGCCATCCCATTGTTCCAGGGCGATGCCGGCGCGGCCGGCGAGGCGCTCCGCGCGCTTCACCCTTCCCAAGGGGAAGCCGAGGCTGAGCGTCTGTACCGCCTGGTGGAGTGCGCCCGCCGCCTGCAGAACGACGACGACATGATGGCCGCGGTGAAGACCCTGGGACAATTTCACGGCGGCTCCGTGTGGCGTTTGAAAGCCCTGGTTTCGGCCGCCAACCGGTTCCTGGTCGACAACCGCGCCGAAGAATACGTACCGCTTTACCGCGCCGCGGCCGAGGAGTTCCCGTCGGCTCCGGGCGCCGCGGTATATCACTGGAAGGTCGCCTTCTACGAGTACCTCCACGATAAAGGCGATGCCGGCTCGCTGCTGCGGGAGCAGATCGTCCGCTACCCCGGTCACTCCAGCGCCGCCAGCGCCGCATATTTTCTGGGGCGGCAGGCCGAATCGGAGGGGGATTTCCCGGCCGCGCGCGTGTACTACGAATGGTTGGCATCGGCGCGCTCGAACTACTACTACGGAATGTTGGCCCGCGCCTGTCTGGCGCGTGCGGAAGTCAAGAACGCCAAGCCCAGCCAGACCGCGCGGCAATTCCTGGCGTCAGCCAGTATGGCCGCGCCCCTGCCCCTGCCCTCGCAACCCACCGCCGCCACCACGCTGCGCATCCGCCGCTCTCGGCTGCTGCGCTCGGCTGGCCTGGCGGACCTGGCGGATGCGGAATTGCGCTTCGGCGCGCGCACCGATGGCCAGCCCGCGCTGCTCGCTTTCGAAATGGCCGAAGACGCCCCCGCGGCCTTCCAAGCCGTGCGCATCCTCAAGACGATGGTGCCCGAGCACCTCAGCCTGGCCCTCGATCAAGCCCCGCGCAAGTTCTGGGAACTGCTCTTCCCCTTGCCCTACCGCGGCGAACTGGAAGCCGCGGCGCGGCGCCACGGCCTCGACCCGTCTCTGGTAGCCGGCTTGATTCGCCAGGAATCCGAGTTCAACCCCGCCGCTCTCTCCAGCGCCCGCGCCTATGGATTGACCCAGGTGCTGCCGGCAACCGGAAGGCGGTTCGCGCGCAAGGAGGGTATCCCGCGGTTCACCCCGGCCGTCCTGCTGCAGCCCGCCGCCAACCTGCGCATCGGCACGTCGATCATTCGCTCCATGCTCGACAGCAACAACGGCAGCATGGAGCAAACCCTGGCCGCCTATAATGCCGGACCGAACCGCGTGGCGGAATGGCTGAGCTGGGCCAATTACCGCGAGCCGGCCGAGTTCGTCGAATCTATCCCCTTCACCGAGACTCGCGACTACGTGCAGGCCGTGCTGCGCAACGCGGATATGTACCGAAGGCTGTACGGGAAGTAGAGGCGGACGGCGGTCGGGCGATCTCGGTAAACCCAATAATTTGAAGTAGAACCGCCGCGAGCGCTGCAGATCCGCGACCGCCGGGGCGATGTGGTGAAGGCTGTCGATTTGCATGAACCCGATTTCGTTGTGCCATCTGGACAGACGGTATGAATTGTGGTAATAATAAAGTAACGTGGATTGATTTAGGGCCCTCGGGACCTGCTAATTGCAACCACGAAAAAAAGTGCTAAAGGCGAGTCGGTCTGTTCAAAGGAATTCTCAGACCCTGACGCCTTCGCCGGCCGTCAGGGTTTTTTGTTGCGAACGGACCGCATCGCTGGATGCTGGAGGTTTTGTGAGCGTCTGGCAGAGTTTATCGTCCCTCCCGGTTTCAGTGCCTTCGCTTTCGAGCGCCGAAGGCGATCTGGTTTCGGTATCCGTCCCAGTGGAGCCCCACCGTCTGGAGGCCCTGTTGGAATCGTTGGCCGAAGCGTCTTTTCCCATCAACCCGCAGATCTACCACGACACGGTCACGCTGGTCGAGTTTCCGGCTTATGGCGGCCAGTTGGATGAGGTGCGCGCGACTTTGTCGGCGCATGGATTCGACGCCGCGGGCTTGCGCTATACCGCCATGCTGGCAAAGATCCAGGCCGCCTCGGCGTGAGCGGTGTTAGCGGGCCGTGACAAAGGGAACGGTTGTTGCCGCGGGCTGCTGGACACCCAACGTCACAATCGCTACAATCCCGTCTATGCAAGGAAACCCCAAAGTCATTGCCGAATTGAATGCGGCTCTCAAGGAAGAACTTACCGCCATCAGCCAGTACTTCATCCACGCCGAAATGTGTGAAAACTGGAAGTACGAGAAGCTCGGCGGCTACATCAAGAAACAGTCCATCGACGAAATGAAGCACGCCGAGGCGCTGATCGAGCGCATTCTCTTCCTGGATGGCACGCCGAATCTCACCGAGTTGTTGTCGCTCACCGTCGGAAAGACGATTAAGGAGCAGCTCGAAAGCGACCTGACGCTGGAGCTGAATGCCGTGGCGATGTACAACAAATCCATCAAGCTGGCGCGCGAAGAAGCGGACAACGCTTCGGCGGAGCTGTTCAAGAAGCTGCTCGAAGATGAAGAGAAGCACGTCGACTGGCTGGAAGCCCAACTCTACCAGATCAAAGAACTCGGCTACGAGCGCTACCTGACCCAACAGCTCGGCGAAAAGGACTAGTGTAGGAGCCCGTGGCAGAAGTCAAAGCAGGCCGAAGCCCTACTCCACGGCGCTCGCAAACTATGGACCCGGCTTTCGGTGCGACGGTACCAAACTTTGGTTTGCCTCGTGGGCGAATGGTACCAGTGATTGTGACGGGAGCCGGTCGAGTGGTACGAACCAAATCTAACTTTGGACAGCGTATCGGTTTTTAGCGTTGCGGATGAGAGAATTTACGCCATAATCGTTACTAAGGTTATTTGGTGGATGGGGTATCGGGAGTTCCTCAGTGCTGGCCGCTTTAGCGAACTTGTCCAGGTCCCGGCGATTCGGCTTTTCGTCGGAAGCGCCCGTGCTTGCCTGCGCGTTTTTCTTAGCCGGGAGTATGCTTCCCGCCCAAGACCTGATTCCGGGTTCGGGCCCTGGAGGCATGGTGCGCCTGTTTACCTCCGATGCCGCGACGCTGGAGTCGCAGGAGGCGCGCAAGGACTTGCCATGCATGGTTACACCCGATAAACCGCAACTTGGCTTCGACCTGAAGTTTCATGCCGGCTATGAGGTGACGATCGGGCTGAAAGATCTGGCGGGCGAAGGCAACCAGCTCACCATGATCTTTCGGGTGACGGCGGAGGACAAGCCCGACGATCCCACCTACTTCTCGCAGCACGTGATGGTGCCGACCATTGGCGAGGACGAGCGCGGTCCGGCCTTCCTGCAGGGCGCCTTCGACGTGGGCGAAGGGAAGTATCACGTGGACTGGCTGATGCGCGACCGGGCGGAGCGGCTCTGCTCGGCCCACTGGGACGCCGAGGCCAGCCTGGCGGCGCGCGACAAGCAGATGGCGCTGAACATCGCCGCCGAGACGGTGGCGCCCATCGATCATGAGCCTTTTCGCCCGGAACCGCCCGTCGAGCGCGAAGCGGCTAAGGCGTCCCTCAACGTGAAGGTGATGGTGAATTTCGCTCCCCAGGACGCATCGGCAGCCACTTTACAGCCGGTCGATACCACCGCCCTGGTCTCGATTCTGCGCAACATCGCACGCGAGCCGCGTATCGGCACCTTTTCCGTGGTGGCCTATAACCTGCAGGAGCAGAAAGTGATCTACCGCCAGGAAGGGGCGCCTCAGATCGACTTCCCTTCCCTGGGCAAGGCACTGAATTCACTAAACTTAGGGACGGTAGACCTGAAGCGCCTGACGCAAAAGCACGGCGACAGCGACTTTCTGGGCCAGCTTATCACCTCGGAAGTCAGAGAAGCCAAAAACAAGCCCGATGCGGTGATCTTCGCCGGCCCCAAGGTGGTCGTGGACGAAACCATTTCCCTCGAAACGCTCAAGCAGTTGGGAGACGTCAAATATCCAGTGTTCTATATGAACTACAATCTGAACCCGCAGGCCAACCCGTGGCGCGATGCGATCGGCAACGCGGTTCGGTACCTGAAGGGCGCGGAATACACGATCAGCCGCCCGCGAGATCTGTTTTTTGCCTGGAGCGAAATCATGGGGCGTATCGTAAAATCCAAGGTTGGTGCGCTGGCAACCGGAAATCCCTCGGCGCAATAGCGTTATGCGAACTTTGTCTCTAGCAACTCTTTTCGCCGTAGCGAGCCTGCCGGGCTTCGCACAGAAGTTCGGGCCGGCCGAAAACCTGGCGCCCTACATACCCACCCCCCAGGTGGTGGTGGAAAAGATGCTGGAGGCAGCCCACGTGAAACCGGGTGACGTGGTTTATGACCTGGGCGCCGGCGACGGCCGCATCGTCATCACCGCGGCGCAGGAATTCGGCGCGCGGGCGGTGGGAGTGGAAATTCTGCCGGACGTTTGCGAAAAGGCGCGGAAACGGATCAAATCGCTGGGGCTGGAAGACAGGGTCACCATGATCCAGAACAGCGCGCTGCGGGTGGACTTGAGCCCCGCCGACGTGGTCACGCTTTACCTTTTGACCAGCTCCAACGAACGGCTCAAGCCCAACCTGGAAAAATACCTGAAGGCGGGCGCCAGGGTGGTTTCGAACCAGTTCCCGGTGAAAGGCTGGAAGGCGGCCGAGGTGGTCCACGTCAAAACCGGCAACATGGATAACCCCATCTACGTTTACGAGATCGGGCACACCAAATAGAGTTCACGGTTTTCTGTTAACGGCCATCAACCTTTCCGCAATCCGCCGGCAGATCTCCGCCGCACCGAGAGAAAGCGACGAGCGAACAATGTCGCGCAACCGCTCTTCGCCGAATTCCTCCCGTTGGGGGTTCAGCGCTTCGACGACTCCATCCGTGTAAGCGACCAGAACGTCCCCATCGTAGAGACCGGCCGCGGCTCCGACTCGCGGCATGACGCACCGTATCGTTGAGTCGGAGCCGCGACCGTCGGGGAGCGGTTGCTCGTGATTGGAGTGGTTATTTCCTGGCAGTCCCTAAGCGGACATCCGCCGCCCGAAGACACGCGGAACATACATCACAGGCTGGAGCTCGTGCCACCAACTGTTGGACAATAGCGAACATGCTCCATGATCGAGTCGCCCTGGTTACCGGCGCCGCCACGGGCATCGGCGAAGCTACCGCCCGCTTGTTCGCCGCACACGGCGCGCAGGTCTTTCTGCTGGACGTCGATGCCGCCCGCAATGAAGCCGTGGCCGCCTCCATCCGCGCCCAATCGGGACGCGCCGATGCCATTACCGCCGACGTTACCGATGGGCCGCGCCTGGCGGCCATCGCCCGCACCGCCGTCGAACGCCACGGCCGGATCGACGCGCTTGTCAACAACGCCGGCATCTACCCCCGCCGCCTGTTCGTCGACATGACCGAAGACGAGTGGGACCACATGCAGGACGTGAACCTGAAAAGCATGTTCCACGCCATCAAGGCCGTCATTCCCCATATGATCGAACGGCGCTCGGGAAAGATCGTCAACATCTCCTCCGTCACCTTCCACCTCGGCGCCGCCAAGCTCAGCCACTACGTGGCCTCGAAGGGCGGGGTCATCGGCCTTACCCGGTCGCTCGCCCGTGAATTCGGCGATCACAACGTGTACGTCAACTGCATCACTCCCGGCGCCATCCAAACCGAATCCGAGCCGCGCTTCGTCACCGCCGCCGATGCCCGGGCTTTCGTCGAATCGCAGAGCCTCAAACGCCGCCTGACCCCGCTCGACGTGGCCCGCGTAGCGCTCTTTCTCGCGTCCGAATGGAGCGACGGCCTCACCGGCCAGTCCCTGAACGTGGATGCCGGCTGGTACATGCATTAAAAAGGTTGTACCGATCGCCGGCCGCTCCCTGTCATGTTTATGCGCGATCGAATATACTGAGGCTTGACCACCGATTGCAGCGATATTGCCTCCCTCGCGAACCGTCTCCGCCGCCGCAGCCTCCAAATGGTCCATAGCGCCGGAGTCGGGCACCCCGGCGGGGATTTGTCCGCGGCCGATATCCTGGCGACGCTCTTTCTGGGCGTCCTCCGCGTCGACCCGCTCCAGCCCTCCGCTCCCAACCGCGACCGCTTCATCATGAGTAAAGGCCACTCGTCGGCCTCCTACTACGGCGTGCTGGCGATGGCCGGCTTTCTGCCGGAATCCGATCTCGATACCTACATGCGGCCGCTCGCAATGCTCAACGGCCATCCCGACCGCAATAAGGTGCCCGGCGTGGAGGCCAACACCGGCGCGCTCGGCCACGGTTTGCCCATCGCCGTGGGCGCGGCCATCGCGGCCAAGATGGACGGCGCCGCCTGGCGGACGTTTGTGCTCACCGGTGACGGTGAACTGCAGGAAGGCAGCAACTGGGAGGCCGCCATGGCGGCGGCGCATTACGGCCTCGACAACCTCACCCTGATCGTGGATCGCAACGGCTTCCAGCAAGGCGGCGCCACCGAGCACACCATGCGCCTCCATCCCCTGGCGGAAAAGTTTCGCGCCTTCGGTTGGGCCGTGCGCGAGGTGGACGGGCACGATCATGCCCAACTGCTCTCGGTTTTCCGCGCCCTGCCGTTCGAGCCCGCCAAGCCCAACTGCGTGATTGCGCACACCCACAAAGGCAAGGGCGTCAGCTTTATGGAAGATCGCGCCGAGTGGCATCACCGCGTGCCCACCGCCGGGGAAGTCACCGCCGCCATCCGCGAGTTGGAGGCGGCCAAGCCATGACCGCTCCCGCCGATTGCCGCGTGGCCTTTGCCGCCGCGCTGGCGGACCTGGCCGCCGCCGACCCTCGCATCGTGGCGGTGACCAACGACTCCGTCGGTTCGTCCAACCTCAAGGCCTTTCGCCAGCGCTTCCCGGACCGGTTGATCGACGTGGGCATCGCCGAACAAAATCTTGTCGGCGTGGGCGCCGGCCTCGCCAATGGCGGCAAGATCCCCTTCGTGTGCGCGGCGGCCTGTTTTCTTACGGCGCGCGCCCTCGAGCAGATCAAGGTCGATTGCGCCTATTCCCGCCGCAACGTCAAGCTGTGCGGCATGGCCAGCGGCATGGCCTATGGAGAGCTCGGCCCCACCCACCATTCCATCGAAGACATGGCGTGGCTGCGCGCTATCGCCGGTCTGACCGTGCTGGTGCCCGCCGATGCCGTCGAAACCGATTGCGCGGTGCGCGCCGCGGCTTCCTTCGACGGCCCCGTCTTCCTCCGCGTCAGCCGCATGAAGGTGCCCCCCGTCCATCCCGATAACTACCGATTCGAAATCGGCCGCGCCGTTTGTCTGCGCCAAGGCTCGGATGTGACCCTGGCGGCCAACGGCACCGTAGTCTGGCGTGCGCTCGAAGCCGCCCGCCAACTGGCCGCCGAAGGCATTTCCGCCCGTGTGCTAAACTTCTCCACCGTCGAGCCCATCGATCGTGAGGCGATCCTCGGCGCCGCGGAGGAGACCGGCGGCATCGTCGCCGCCGAGGAGCACACCGTCCGCGGCGGATTGGGCAGCGCCATCGCCGAGGTGGTAGTCGGCGCCAAACCGGTGCCCATGCGCCTGATCGGAGTTCCCGGCGTGTTTGCCCCCACCGGGTCGGCCGAATGGCTGATGGAACACTTCGGCATCACCGCCGCCGGCATTCGCGCCGCGGCCCTCGAACTGGTGGAGCAAAGAGTGGCCCATGGCACGCCCGCTCGTACTCGCAATTGATCAGGGAACCACCAACAGCAAGGCGCTCGTCTTCGACCAGCGTGGCGCGGTGCTCGCGCGCGCCTCGCGCTCCGTTCCGATCCGCTTTCCGCGGCCCGCCTGGGTGGAACAGGACCTCGCCGATCTCTGGCGCACCGTGGTGGATGCCGCCGCCGAATGCGTCTCCACTATCCACGGCGGAGAAATCGCCGCCATCGGCATCGCCAACCAGCGCGAATCGGTGGCTCTCTGGGATCGCGCCACCTCCGCGCCCGCCGGCCCTTCGGTGGTGTGGCAGTGCCGCCGCTCGGCGCCGTTTTGCGCCGGGCTGCGCGCCCAGGGCGCCGAACCGATGGTCCGCGCGCGTACCGGCCTGGGGCTCGACCCGCTGTTTTCCGCCGGCAAACTGCGCTGGCTCATCCAACAGGCTGGCGACGGCCCGCGCCGCGCCGAACGCGGCGAATTGTGCGCCGGCACGGTGGACACCTGGCTGCTGTGGAACCTCAGCGGCGGCGCGGCGCATGCGACCGATGCCACCAACGCTTCCCGCACCCAATTGATGAACCTGGCCGGTCTCGACTGGGATGAAGAGATGCTGCGCCTGTTCGGCATCCCCGCGGCGTGCCTGCCCGCCATTCACCCCTCCAGCCACCGTTTTGCGGTTACCGCCGCTTCGAGCGGCCTGCCGGCCGGAATTCCAGTCGCCGCCATGGCCGGCGATTCGCACGCCGCCCTGTTCGGACACGGCGCCTTTGCCCCCGGCACGGTGAAAGCCACCTACGGTACCGGCTCCTCGCTCATGACCGCTACCCCCCGCCTTCCCGTTTCCCAAGGCGGGCTTTCGTCCACCGTCGCCTGGTGGGTTTCCTCCGCGCCGCAATTCGCGCTGGAGGGCAACATCACCAACACCGGAGCTACGGTGGAATGGCTGGGCCGCTTTCTGGGTTTCTCCGATCCCGCCGCCCAGGTGGCGGGCCTGGCCGATGGCGTGGAATCGGCCGGCGGCGTCACCGTGGTCCCCGCCTTCGCCGGCTTGGGCGCGCCGTACTGGGACGAAAATGCCCGCGCCTTGATTTGCGGCCTGACGCGCGGTTCCACCGCGGCCCAGGTGGCGCGCGCCGCCGTGGATTCCATCGCCTTTCAAGTTGCCGACGTCTTCTTTCTCATGGAGCGCGAAGCCGTCATTCCGCTGCCCGAGCTCAGGGCCGATGGCGGCGCCTGCTGCAACCATCGCCTGATGCAGTTTCAGGCCGACATTCTGGGCCGCCCCGTGCTGCGCAGCGATTCGCCCGACCTGGCCGCCCGTGGCGCCGCCTGGATGGCCGGTCTCGCCACCGGCGTGTGGCGCGATCTCGACGAGCTCGCCGAACTCGTTCCCGCTCCCACCCGCTCGGATCGGTTCGAGCCGCAACTTGCCGCCGATACCCGCCGGCGCCTGCTCGACCAATGGCGCGAAGCCGTCAACCGCGCGCTTTCCCGAAAAGCTGAAACCCATGGCGAGGACTGAGAACCTTGTGGGGCAGGTTGGCAACCTGCGGACCGATTGTCAATCGGTCCAGCCGGGCGCAGCCCGGCAGTGCCGCGACGGGCAGAAACCCGGGCTCAATTCAAGTTCTCAGAGTTCGCGAGTTTCGAGCCGCGCTGCAGGTTCCGCGAACGATCGCCGGGCTGGCGCCCGGCTGGACCGATTGACAATCGGTCCGCAGGTTGAACAACCTGCCCCACAAAGCACCATAGCGACGTTGGCAGTTTGGAGTTTCCTCCTCCTGCTCACCGCTTGCTCGCCCTGGACCGTCGTTCCCCTCTCCGATTCCACCGCCTCTCCTGGCGATCCCAAAGCCCTTGTCGATCGCCTCTGGGACAGCCGCATCGTGCCCGCCGTGCTCCACTCCGCCGTCGATGTCCGCGTGCTGCTCGATGCCGCCGCGGCCAATCCCGATCGGGCCCGCGCGCAATTCGGGGTTGGGCCGGACCACGCCTATCTCCTCCTTAAAGGCCGCGGCCGCGTCCTGGCCGTGGACACGGTCTCGCCCTCCCGTCCGGCCTCGCTCGACGTTCCGCCCTTCGACGGCCGCGCCGACGTCACGCTGCAATTAGGCCCCGTCATTTTCGGCGACGCCTTGCGCGACGCTACCGGCATCATCCGTTTCAGCGATTTCGTCAATCAGTTGCAATTCGCCGACGCCGGCAACGCCCTCAACCAACGCGCCGCCCGTGCCATTCGGACCGCTGGGGATGCCGCCTCGCTGCGCGGCAAGCTGGTGGAATTCGCCGGCGCCTGCGCCTGGGATCCGGGGAGCGCGCCGGGCCAATCCATCGTGCCCGTCCGGCTTACCATAATTGGGGAGTGACGCACTTGACGACAGCAGCTTCTCGACCGGCGGGACAGGCGGTTCCGCCTGTCCGTGCAGCCCAAGCTAAAGACGATGGTGAAAACGACCCCCACAGACTGAAGTCTGTGCCACCGAGTTCGCGTGGGTGGCCGATTCCGGGTGGCACAGGCTTTAGCCTGTGGTCTTCCCAAGGGGCCACCCGTGACTGAACCCCCGATCCTCGAAGCCCGCGGCGTCAGCAAGACTTTTCCCGGCACCCAGGCGCTCGACTCCGTCGACTTTGCGATTTATCCCGGCAAAGTGCACGCCCTGATCGGCGAAAATGGCGCCGGCAAATCCACCCTGGTCAAAATCCTGGCGGGCATCGAAATGCCCACGGCCGGCACGCTCGTCGAAAACGGCCGTCCCATTCGCCTCGAATCCGCCCGCGACGCCGACCGCTTCGGCATCGGCGTCATTCACCAGGAGCTCAACCTGCTGCCCAACCTGAGCGTGGCCGAAAACATTTTTGCCGGCCACGAGCCACGCTGTTACGGAGTGCTGGTCGACCGGCGCGCCGAGCAGCGCGTGGCGCGCGACCTGATGGCCCGTTTGGACCATCCCATTCCGCCCGATACGCTGGTGGGCAGCCTGCCGCTGGGCCGCCAGCAACTGGTCGAAATCGCCAAGGCCCTGGCGCGCCGCGTACGTATCCTGATGATGGATGAACCCACCTCCGCCCTCAGCGCGGCCGAAGTGGAAGTGCTCTTCCGCGTGGTGCGGGAGCTTACCTCCGTGGGCGTTGCCGTGGTTTATATTTCGCACCGGCTGCAGGAGCTGTTGCGCCTGGCCGACGACGTTACCGTGCTGCGCGATGGCCGCGTGGTGGGCCGCGCCGCGGCCGGCGAGATCGATGCCGGCTGGATCGTGGAACGCATGACCGGGCACGCGGCGGCCGCCCGGCAAGCGGAACCCACACCGCTGCTCCGGAGCAGCCCCTCCGTGCTCCGCGCCGGTGAGATCGACCTGCGCGCGGGCGAAATCGTGGGCCTGTACGGATTGATGGGCGCTGGACGCACCGAGCTGCTCGAAAGCCTGATCGGCTTGCGGTCTTCCCAAAATCCCGTCTGGCTCGACGGCGCGTGCATCGACCGGCTCGATACCGGCGGGCGCATGCGCCGCGGTCTGGCCATGGTGTCCGAAGACCGCCAGCGCTCGGGGCTGGTGGCCACCCTCCCGCTCGGCGCCAACATTACCCTGGCCTCGCTCCGCCGCCTGGCCCGCGCCGGATACCTGTCGGCTCGCGCCGAGGATCGCGCCGCCGCCGCCCAGATTGCCGATCTCGGAATCCGCGCCGGCGGCCTGCGCGTCCCGATTACCGCGCTCAGCGGCGGCAATCAGCAGAAAGCCGTGATCGCGCGCTGCCTGCTGACTTCGCCCAAGGTGCTCCTGATGGATCAGCCGACCCGCGGCATCGACGTGGGAGCCAAGGAAGAAATCTACCGCCTGATGCGCCGCCTTTCCGCGCAGGGCATGGCGATCCTGTTCGCAACTTCCGAAATCGCCGAGGTGCGCGGCGTAGCCGATCGGATTCTGGTGATGGCGCGCGGGCGCATTGCCGCCGCCGTTTCGGCCGCCCAGGCTACCGACGAAGCGCTGGTCACCGCTGCCGGAGGCGGCGCGGTATGAAGCACATGAGCGCTTCTCTGGAAAAGCCGGGCCACCTCGGGGAACTGTCCCGCGCCCTGCTGGCGGTGGTTCTGGTCGGAGGCATCTTTGCCTGGCTCTCGCCCGCGTTTCTCACTCCCGCCAATCTCACCATCCTGGTGAAGCACGTCGCCATCAACGCCATCCTTGCGATCGGCATGACCTTCGTGATTCTGAGCGGCGGCATCGATCTTTCCGTGGGGGCCATCGTGGGCCTGGCCGGCATGGTAGCCGGCGGGTTGATCCATCATGGCCTGGTATTTCGCGGCTGGGGCGTAGTGGTCTACCCGCACACCTGGCTGGTAGTCGCCACCGCGCTGGCCGCGGGCCTGGCGGTCGGGCTCGTCAACGGCCTGCTGGTATCGCGTCTTTCCGTAGCTCCGTTCATCGCTACCCTGGGCACGCTCTACATGGCGCGCGGCGCGGCGCTGCTCTCCTCCGGCGGCGCCACCTTCCCCGATCTTGGCGGGCAGCCCGAGCTGGGCAATACCGGACTTCCGGTGCTGGGCGCGGGCGTGTTCGCCGCCATTCCGGTCCCCATCTGGATCATGCTGGCGTTTGCGGTGGTGGCCGCTGTGGTGGCCGCGCGCACGCCCTTCGGCCGGCGCGTCTACGCCGTGGGCGGCAATGAACGCACGGCGGAGTTGTCCGGCGTGCGCGTCCGCAACATCAAGACCGCCGTCTACGTGATTTCCGGCTTCTGCGCGGCCGCCGTAGGCCTGATCATCGCGGCCGAGTTGGGCGCGGCCCACCCCGCCACCGGCGAAACCTTCGAGCTGAACGCGATTGCCGCGGTGGTGCTGGGCGGCACGTCGCTTTCCGGCGGCCGCGGGTCGATCGGCGGTACCATCATCGGCGCGCTGGTGATCGGTGAACTGGCCGACGGGCTGGTGCTGGTCGGCGTGTCCGAATTCTGGCAATTCGTCATCCGCGGCCTGGTGATCGTGCTGGCCGTGGTGGTCGATCAGTTGCAGCCCAGGAGGAGTTGAATCGTGTTCATTCAGAGTTGTGTCACCGTGGGGCGGACCATCGTTTTTTGTGGTCTGCCCCGCACTCGGCGCTCGGCCATGTCCCCTCGTCCTGGTCCATCGCCAATTCAACCGCACGGATTCAGCGATCGCGTGGCAGGCCGCAAGAAACGATGGTCTGCCCCGCTCCTGCTGGCCTTGGCCTTGTTTTCCTGCGCCTGCTCCCCTGCCCCGCCCGCTCACAAGACCATCGCGATTATTACGCCCTCTCACGACAATCCCTTCTTCAAAGCCGAGGCCGACGCCGCCGCGGCTCGCGCCCACGAACTGGGCTACCAGACCACCGTGAATTCCCACGATGACGATGCGCACAAGCAGGACGAGCTGATCGATGTGGCCATCGCCAATCGCGCTTCCGCCATCGTGCTCGATAACGCCGGCGCCGACGCCACCATCGCCGCCCTCCGCAAGGCCAAGGCCGCCGGCATTCCCTCTTTCCTGATCGATCGCGAAATCAACGCGACCGGCGTGGCCGTGGCGCAAATTGTCTCCAACAACTACCAGGGAGCGCAACTGGGCGCCCAGGAATTCGTCCGCCTGATGGGCGGGAAGGGTTCCTACCTGGAACTGCTGGGCCGCGAATCGGATACCAACGCGCAGATCCGCACGCGCGGTTTTCACGACGTCATCGACCGCTATCCCGGCCTGACCATGGTGGGGCAGCAATCGGCCAACTGGAGCCAGACCGAAGGCTTCCAGAAAACGGAAACCATGATTCAGGCACACCACGACGTAAAGGGCGTAATTGCCGGCAACGACACCATGGCGCTGGGCGCCCGCGCCGCGCTCGAAGCCGCCGGCCTCGACAAAGTAATCGTGGCCGGCTTCGACGGCAGCCCCGACGCCATCGCGGCGGTAAGCCGCGGCGCGCTGAAAGCCACCGTGCTCCAGCCCGCCAGCGTGATCGCCCGCCTCGCCGTCGACGAGGCCTACAAGTTCTTGACCGCCGGTTCCACTGGCGCGCCGGAAAAACAGTCCATCGATTGCGAGCTGGTTATCCCCGCCAACGCCGGCGAGTTCGGCCTCTTTGGCCGCAAATAGGAGGTCTCATCGTGTCCAAGCCAAACGTCCCTAAGCCGACCATCGGAATCATTCTCGGCAATCGCGATTTCTTCCCCGACGCGCTCGTCGGCGAAGCCCGCGCCGACCTGTCGCGGGTCTTCGAACGGCTCGGCATCGAAGCCGTGGTGCTGGACGAGCACAGCACCAAGCTGGGCGCCGTGGAAACCTGGGAACACGCCAAACGCTGCGCCGAATTATTCCGCGCGGCCCGCGACCGCCTCCTCGGCGTGCTGGTTTCGCTGCCCAACTTCGGCGATGAAAAGGGCGTGGCGGACACCCTCAAGCTGGCCGAGCTGAATGTGCCCGTGCTGGTGCAGGCCTATCCCGACGATCTCGACCAGTTCCACGTGGCCCGCCGGCGCGACGCTTTCTGCGGCAAAATCTCGGTGTGCAACAACCTGCGCCAGTATGGCATTCCGTTCAGCCTCACTACCCGGCACGTGGTTTCCCCGGCGGACGAGAGTTTCGAAACCGACCTGAAGGAATTCCTGGCCGTCTGCCGCGTAGTGCGCGGTTTGCGCCGGGCGCGCATCGGCGCCGTGGGCGCCCGCCCGAATGCCTTCAATACCACGCGCTATAGCGAGAAACTGCTGGAGGCTTCGGGCATCAGCGTCTCCACCATCGACCTGTCGGAAATGCTCGCCCAGACGCGCAAGATCGGCGGCCAGGACCCGCGTCTGAAGACCAAGCTGGAAGAGATTGGCGCCTACGCCGACCCAACCGGCGTGCCGGACGCCTCGCTCGCGCAGATGGCGCGCCTCGCCATCGTATTGACGGACTGGATGCGCGGCCTCGATCTCAACGCCACCGCCATCCAATGCTGGAGCTCGATGCAGCAGAACTTCGGCGTCAATGTCTGCACCGTGATGAGCATGATGAGCGAAGCGTTTCTGCCCAGCGCGTGCGAAGTGGATATCGCCGGCGTGGTGGCCATGTACGCCATGCAACTGGCCTCCCTCCGCCCCAGCGCGCTGGTGGATTGGAATAATAATTACGGCAAGGACCCCGACAAGTGCGTCTTTTTTCACTGTGGCAACTGGGCCAAGAGCTATCTGCCGGACATTCGCATCGGCACGGCGCCGATTCTAGGCAGCGTGCTGGGCGAGGAGAACACCTTCGGAGCGCTCTCCGGCCGCGCCCCCGCCGGACCGGTGACTTTCGGACGCATCAGCACCGACGATCGCGGCGGCCGCGTGCGCACCTACCTGGGGGAAGGGCAATTCACCGACGATCCGCTTTCCACCTTCGGCAACCGCGCGGTGGTTGCCGTGCCGGGGCTTCAGAAACTGATGCGCTATATCTGCCGTAACGGTTTCGAGCACCATGCCGCCATGAACGCTTCGCATTCGGCGGCCGCGCTGGAAGAAGCTTTTTCGAGCTACCTGGGCTGGGAGGTGTACCGCCATGAGGGTTAACGGTGGAAGGATGATTCCCACAAGACGTGTACTTTTGCTACATTTCAGATTAGAGAAGGCAGCGCCGAGTTCGAGAAGTCAGCGCCGGCCTGAGAGCGCCGGGCCGCCCGCCGGCGCCCAAGGAATCCCATGGAGAACGACACTTTAACCATCACGGACAACCGGACCAACAAGACCTATACCATTCCGATCGCCAACGGCGCGGTACGCGCGTTGGACCTGCGCCAGATCAAGACCGGGCCTGAGGATTTCGGCCTGATGACCTACGATCCAGCCTTCATGAACACCGCGTCCTGCCACAGTGCGATTACGTTCCTCGATGGCGACGCCGGCATCCTACGATATCGCGGTTATCCTATCGAACAACTGGCCGAGCACTGCACCTTTCTCGAAGTCGCGTACCTGCTGCTGAACGGCGAGCTCCCCACCCAGGAAGAGCTGGAGAAGTGGAACCAGGAAGTGATGCAGCGCACCATGATCCACGAGAACGTGAAAAAGTTCATGGACGGGTTCCACCACGACGCGCATCCGATGGGCATTCTGATCAGCACCGTGGCGGCGCTTTCCACCTTCTATCCGGATGCGAGGATCCTCACCAACCCTTTGTGCAACCACAAACAGATTGTGCGCCTGATCGGCAAGATGCCCACCCTGGCCGCCTGCGCGTACCGCCATCGCCTGGGACTGCCTTATGTGTATCCCGACCCCACGCTCAGTTACACCAAGAACTACATGAACATGTTGTGGCGGCGCACCGAGCCGACCTATGTGGCCAACGGAGTGCTGGCGCGGGCGCTGGAGGTCCTGTTCATTCTGCACGCGGACCACGAACAGAATTGCAGCACCAGCACCATGCGCGCCGTGGGCAGCTCGAACGCCGACCCGTTCGTGACCACGGCCGCCGCCATTGCCGCGCTCTCCGGCCCGCTTCACGGCGGGGCCAACGAAGAAGTGCTGCGCATGCTCGGCGAGATTGGCGTCATCGAAAACATCCCGGGGTACATCGCCGAGGTCAAGACCGGGCACCGCAAACTGATGGGCTTCGGCCACCGGGTGTATAAGAACTACGACCCCCGCGCCCGCATCATCAAGCGGGTGGCCGAGGAAGTATTCGAAGTCACCGGGCGCAATCCCAAGATCGATATCGCGCTGGAACTGGAAAAGATCGCTCTCAACGACGACTACTTCATCAAGCGCAAACTCTATCCCAACGTGGATTTCTACTCCGGCATCATTTACCAGGCCATGGGATTCACGCCCGACCAGTTCACCGTGCTGTTCGGCATCCCGCGCACGGTTGGCTGGCTGGCGCAGTGGCAGGAGATGCTGCAGGACCCGGAAAGGAAAATCGCCCGGCCGCGGCAAATCTACGCCGGGCGCGAAGAGCGCGATTTCGTCCCCATCACGCGCCGCGCGCAGAACGAAATGGCCGCCGTCTAACCGCGCCGCGACCGAAGCAAGCGCCCGCTCGGCACGGTCCGCGTCCGCAGTCTGTTAGCATGCAGAGATGCTCGGCATCGATCGTCGCGCCGCCAGCGTCACCTGGACGGTAGCGCTGGTACTGCTGCTGCTCTGGCTGCTCTACCAACTGCGCAGCACGCTGTTTTTGTTTGTGCTGGCGGTGTTGTTCGCTTTCATGCTGGCGCCCCTGGTGAATTGGCTCAACCGCGTGCTGCCGGGTAAGCGGCGCTGGCGCCAGGCCGGTCTGGTGATCTCCTATATTCTGCTGTTGGGTGTATTTGCCGGCGCCGGGGTGGCCCTCGGGACCAAAGTGGTGGAGCAGGCCACCGAGCTTCAGAATAGTCGGCTCGCCAAGCGCTTGCCGGAAATGGCGTCTACCTGGATTCAGCGCATCCCGGTGGAGCAGCTCCGTACGGAAATCGTGCAGCGCTCCGGCGAATGGGCGTCGTCGCTGCCGAAAGCCATCCTCCGCTTCCTTTCGGTGGCCAGCTATCTCCTCTATATCGTATTTGTGCCCATCCTGGCGTTTTTCTTCCTCAAAGACGCCGCCATCATCCGGCAGCAGATTTTGGAGTTGGCGAAGGAGGGTCCGCCGCGCGCTTTGCTGGACGCGGTTCTAACCGACGCCCACCTGCTGCTGGCGCAGTACATTCGGGCGCTGGTGGCGCTGTCGCTGGTGGCCTTCGTCACGCAGGCGTTTTTCTTCGCGATCGTGGGCATGCCGTACGGCATCCTGCTGGCGGCCCTGGCCGGCATGCTGGAATTCATCCCCACCATAGGCCCGCTTACGGCCGCGGTCATCATCCTGCTGGTGGCCTGGGTAAGCGGCGCTCCCCTGCTGCTGGTGGCCGGATTCCTGGCGGCCTTCCGCATGTTTCAGGACTACGTGCTGTCGCCGCAACTGCTGTCGCAAGGCGTGGAAATGCATCCCCTGCTGGTGCTGTTCGGCGTTTACGCCGGCCTGGAGGTGGCCGGCATTCCCGGAGCCTTCCTGTCGGTACCGGTGCTCGCGCTGGGCCGGGTCGTGTTTCGGCGTTTGCGCGACAAGTAGCGAATCGGCTACCGGCTGCGCCTCGGCGCCAATTCCACGCCCTTGGTGGAGACATAATACTTGGCCAGCATGTCCGGCCGTTCCCAAGCCGGCAAGGTTTTGGGCGATTTCAAGTACCCGAGGAAGCGGTTGGCGACCTGCGCAAAATGAGCTTCGTGTCCCACGCGGAACCTGGCGGGGATATCGATACGGGCCTCGGCGGGGTGGGCGCCGCTGGTGATGACGGCGAGCCCCGGCCATTCAGCCTGCAACGCGGCCACCTTGGCGCGGAGCGCGCGCCACACCGGCGCGGCGTCGCCAACCGGTAGGACGTACAATTCGGGCTTGAAATTTTCAGCCACGCCCTGGCGGATCTCGATGCGCGCTTTGGAACCCAGGAACGACGCCTGGTAGACGTCGCCCGAGCCCTGCGGCGCTTCCCAATGCCACAGAATTTCGAGCTTGACGTGGATTCCGCGCAAGGTGTAGTCCACGGCGTTGTTACAGAAGTACGGCAGCTCGCCGCCTTTGACCTGGGCCGCGAGCGGCGGCGGAAAGTCCGGCTCTCCGGTGATTTCCTGAAACCGCGCCCGCGTGAGCATGAGCGGCCAACGGCGCCCTGAAAGCACCTGAATGTCCTTGCGGTAATCGATGGCCTGGCCGGGGAACGCGGTCCAGGAAACCAGGTCGATCACGTGCGTGCCGACGTCCGCCAGGGCCTCGCCGTATTCGTCGATATCGAAAAACCAGGCCGGACGGCGGAGGGGGACGCCGGCGACCACTTTCTTGATGTGGTGGATGCTGGAGGCGGAAATGCCGGGGGCATCCACGGCACCGGCCGCCTGGGCGCCGAACACCTCGGGCGTATTCACCAGAATACGCTGCACTTCGGATGTCGCCTCGTAACGCTCGGTCATGATGTCGTACGCCACCAGGCCTTTGCGGTCCGCCATATCGAGAGCTTTTTCGAGTTTGGGCAAGTCGGCCGAATGGATGATCCACGGCTTGTCGCAGAAAACATTGAGACCGGCGGCAAGCGAGGCCAGAATGCGGTCGATCTTGCCGCGGTTCCGGCCGGTGAGCACCACCACGTTTCCGGGCGGATCCTTCAGCATTTCCGCCATGGGGTCGGCAGTGGCGTGCACGTCGAGCTTCCAGCGGGTGGGATTCTGCGGGCGGGTATTAAACAGGTAAATGCGGTTCAGGTAGTCGAACAGTTCCGGTCCGAGCGGCGCGTAGACGGAAACCCGCTCATCCAGCCCCGGATACATTTCGGCCTGCAGCAGGGAGGCATGAAAATGGCCGGGCTCCATAATGATGAGCCGCGCCGGCTGCCTGGGGGATTGGGCGGTGAGCAGAAAGGGTAGCAGCATGGCTTCGAAGATAGCGCGTTTCTTCATGGAAGGCGATGGTGTGGCGTTTTTCGGCAATCCGTCTGGTCCGGCACTGGGTTCTTGGGTTCGTTGGGGCCTGAGCAGGCTCGCTTACAAACGTGTAAGTTATTGTTGTTTCTATCGGTTATCGACAGGAATGGGTTCGTTCGGTATTTTTGTCCGAAGGCGGCCAAGCCTGCGGAACAGCGGCCTTTTGTGCATTTTTGTGCATGGCGGGATGACGACCTCCCGCGCTTTTCAGGGCGGCCGGCCCAGCCGGGAGTTGTCGCGGTATCTGGCGTGTTTCCCATGCTCCGCTTTGAGGTATAGCACGACGGCAGGCCGCATCCGGGGCTCGGAGGGGCTAAACTGACGGAAAAAAAGGAAATAGAGGTCTGAAAAACCAGCGACCGGGTCAAGCCCCCACCCGTTCCAGCAGGGCGGCGTGGCAGCGGCGCACCGAAGGCGAACCCACAGACTCGAAGCCGGCCTCGCGAGCCGCCTGCAATTCGGCGTCAAACAGGGCGGCGGTGACGTGTCCCGCCGGTTCGACCAGGAGCAGGCGCGCGCCCGGCCTGGAGGCCCGGGCCACCTCACCGAAGAACGGAGCGGCCGCCGGCAGCTCGTGTACCACCGCGCACGCCAGGGTGAAATCCACAACCCCTGTCAGGTCGCCCAGTCCCATCGAATCGGGCGCTGCCAGACGCGCGTCCACACGATCCAGAACACCGGCTTTGGCCGCGCGGCGGCGGAGCCCATCGAGCATGCGGGGCTGAATGTCGACGGCGATCACCCGGCCCGAGCTGCCTGCCAGGCGGGCCAGTTCCAGAGTGAAGAAGCCCATGCCGGGGCCGGGCTCCAGCACGGTCATACCTGGACGGACGTGCCCGTCCAGCAGCTTCGCCGGCCGATTGAAGATCCGCCGCACGGGGCTGGCCAGCAGGTAGCCGAGCCACCAGGGGCAGACGCGGTGAGGGTTCGCCACAGCCGCAGCGCTCCGGGGCGGCTCCGGCGACACGAAATTGCGCATGCTTTCTCCTGAGAGGGATTACGAACGAACCGGCGCCGGAGTTCCGGCTTGGAATCCTCCCGCCGGCCGGCCGAGCCTCTCTACTTCATGGCCGCTAAAGCCTTCGACGCGTCGGGATAATCGGGCCGCAGTTCGAGCGCCTTTTTGTACGCCGCAGCGGCCTCGCCGTTCGAGCCCTTGCGCTTCAGGGCCTCGCCGAGATAGTAATAGGCCTCGGCAGATGGCTTCCTGGCGATGGCCGCCTGGAAATCCGCAATCGCGCCGTCTACGTCGCCGCCGAACCCGGGCGGGGCCTTCAACCGGCCGATGCCCCGGCCGAGATGAGCATCCGGGTTATTCGGGTCGAGCGCCAGGGCCTTGTCGAATTCCTGGATCGCTCCCATTCCATACTTCATCATGTCCGCCGGATTCCCCAAGGCCAGGCTGCCCATGGCGCGGCCCTTCCACGCATGGGCCTCGGCGTTGTCCGGTTCCTTGGCGACCAGAGCGTCCGCCATCGCCAGGGCATCCGCGTACTTGCCGGCGGCGAACAGTTTTTGCAATTCGCCGAGCGAGGCATTCCCAGCGGAACGGGCGGGCGACGCCGGCGCGGCAAGGTGCCCAAAGTTCAGAGCGTTTCCCATGACGGTGGTTTGCCCCATTATCGCGGACATTGCCGAGACGATCGGCGCCAGGTCTTGAGCCGTTCCGGAGGTGCTCCCGATGTTGAGACCGTTTCCCATGATCACCACTTTCCGCTCCAGGATGGCCCGCGCCAGCTCGTGCAGAACCGATGGTTTTTCCGGTTGGTCGGGGAACAGCTCCGCGCGCACGTCGTCTCCCTCGACGATCAGGATTCCGAGCGGCACGGTCTGGCCGCCCATGCCGCCGCCGAAACCCATCATCGCTCCGCCGCCGCCAAGCCCGAACTTGATCCTGGCAAAGGGAACGACCACGGTATTGCCGGCTCGAATGGGGTCTCCCACCACGTTGCCTGGTTTCAGTTGCGAAACCAGCTTGTCGAAGTCCGCCAACGGTTTTTCCAGGGGAGCCTGGGCTCTGGCGAGCAGCACCGAAAAAAGCGCGGCGGCCGTACATAGAACAGTTGTTTTCATGGTTTTCATGACGGCCTCCTCACTTGGCGGGCGTTCTCACGACGCTGACGAAACGGGTACCTTTGCCGGTGATCGCGACGAACCCCAGGGGCCGGGCTTCGCCGCTCATAAAAAACCCGTCGACTCCGGCGGCGGATTTTGGCGGCGCCGCGGCCGCCGCACCGGCTGGGGCAGCCATGCCCCCGCCACCGAAACCGACATCCACCATCACGATCGGAATCAGAGTGACCGAGCCGGCCTTTATGGGCTCACCCACCACCGTCTTTACATGAAGGTCGTCGCTCAAACGCCGGGCCATGGCGTCGGCCAGTTGGTTGGCGGGCTGAGGAGCCGGCGCCGTGGGCTTCGGCGGGTTCTGAGCCATCGCGAAAGGCGCCAGCATCAGTCCGGCCACGATCGCTCCGGCCATTTTTCGATTCATTGGATACCTCCTGAGGGAAACCTCATCGGATGGCGGCATGCCGCAATGCGTCGAGGGCGTTGCCGTCACACTTGTCCGGGATTTCAGTCTCGCTCCCGGCGGCTTCGATTGTACATCCATTCGATCCAGAAGGTCTCATACCCCAGGAAGGACTAATATCTTAGGAGGCGCACCGTCCAATTCGAGTAGGAGTTTACATGAAACTCACCAGCGATCTCAGCCACGCCGCGCGGTCTCTGCTCCGGGAGCCCGGGTTCACGGCGCCGGCGATTCTCATGCTCGGATTGGGCCTCGGCGCCACCAGCGCGGTGTTCTCGCTGGTGAACGGCATCCTGCTCAAGCCCCTTCCGTACGCGCAACCCGACCGCCTGGTGAGTATTCGCGAGGTCATCCCCAGCCTGGCCCGACTGTATCCCTCGTTGCCCGTCAACGCCCGCCACTTCGTCGAGTGGCGCAAGTCGTGCCCGTCGCTGGAGAGTATGTCCGTGTTCCAGCCGGGGACGCTGAACCTGACCGGGTGGGGAGAGCCCGAGCGCCTGGATGCGGCGATCATATCGGCAAACCTCTTCCGTGTGCTCGGCGTGCGGCCGGCGCAGGGCCGCGATTTTCGCGACGACGAAGAGCAGGAGGGTAAGGACACGGTCGCGATTCTGACCGACGGTCTGTGGCGCCGCCGGTTCCATGCCGACCCGTCGCTGGTGGGCCGCACCATCTCGCTCAACGGCCGTGCCCACACCGTGGTCGGAATTCTCGCGCCCGATTTCCGCTTCCCGGACCGCAACGCGTTTTCGCTCGGGCAGGCGGTAGCGCCGCACGTTGAAGTCTTCGTGCCCAAGGTCTTTAGCAAGGACGAACTGCAGCAGTTGCTAGGCACCCATAACTACGCCGTGATCGCCCGGCTGAGGCCGGGGGCTTCGCGAGAACAGGCGGTGGCCCAACTCGAGGCCGTGCAGGCGCGCATGGAAGCCCTGGCGGGAGAGAAGATCCACCTGCGGGCGCTGGCGACTCCCCTGCTCGAGACCGTGGCCGGCAAGTCCCGGCGCGGCCTGCTGGTGCTCATGGGCGCCATTGCGGCGCTGCTGCTGATTGTCTGCGTCAACCTGGCCAACCTTCTGCTGGCGCGCAGCGAGCGCCACAGCCGGGAGATCGCCGTGCGGGCGGCGCTGGGCGCCACGCGGGGTGCGCTGATCCGTCACGGGTTGGCGGAATCGCTGTTGCTGGCTTTTGGCGGAGGCGTGCTGGCCGTAGGCGTCGCCGCCGTCGGAATCGACTTACTGAAGGCATACGCTCCCGCCGGCATTCCGCGACTGGACGAGGTGGCGCTGGATGGCCGGGTGGTGGGGTTCGGCGCAATGCTGGTTGCCGTGACCGCGCTGCTGTTTGGGTTTCTTCCCGCCTGGCGGGCGAGCCGCAGCGATCCACAGGACACGTTGCGCTCGGCCACCCGCGGCGCGACCGCCTCATCCGCCGCGATGCGGCTGCGGAGCGTCCTGGTGGCGTCGGAAGTAGGCCTGAGCGCCGCCCTGCTGATCCTCGCCGGAATGCTCTTAAACAGCTTCGTGCGGCTCATCCGCGCCGACAAGGGGTTCCGCGCGCCCACGGTTCTGGCGGTGGACATCGGTTTGTCGGGCGACAAGTACCGGCCGGATGGGGCGCGGGACGGCTTCTACCGGAGGCTGTTCGCCGCGCTGTCCACCGAGGCCGGCGTGCAGGCGGCCGCCATCTCTTCGGCCCTGCCCCTACAGGGGGAAACGTGGATCGACACCGTTTCCGCCGATGGCGGCTCCAGTCCCGAGTTTCCGGTGAACGTCAGGTTTGTCAGTCCCGACTTCTTCCGTACGATGGGCATTCCGTTGCTTGCGGGCCGGCCTCTCAGCGAGGGCGACCGCGGCCACGAGCGGGCCGTGATTTCCAGCCGGCTGGCGGAGTCCCTGTGGCCCGGACGAGACCCGGTGGGACGCCGGTTTACGCGCGGGAACAACGAATGGTTCGAAGCGATCGGCGTGGCCGGCGACGTGCGGGCGGAGGCGGACCAGGCGCCGGTGGCGATGATGTATCGCGGCTACTGGGAGTGGATGCCGTACCGGACGGTGTTGGTGGCGCGCGCCGCCGGCGCTCCCCAATCCATTGCCGGCGCCCTCCGCGCGGCCATCCACACGGCCGACCCGGATGTCCCGGCGCCGCCCATGCGCACCATGTCGGAGGTGTTCGACGAGAGCGTCGGCACGCGGCGGTTCCAGATGCTTCTGGCCGTCGGATTTGCGCTGATGGCCCTGTTGGTCGCCAGCTTCGGAATCTACGCCGTAGTATCTTATTCCGTCGCGCGGCGCACCTCGGAGTTGGGAATCCGCGCCGCATTGGGCGCGCGGGCCGGTGACCTGTACGGCCTGATCCTCCGGCAGGGGATGGCGCCGGTGGTCTTCGGACTGCTGGCTGCCGCCGCCGCTGCCCTGGCTTTCGGCCGCGTCCTGGGCAGCCTGCTGTACGAGGTGGACGGCCGCGATCCGCTCACCATCGGGCTGGTTGCCGCACTGCTCGGGTTGGTCTCCCTGGCCGCCTGCCTCATTCCGGCCCGCCGCGCCAGCAGGCTGGACCCCCTGGACGCCCTTCGCTACCAGTAGGGCGGGGTTTCTCCTACAGAACCGGCGGACCCACCGAATCATACGAGTGTTTGAATGGGGCGGGTCTTCTCGACAAGGGTGTGGCGCATGGAAAACGTAGGCCCACACTTTCAGCGGGATGTTTCCTATATCGTACGGAGCGAACGCGTCATTGGTTGTTCATGAGCTCGGGGCCCATTGGAACCCGCATTCCGACGCTGTTGTTTCAGGGTAGCCAATACTCGCTGCCCGGACAGGCAGGAGAACTTTTCGCCGTGGAGCTTGACTGCGTATTCGGGTAAGGACTGGGCTCGCCCGGCTCCACGCCCTGGCGCACCGCCGTGCGCGGATCCGACTCGGCCCCGGCAACAACCTCCGTTGGCGGCGCCTCCTCATGCTGGTCTTGGGATGGAGTGTAATACCACATAACTGCCTCACGTGACCTAAACGATATTTTACTCCGATTCTGTGACAGGGTCGTGACGATAAACGCGCCGGCCTGGTCTCGTGACGTACGCGCTCTTGCGTGCCGCGCCGATTCTCCGAGCTCCGGATGTCGTGGAATTTAGGTGGAGCCAGGTTTGGGTGATCTAGGGTGGGACAGACCATCGCTTTTCGTGGTCTGTCAGGCCCTCGCCAGACCACAAACGCTTGACAGACGACAAAAGACGATCGTCTGTCCTACCGGTTTCCCGCGCCGATTCCACGCCAGTTGGCTCAGCTCAATTTCCATGCCCGCGCCGCCTCAAAATTCTCTTGACTCCTTCCATAATTCGAATATGATAGAAGTATGGAACCGTCGCCACTGAAGCTGACGCCCGACAGCGACCGGACGGCCACTTTCGCGGACATGTTCGCCGCCCTCGGGGCGGAGCCGCGCTTGCGGATCTTGCGCGCGCTCCTGGCCGCGCATCCCGACGGGATGGTGGTTGGAGAGATTCAGACCGAGCTGGGCATTGCGGCCTCCACCCTGTCGCATCATCTCGAAAAGCTGAAGAACGAGGATCTGGTCACGGTGCGCCGCGAAAGTACTTTTCTGCGCTATGCCGCCAATACGGCGGCGCTGGAGGAACTGCTCGGGTTCCTGTACGCGGAGTGCTGCACACGCAATAAGGCCATCAAACCAGCCAAGATTACCCAGTTATGCAGGTAGGAGAGAGAGGATCATGGCGATCAAACCGAGAGTTCTGTTTCTTTGTACCGAGAATTCCTGCCGCACCCAGATGGCGGAGGCGTTTCTTCGGGAACTGGCCGGCGATGAGCTCGATATCGTAAGCGCGGGATCGGAAGCGGGCCACTTGGACCCGGACGCGGTAGCTGCGATGCGGGAGGTCGGCATCGACATCTCGTCGGCGCAGGCCAAGGTGGTTGATCCATACCTCCGCGAACGATTTCACTATGTAATCACGCTCTGCGACCGCACGGCGGAAGGATCGTGCCCCGTATTTCCCGGCGCGGTCTGGCGGCTGCAATGGACGATTGAAAGCCCGGCGGTGCGGGAAGCGGGAGGCCTCGATCACTATGCGGCCGTGTGCCACGCGCGCGACGCCGTCCGCCGGCACGTCGGTGAGTTCGTTGAGAAACACCATTACTCCAAGTCAGGAAAGGTTGAATCAGCATGGAATTGAAAGAGCAGGTACGGCAGAAATACGGCGAAGCGGCGCTTCGCGTCACCAGCGGTGGGAGCTCCTGCTGTGGAGCGGCCCCGAGTTCAGCCTGTTGCGCCGATCCGATCACGTCGAATCTCTACGATTCCAGCCAGACCAGCCAGGTTCCGAAGGACGCCGTGCTGGCGTCCCTCGGCTGCGGCAATCCGACCGCGCTGGCCCAACTCAGCCCCGGCGAGACCGTTCTCGATCTCGGTTCCGGCGGCGGCATCGACGTGCTGCTTTCGGCCCGGCGGGTGGGACCAACCGGCAAAGCCTACGGCCTCGACATGACCGACGAAATGCTGGCCCTGGCGCGCCAGAACCAGCGCCAGGCCGGAGTGGAAAACGTGGAGTTCCTGAGGGGCGAGATCGAACATATCCCCTTGCCCGACAACTCCGTCGACGTCATCATCTCGAACTGCGTGATCAACCTCTCCGCGGACAAGGACCAGGTGCTCCGGGAAGCTTTTCGCGTCTTGAAGCCGGGCGGCCGGCTGGCGGTGTCGGACGTAGTTACCCGCGGCGAGATGCCGCCCGAAATCCGCCGGCAAGTGCTGCTGTGGGTGGGCTGCATCGCCGGAGCGCTGGAAGAGAACGAGTACCGCCAAAAGCTCACTGCCGCCGGATTCGAAAACGTCGAACTGGAGGCGACTCGAATCTATCGCGTCGACGACGCGCGCGCGTTCCTGACCGGACAAGGCATCGACGTGGATGCGCTCGCGCCCCAGGTGGACGAGAAATTCATGAGCGCCTTTATCCGCGGGGTGAAACCGGCCGGGGCGTGCTGCGGCCCCGCCTGCTGTAACGGGTAACCGGGCATATGGAACACATTGGGCGAAGGCTGTCTTTCCTCGACCGCTATCTCACGCTCTGGATCTTCCTGGCCATGTTGGTGGGGGTAGGAGCGGGCTACGCCCTGCCTCAACTGGTGCGGGTGATTACCGGCTTTCAGGTGGGGACAACCTCGATTCCCATCGCGGCGGGGCTCATCCTCATGATTTACCCGCCGCTGGCGAAGGTCCGTTATGAGGAGATGGGCGAGGTCTTCGGAAACCGCAAAGTCCTGCTTCTGTCGCTCGTCCAGAACTGGGTGATCGGTCCGATTCTGATGTTCGCCCTGGCGATTATCTTCCTGCGCGGCTACCCGGAGTACATGGCGGGCCACATCATGATCGGCCTGGCGCGTTGCATCGCGATGGTCATTGTGTGGAACGAGCTGGCCAAGGGGAATACGGAATATGCGGCGGGACTGGTGGCTTTTAATTCCGTCTTTCAGGTTCTCTTCTACTCGGTATACGCCTGGGTGTTCGTGACGGTGCTGCCGCGGTGGTTCGGCCTGCAGGGCTCGGCCGTGGAGGTCTCGATCGCCGAAATTGCGCGCAGCGTTTTTGTCTACCTTGGAATCCCGTTCCTGGCTGGTGTAGTCACTCGTTTTTCTCTGCTTCGCATCTACGGGCGGGAGTGGTACGAGAAGAAGTTCATTCCACGCATCAGCCCCCTCACCCTGGTGGCGCTGCTATTTACCATCGTGGTGATGTTCTCGCTCAAGGGCGATTACATCGTCCGCCTGCCGCTCGATGTGCTCCGGATCGCGGTTCCGCTGCTGCTCTATTTCGTCCTCATGTTTTTCGTTTCCTTTTGGATGGGACATCGGCTCGGGGCGGACTACTCCAAAACGGCGACGCTTTCCTTCACCGCCGCCAGCAATAACTTCGAGCTGGCGATCGCGGTGGCGGTCGCGGTTTTCGGAATCCATTCGGGGGCCGCTTTCGCCGCGGTGGTCGGTCCGCTGGTCGAGGTCCCGGCGCTCATTGGGCTGGTGAACGTAGCCCTTTGGTTCCAGAGCCACTGGACATGGAAGGAGGATAGCCGGCATGAAGCGAGTGCTTATCCTCTGCACGGGTAATTCCGCCCGGAGCCAGATGGCCGAGGGCCTGTTGCGGCACGCCGCCGGAGACCGCTTCGAGGTGTTCAGCGCCGGCACCAGGCCGAGCCGGGTTCGACCCGAAGCAATCGCCGTCATGCGCGAACTGGGCATCGACATTTCCGGCCATCGCTCCAAGAGCGTGGAGGAGTTCGCCGGCCAATCCTTCGATTACGTTCTGACCGTCTGCGACAACGCCAGGGAAAGCTGCCCGATCTTTCCCGGCGGGGCCATCATGATTCACCGGAGCTTCGAAGATCCGGCCGCGCTCGAAGGTTCCGATGAGCAACGGCTGGCGCTTTTTCGCCGCGTCCGTGACGAGATGAGACATTACTTCCAAGGGCCCCCTTGGACGGAGGCCCAGGCAGCCACGCGGCAGGAGTAACCCGATAGTATCCTTCTGCTAACGATTGACAGGATTGAACAACTTCGAAGGCCCTGGTAGGTTTTCAAATAACGTTCCTTTCTTAACTGACAAGGGGCCAATCGGTCGGCGACTCACCGGTTGGCCCTCCCGGAATCTCCCCAATCCCTATCTTTGAACTTTGCCCTGCCCTGCTTTAAGCTTTTAGAAATGGGACCCACATTGTCCGCCCGAAATGCTCGCTTTCGCAGCCGGCGCACCGCCAACTTCACCGAATCCGTCATCCGCGATATGACACGCCAGGCTCTGCGGCACGGCGCCACCAATCTGGCCCAAGGGTTTCCGGACTTCCCCGCTCCGGAGGTGGTGAAGCGGGCGGCGGTGGAGGCGATCGGCGCCGACATCAATCAATATGCGATCACCTGGGGCAGTCCGGCTCTGCGTGGCGCCATTGCCGCTAAATATTTACGGCACTATCAGTTAGAGTTCGATCCCGAGCGCGAAATTACGGTTTGCTGCGGCGCCACCGAGGGCATGGCCGCCTCCATGCTGGCGGTCGTCGACCCGGGCGACGAAATCGTGCTGTTCGAGCCCTTCTATGAAAACTACGGTCCCGACGCACAACTCTGCGGCGCCAGGACCCGCTACGTGACCCTGCACGAGCCCGGCTGGAGCTTCGATCCGGATGAGCTGCGGCGGGCCTTCTCGCCCCGCACCAAAGCCATCGTTTTGAATTCGCCCAATAATCCCACCGGAAAGGTATTCAACCGCGCGGAACTGGAATTCATCGCCGGCCTGTGCCAGGAATTTGACGCGCTCGCCATCACCGACGAGATCTACGAGCATATTCTCTACGACGGCGCGGTCCACTGTCCGATGATGACCATCGACGGCATGCGGGAGCGCACGATTCTGGTCAACAGCATGAGCAAAACGTATGCCGTTACCGGCTGGCGCGTGGGTTGGGTGCTGGCCGCCCCGCAACTGACCGAGTCGATCCGCAAAGTCCACGATTTTCTTACCGTGGGCGCCGCCGCCCCCTTGCAGCAGGCCGGTGCGCTGGCCCTTTCCCTCCCCGATTCTTACTATGAAGGGCTGGCTGCGGACTACGCCGGGCGCCGCACCGAGATCCTCGCCGCGCTGTCGAACGCCGGCTTCCGCTGCTTCGATCCGCGCGGGGCCTACTATGTGATGACGGACATCTCCGGCTTCGGCATGGGCGACGATATTGCTTTTGCCCGATTTCTAATCGAAAAGATTGGCGTAGCTGCGGTGCCCGGTTCCAGTTTCTACGCAAGACCGGCAGGTGGCAGGCAACAAATCCGCTTTTGTTTTTGCAAGAAATATGAGACTCTGAGGTTAGCCGGTCAGCAGTTGATGAATCTGCCCTCACGGCTTTGACTGCTGTCCAAGGAGGCCCTATGCTCCCCGAATTCCTCATTCCCGAGGCGACCGTGCGCGAGTCCGGCACGGGGCCGGAAATTTACATCGGGAGCCATCAGGATGAGACGTTGGATCTCAACCTTGGCATTACCCGCATCGTTGAACAGGAGAGCGTCGACATCTCCATCTGGGGATCGAGCGATGGCACGGTTTGGTCTTCCAAGCCTTTGGTTTCCTTCTCGCAAAAGTTTTATTGCGGCAACTACCAGATTCAAATGAATTTGTCTGAATTCCCCGACGTGCATTACCTGCGCGCCAAGTGGCAGTTGAACCGCTGGGGAAAGGGCGATTCCAAGCCTTTGTTTACCCTGTATTTATTCGCCTCGCAAGCTGTACCGCAAGCAGTGAGCGTTCCGGCATAGCAACCGAGCCGCCAACCGAGCCGCCACCAGAGGTAGCGGTTTTGCCCCCGCGTTCGCCGCTTTTGGTATTCTTGGGGGTTCGCACCCGACTTCCGCCATGATCACCCGTGAAGAAGCGCTGGACCTGTTTCGCTCCCCCGACCTCATCGGAATTGGGATGGAAGCCGACGCCGTCCGCCGTAAGTGGCATCCGGAGGGTGTGGTTTCTTACATAATCGACCGTAATATTAATTACACCAATTTCTGCACCGAATTCTGTTCTTTCTGCGCGTTCTACCGGCCCATGGGGCATGCCGAAGGCTATGTGCTGCCAAAGGAGACCATCTACCAGAAGATTCAGGAGACCATCGACCTGGGCGGCACCGGCGTCCTCATGCAAGGCGGTTTGCATCCAGATCTGAAAATCGAGTGGTACGAGGACCTGTTCCGCGGCATCAAGCAGCGTTTTCGCATTCACCTGCACTGCCTGTCGGCCCCGGAAGTGACCAACATTGCCGAAGTCAGCGGTCTGAACCTGCACGAGACCATCCGGCGGCTGCGGGATTCGGGCCTGGATTCGATTCCCGGGGGCGGCGCCGAAGTTCTGGACGATGCCGTGCGGCAGCGCATCAGCCGTCTGAAGTGCTCCGTCAAGGAGTGGGTCGACGTCCACCGCACCGCTCACCAACTGGGCATGCGCACCACGGCCACCATGATGTTCGGCTGCGGCGAAACCATCGAGCAGCGCATGAACCACCTGGAACTGGTTCGCAATCTGCAGCGGGAGACGGGGGGATTCACGGCCTTCATCCCCTGGACCTTCCAGCGCGAGAACACCTCTCTCGGCCGATTCGTGAAGGAAGAAGCCACCGCGGTGGAATACCTGCAGACGCTGGCGATCTCGCGGATTTACCTGGACAACATCGAAAACGTGCAGTCCTCGTGGGTGACGCAGGGCCTCAAAACCTGCCAGCTCGGGTTGCGTTTCGGCGGCAACGACGTGGGCAGCATCATGATCGAGGAGAACGTGGTTTCGGCCGCCGGCGCGCATCACCGTGCCAGCGAAGAGGAACTACGGCGCCTGATCCGCGATGCCGGCTTCGTGCCCAAACAGCGGGACACGTTGTACCGCACGTATTTTCTGAATTAGGCAGCACAGGCTAAAGCCTGTGCCACCTCTTATTTTCCCGCCGCGATCGCGAAATCCCAGATCTGCATGTTCATCTTCCCCGAAGTGAACTCCACCACCGCATATTCACCGGGCGCCAGCGGCTGCTTGGGCCAGATTTTATACAGCAGGTCGGAGGTGAGCTGCTGGCGCAGGATTTCGATCTCGGTTGGAATTTCGGTCATTTCCCTGGCAACCGAGTCCCAACTCAGTTCTTCCACCACCCGCAGGTTGCCTTTCGGTGTCAATTTCAGAATTGCGAAGCGCTCGGCATCGGAAAGCTGGATGTAAAATTCCTGTTCCGGCTGGTGGAATACCAGCTTGGCATGCGCGCCCGGGATTTCGAGCTGCCCCCGCCCGGTGGTAGTGGGCAGCGGCGAGAAGACGCGCAGCACCTGGCGGGCCTTATCCATATGCACGGTCGATTCGGCCGCTTCCAGCGCCTTGGCCTGCTCGCCCTCGAGCCAGTACACGCCGGGGTCCACCGGAATGTGGGAGGCTTCGGCGCGGATGGCCTTGGTTTCGGCTTGCTCCTCGGCCATCGACTTGGAATTGCGCTCGATCTGCTGCTGCCGGGCCGCGGCCTCGGTCTGGGTGCGTTTGAGATCCACCATGTCGAGCGGGATTTCTTCCCAATCGCTGCGTTCGACGCTGTAGTAACGGACCTTGTCGCCCTCCACCCGGTACTCGCGCACCAGTTGGAAGCCGCCTTCCTTCAAGTACAGTTTGAGGTTGGCCGCCCACGCCGCGGCGGCCACCAGGAGCAGAACAAACGCGCACCGAAACGTCACCTGCCGAAACATGAGGCCTCAACCATCAGTGTACCCCGCTAACAAATCCCGCCGCCCGCCGTCCACCTTCATAAGGGTGAGTCCGCCCCAGCCGTGACCACACTATTTTGAACCGGCGCGCGGGCGGCTTCGTATAATCCTGAGACGCAAGCGATAATAGGTGATTCGAGGTTTACAACGTCATTATGTTTCGTCTGCAATCCCTTCTAGCGGTTGTCGTAAGCGCTGCGCTGACCATGCCGGCATTCGCCCAGACCCAGAGTTTCACGCTCGATTCGGGTTCGGGTTTCCTCTACGGGCTTACCAAGCCATACCATCCCCACCCGGTGGCGAAGGTCAGCTTCGACGATTCGACCCGTATCGACAAACTGATACGCGCCGGCGTACTATACCTGTCGTTGCGCGACGCCATCGCGCTGGCTCTCGAAAACAATCTCGACCTGGAGTATGCCCGCTATTATCCCAAGCTGGCGCTGTCGGATTTGCAGCGCGCCTCGGCCGGGCAGTTGCTGCGCAACGTCTCCACCAGCCTCTCTTCCGGGCCGTCTTCGGCGTCGCTGGGCGTCACCGCCGCGGCCAGCCAGGTGGGCTCGACGGGCGCGTCGTCGAGCAGCAGCAACAGCGGCGTGCTGAGCGGTTTGAGCGTGCAATTGGCGGGGTCGACGATTCCCAATCTCGATCCTACGCTGTACGCCCAGGGCCAGTTCAGTCACCTCACCAACATCGAAACCACCACCATTCTGACCGGCACCACCGCCTTGGTGACGTCGTACAAGCAAATGATCTACGGCATCTCCCAAAGCTATTGGACCGGAACCACGGTTTCGGTCGGGCTGCAGAGCCTGTTGGGCTACAACCAGAACGCCTCGACCGCCATCTTCAACCCGGTGGATCAAGCATATGGACAGATCCAGCTCACCCAAAACCTGCTTAACGGCTTCGGCCTGGCGGTGAACAAGCGCGCTTACCACAAAGCTAAGAACAATCTCCGCTCCAACGATCTCTCCTTCCAGGCGCAGGTGATCGCCACCGTCGCCAACGTGGCCAACCTCTATTGGGACCTGGTTTCGTTCGACGATTCCCTTAAGGTGCAAAAGCAAACCGTGGAGCTTGACAATCGGCTCTATCAGGACACGAAGCGCCGCGCCGACCTGGGCGCCATCGCGCCCATCGACGTGATTCAGTCCGAGGCCGACCTGAAGAACGCGCAGCAGGCCGAGATCGCGCAGGAAGCCCAGGTGCTGAAGCAGGAAATGATCCTCAAGAACGTGCTCACGCGCAGCGGTCTCGACAATTCGTCCATCGTCGCCGCCCGCATCGTGCCCACCGATCACATCGATTTGCCGGCGCAGGAACCGGTAGTTCCGCTCCAGGATGAGGTCGCCGAAGCCTTAAACAAGCGCGTGGAAGTCGAGCAAAACAAGATTTCCCTGGAGAACGCCCGGCTGGACCTGCTGGGCACCAAGAACAACCTGCTGCCCTCTCTTCAGGCGGTGGTCACCCTGACCAACAATGGCCAGGCCGGCCAGGTCAACGCGTTGAATCCCGACCCGAGCTATTACGGTCCCGTCAACAACTTCCTGTTGGGCGGCTATGGCACCGCGCTCGGCCAGGTGTTCAATCGCAATTATCCGAATTACACGGTTGGACTTTCGCTGTCCATCCCCTTGCGCAACCGCTCGGCCCAAGCCGACGAGGTGACCAACGAGTTGCAGTACCGGCAGTCGGAAATTCAGCGGCGCCAACTCCTGAACAACATCAAGCTGAACGTCATCAACGCCGTCACCGACGTGCGCAACGCCCGCGCCGCCTACGAAACCAGCGTGGTGGCCCGCAAGCTGCAGGATGAGACCCTGGCCGGCACGCGGCGCAAGTACGACCTGGGAACCGCCACCATTCTGGACGTGGTGGTGGCCCAGCGCGACGACACCGCGCGGCAGCTTACCGAAATCGAGAACCTCCGCCAATACCAGGACGCCAACACCAATCTGAAACAGATGATGGGTACCATCCTCGAAGCTTACGACGTGAGTCTCGACGAGGCTAAGACCGGCCAGGTCGGCCGCGAGCCGGACCTCCCGGTCGCGCCGCGGCAGAAATAGGAAAGAAGAAGGCAGAAGGTAGAAGGCGGAAGAAGACGGCGCGGCGCGTGCGCCTAGCTTACGTCTTCTTCCTTCTTCTTTCTCGACTTCTTACTTCTGCCTTCTCCGTCTCCTGCTATTCTGGTCCTTGGCCCGCATCTATCCCTTTCAACCCTTTCGCTACACCGCCAAGGCCGGCCCCTTGGCGCATCTGGTCACCCAGCCGTACGACAAGATCTCCCCGGCCATGCAGGCTCGCTACCTGGCGCTGAGCCCTTACAACCTGGTGCGTATCATCCTGGGCGAGCGCAAACCCGGTGACACCGAAACCGACAACGTCTATACGCGCGCGGCCGGGTATCTCGAAAGCTGGATCGCCTCCGGCATCCTGGCGGCAGACCGGGAGCCCGCCGTCTTCGCCTATTTTCAGGAGTTCACCGAACCCGACACCGGAGAGCGCCTCACCCGCAAGGGCTTCATCGCCCTGGGCGCGGTGGAGGATTACGCGGCGGGCGTGGTTCACCGCCACGAGCAGACTCTGGCCGGCCCCAAAAAAGACCGCCTGGAACTGCTGCGCCACACCCACGCTCAGGCCGAGCAGCTTTTCCTGCTCTATCCCGACCCGGAAGGCTCGATCGACGGTTTGTTGGACGAAGCCGCGCAATCGGCCCCGCTGGGCGAGGTCGCCGACGAATATGGCGCCATTCACCGCCTCTGGCGCATCGCTCCGGCCGACCGCATCCAGCGGTTGATGGCCGACAAAAAGCTCATCATCGCCGATGGCCATCATCGCTACGAAACCGCGCTCGCCTTCCGCCACGAAAATCCCACTCTCGAAGGCGCCGATCGCGTGCCCATGACGTTCGTCAACATGCACTCGACCGGCCTGCGCATTCTGGCCACTCACCGCCTGGTGAACGGCGTCGATATCACCCGCTTTCTGGAAAGAGCCGCCGCCGGGTTCCGGGTGGAGGAGATCGGCTCTCCAGCGGTTCTCCGCTCCGCCTGGGCGGCTGACAACCCCAAGGTCGCGATCGGCGCCGCCATCGGTTCGCGCTTGTACCTGCTTGAAGAGCTCGCCGCGTCGGGCGAATTAGACGTCCGCGTGTTGCACCGCCGATTGCTCGAAGAAAACCTCGGCATAGACCAGGCCGCCGTGCGCGACGAGAAACACCTCCAGTACGTGCGCGGCCTCGATGCCTCCATCGCCGCGGCCCGCGAAGGCAGGGCGCAAATCGCCTTTCTGCTGAAACCAACTTCGATCCAGCAGGTGGCGGATACCTCCTTCGGCGGCGGCATCATGCCGCAGAAGTCCACCGATTTCTACCCCAAGCTGCTGAGCGGCCTCACCATTTACAAGTTCTAGGTGGGGCACGCTTTAACCTTGCACGCCGGCCTGAATTGGCACGTTCTGGGCGTGACGATCTTGCTTTCTATCCTCACCGGACTGATCTTCGGGCTGGCTGCCGCCATCCAGGCAACACTGGTGGATGTCACCCCTGCGCTGAAAGAGAGCCGTCTCGGCAAGTCGCGTATCCGCATGAGCCTGAGCCAGTTCCTGGTAGCGGCGCAAGTGGCCATCTCCCTGCAGCTCGTGGCCGGCGCGGGACTCTTCGTTCGCACGGTTTCCAATCTACTTTGCAACCATGCAGCTTCCCCTTCTGAGGGGCCGTAGCATTGACGAGGCGGACACGTTGGGAGCCCGTCCGGTTGGCGTGGTCAATGAGGAATTCGTCAAGACCTACTTCGGCGGCGGCGATCCGATCGGCCGGCGCTTCCAGCTCATCAGCCCGGTTACCGGGGTGAAGACCCTGACCGAGCAGGGCAACCAGGCCATCAGCCAGGAGCGCATCCTGGCCATGCTGAGCGCTTCGGTCGCGATTCTGGCGATCGCGAGCGTCAGCATTTACGGCACCGTGGCCTATGGCGTGGCGCGGCATCCGCATGGCGCTGGGCGCCCAACGCCGGCACGTCGTATGGATGGTGTTGCGCGAGGTCTTGGCGCTCGCGATCGCGGGAATTGCGATCGGGCTGCCGGTCGCTTTCGGCGCCTCACAGTTTGTGCGGTCGTTGCTATTTGCCGTGAAGCCGAACGGCCCGGTGGCGCTTACACTGGCCGTAGCGATCCTGTTGGCGTCCGCTGCCGTGGCCGCATTTACACCTGCCCGGCGGGCGTTGCGCATCGATCCCATGGCGGCGCTGCGGCACGAATGAACGCGCCCCATCAAGCGAGTTAAGCTGCCAGAATTAGCGCGCACTGTAGCGTCTTGCACCCATCCTCCGGTGCTATAATTGCCATTAAGCACCTTTTATCTCCAATGCAAAAACACCCTAAAGGTTCGCAAGCTCGAATTCTGTTGACTTCCGTCTTCGGGCCCTATGCTCAGAACGATGAATTCGGCTCCCGCGAGATCAACCCCATGGAGCTGTACCACAACCAGGTGACCAGGGAACAGGGGCCGTTTTCCCTGCGCATGTTCCACCGTTCCTGGGGGATCCTCATGATCCAGCGCAACATCTCCGCGCCCACCACGGTGCTCGATTTCCCCACACGCGAGGCGTTTGAAGCCGAGCTTGCAGCCCACGATTACGACATCGTAGGCATCTCCTCGATCATCGTGAACGTGGGCAAAGTGGCGGAAATGTGCCGCATGGTGAGGCGGATCGCGCCGCGCGCCGCCATCGTGATCGGCGGGCACGTGACGGCCACGCCGGACCTGGAAAAAATGGTCGACGCGGACCACTTCGTGCGCGGCGACGGGATTTCCTGGATGCGCCGCTTTCTGGGAGAAGACGACCAGGCGCCCATCCGCCATCCGGAGATCGTTTCCGGCTATGGCGGCCGCACCCTGGGAGTGAAGCTGCCGCAAACCAAAGGCGCCGCGGCCGCCACTATCATCCCTTCGGTAGGCTGCCCCATGGGGTGTAATTTTTGCACCACTTCGGCCTTCTTCGGCGGCAAAGGGCACTATCTGAATTTTTATAATACCGGCGAAGAACTTTACGGCGTGATGAGCGAGATGGAGCGCAATCTGGGGGTGCGGTCCTTTTTCGTGATGGACGAGAATTTCCTGCTGCACAAGCGGCGCGCCATGGAACTGCTCGATTTCATGCGGCGCAACGAAAAGGCGTGGGCGCTGTACGTTTTTTCTTCCGCCAACGCGATCGCGCAATACACCATGCGGGAACTGGTGGAATTGGGCGTTTCGTGGGTGTGGATGGGGCTCGAATCGCCCCACTCGGCCTATTTGAAGTTGCAGGGCGCCGACACCATCGCGCTCACCCGCGAATTGCGGAATCACGGCATCAAGGTGTTGGGCTCGACCATCGTCGGCCTGGAACACCACACCCCGGAGAACATCGACGGCGAAATCGAGCACGCCGTGGCCCACGATACCGACTTTCATCAGTTCATGCTGTACACTCCCGTGCCGGGCACGCCGCTCTTCGCCGAAATGACGGCGCAGGGCAGAATGCTGGACGACGTCGACCTGGCGGACATTCACGGCCAGGATCGATTCAATTTTCGCCATGCGGCCATCAGCCGGGAGGATTCCAAACGTTTTCTGGACCGGGCCTTTCGCCGCGACTTCGAGCGCAACGGGCCCAGCATCTACCGCATCTGCCGCACCACCATGGAAGGCTGGCTGCGACATAAGAACGACCCCGACTTGCGCGTGCGCTCGCGTTTCACCTGGGAAGCGCGCGCTCTGGGCACGGGCTACGCCGCCGCCCTGTTTGCCATGGAAAAATACCTGCGGCGGGCGAATCCGCAAGTGGCCGAAAGGATCCACGCTTTGCGCCGGCAGGTGGCGCGTGAATTCGGATGGTTGAGCCGGGCGGCAAGCTGTGCGCTGGGACCGGCGCTGCTGTGGGCGGCGCGCCGCGAGCAAAAGCGGCTCGCCGCCGGCCACACGTATGAGCCGCCGACTATTATCGAGCGCCGCAACTGGAACCTTCCCGATGCGCGTCTCGATGCCCTTCCCGCGCTGCTGGTCCCGGAAGAACCGCTAGGCGCTTGAAGGAGTTTCAAGACAGAAGTCAAGAAGCCGGAAGAAGACGCCACACCGCGAATTCGCGGCCTTCCGTCTTTCTCGACTTCCATATCCCGCGGGGATATCGAGGGCGAAGCCCTTGCCCGCCTACTGTCCCAGCAGAAACCTCAGCAACTTAGTTTCGTCGTTGCGGATCTCCACCTCGGTGGTCTTCGACGCACCGTCCTTCTCCACCGTGACTTTGTAGGTGCCCGGCGCCAGCGAGAGTTGCGCCGGGGTAACCCGTCCGATGGTTTTTCCGTTGATGCGGATGGTCGCCCCCGGGGGCGCGCTGCTCAGCATCAGGGTTCCGGTCTTGACGTGCAAGACCACCGCCGGCAATTCGAGCGGGCTGTTGCCCACCGTAGCGTCGCGGCGCTCGATCTGGTAACCCGGCATGAAGATGGAGATGGAATGCTGGCCGGGTAAGGCATCCAGTTCGCAGGGAGTCTTGCAGGCCGTGTCGGGGCGCCCGTCGAGAGTAGCCGTGGCGCCTCCGGGGCTGCTGATCACGGTGACCGGTTGGGGCGCCGGCGCGGAGGTGCGCGGCGAAGCGGACGCCGGCCCAGTGCGTGCCGGGTGCGTTGCGGCGGGCGCGGGCGCGGTCTCCGTAGGTTGGGGGGGCGCAGCGGGTTTGGCCGCCGCGGCCGCGTCGGCGCCGCCGGGTTCACGTAGCGGCTCGGTGCCGGAAGCGGCGGGCGGCGCGGGAGCCGAAGAGCCGGACATGGCCGGCTGGGTAACCGAAGATGTTGCGGGCCCGGCGGGAGCGGACGGCGGCCCGGAGGCGGGCATGGGACTGGGTTTCTCCCCGGAAGGGTTGGCCGGCTGCGCCGCGGCCGGCTGGGCATTATCCGCAACGGCGCCCGATTCGGGCACGCTCGGACGCCCATGCCACGGCGCCGCCTGCCAGCCAATCAGCGCCAACAGCGCCGCCGCCAGCAGAATGGCCGCCAGAAACGGCAGAAACCCCGATTTGCGCGGCCGGACCCGGTCGCGCGTGACGGTGGTTTCGCCGCGCCGCGGGTGGCGCGCCGGAGGCAGCGCCGCACCGGACGCGCCTGCCGCGGCCGCCTCCAACACGGTGGGCTCGTTCAGGCTGCCGCCGCGCGGCATGGTTTTGAAATTCTTGACCCCGGCGCAGGCCTTCTCCAGCGCCTCCACAAATTCCTGGCAGGAGCGGTAACGGTCCTCGGGCTTCTTTGCCAGCCCTTTCTTCAACACGCTCTCGATGGCGCCGTTCAGGGTGTTGTTCAAACGGTGCGGCGCCTCCGGCTCTTCGGCCACGATCTTGTACACCACCGTGGTCAGATGGTCGCCCGTGTAGGGTTTCTCGCCCGTCAGAATCTCAAAGGCAATCACCGCCAGCGAGAACTGGTCGGAGCGGCCGTCCAGGCTTAAACCCTGCACCTGCTCGGGCGACATGTAGTGCGGCGTCCCCACGATCGAACCGGTCATCGTGAACTGCTCCGAAGCGGTCACCTTGGCGATGCCGAAATCGCTGATCTTGGCCGTGCCGTCGGCGGCAATCATGATGTTGGCCGGCTTGATGTCGCGATGCACGATGCCTTTCTGGTGAGCGTAATCGAGGGCGGCGGCGGTTTGCCCCAGAATCGCGAACATGCGGGCCGGGGGGAGCGGCTCCGGACCGCTCAGCAGGTGATCGAGCGTGGGCCCGTCCACGAACTCCATGGCGATGTAGGCCAGGTCGCCCTGCTGCTCCACGTCGTAGACGGTGACGATGCCGGGGTGCGACAGAATGCCCGCGGAGCGCGCTTCACGGAACAGGCGCTCGCGCAGGCGGGCCTGCTCCTCGGGCGCGCGCGCGCCGGTCAACTGAATCGTCTTGATAGCCACCGGGCGGCCTATATTGGGATCGATGGCATGGTACACTACGCCCATCGCTCCGCGGCCCAACTCCCTGACGATCTTGTATCGCCCGATGCGGTCCATTACTGTCTACAGATAGCATAGCCAGCAAAGAAAGGATGGGCGAGTTTGGCGCGCCGTATTTTACAATGGTTGGTTAATGGCCAAACCGCCAAAGAAACGCGACTCGAACCGCTGGACTCGCGCTTCCCTGCGCGCGCAGGGCGTTGCCGTACTGACGTTTCCGATCGCAGCCCTGTTCGTGGCCTTGTTTTCCGTCTACTGGGCGGATGCGGACGGCAGGAACGCGGACGCGGCCATTAGCCACTCCTACGACGTTCGCGTGGCGGTGCTGCGGCTGCGCGGCGCGCTGGCGGACGGCGAGACTGCCGCCGATGCCTACGCCGCCACCCACCTGGAGACGTATCGCTCGGTCTACGCAGCATCGCGCACGGAAGCCAACCGGGCCATGGCGGAACTCTCGACCCTTCTGGGAGACGACCCGTCGGCGGCCGCCGATCTCGCTCAGATTCACCGGCTTACGGGACAGTCGCTTTCTCTGCTCGCCCAGCGCATGGCCGGCGGCGCATTGGGCAACCAGGTTCGCGTCATCGGCGACGTCGAGGCTCGCCTGGCCCGGCTGGCCGGCGCCCAGGAGCGGATTTCCGCCGACGCCAGAGCCGCCCTCGACGAGATCCGCCGGCAACTGTTCCGGAACGTGGTGGCATGCGGCGTAGCCGGACCCCTGGGGGCGCTTTTCATCCATCTTCTGCTGGCCGGCCGCGTGTTGCGGCGCATGCGAGGTCTGGAAGAGAATGCCCGCCGCCTGGCGCACGGCTTGCCGCTGGAGGGACTGCCCACCGGAACCGACGAAATCGCCGACCTGGCGCGCCGCCTGGAGGAAGCTTCCCTGCTGCTGCGCAGCCGCGACAAAGAACTGCGCGACAGCGAAAGCCGGTACCGCAATTTCTTCGATCAGGCTCCCATTCCTTACGAGGAAACCGATCGCACCGGAGTTGTGCGCCGCTTCAATCAGGCCGTGAGCAACCTGCTCAAGACCGCTCCCGATCAGTTGCTGGGATATCGGGCGTGGGATTTCGTGGCTCCCGATCAACAAGAGAGTTTCCGCGCCGCCATGCTCGGGCGCATCGCCAGCGGAGAAGAAGGCGGCAACTTCAACTGCGACCTTTTGCTCGAGGATGGCACCCGCATCGGCGTCGAGATCCGCGAAACGTTCATCCGCGACGACAATGGCCACGTCACCGCCGTGCTGCGCTCCCTTACCGACGTCACCGAGCGCAACCTCGCCGCCATGGCCGCCCGCAAGGTGGAGCAGTACGCCCTGGAATTGCGCAATCGCAACGAGCAGTTGGGCCATGCCCTGGAAGCGGCGCGCAACGCCGTGGCGGCCAAGGGACGCTTCCTGGCCAGCGTTTCTCACGAGCTGCGCACGCCCCTCAACGCCATCATCGGTTTTGCCGAAATCCTTTACGACGGCAGGGTTGGGGAAGTCTCTGAAGACCACAAAGAGTGCCTCAGCGACATTCTGGTCAGCGCCCGTCACCTGCTTCAGCTCATCAACGACATTCTGGACCTGGCCAAAGTGGAAGCCGGCAAGATGGAATTCCGGCCGGAGGTTTCGAAAATTCCACTTCTGGTGGAGGAAGTCCGCGACGTCATCCGGCCGCTCTCGGAAAAAGGCGGCCAGCGGCTGGTGCTCGACGTGGTCCCTGGGCTGACCGCCTTCCTCGATCCGGGGCGATTCAAACAGGTCTTGTACAACTACCTTTCCAACGCGGTGAAATTCACTCCGCCCGGGGGCGTGGTCACCGTGCGGATCCAACTCGACGGTAACGACGGCTTTCTGCTCGAGGTGGAAGATACCGGCATCGGCATTGCTCCCGACGAAGTCTCCCGCCTGTTCCAGGAGTTTCAGCAGCTTGCTAACAGTAAGAAGGCCGGTCAAGGCACCGGCCTCGGCTTGGCGCTGACGCGGCACATCGTGGAAGCCCAGGGTGGAACCGTTGGCGTGCGCAGCACACCGGGCACCGGCAGCGTGTTTTCTGCAGTATTCCCGTTACATTATCGTTCGGCAGGGGTAACTACAGCCGCTTAGTAGTTGTTTTCACAGGGCACGCCCTGGGCTAAAATAAACTCAACATGCCCGGCGAGCCTATATTGGTTGTTGACGATACTCCGGTAAACCTGAAACTCACTCGTATACTGCTCGTCAACGAGGGATACAAGGTGATGACCGCCGCCACGGCGGAAGAAGCCCTGGAGCTTTTGAAAAGTTTTCATCCACACCTGGTCCTTACGGATATTCAACTTCCCGGCATGGATGGCCTGGAGTTGACCCGCCGCATCCGCAAAGATCCCAATCTGAAGGATCTGGTAGTGGTGGCGCTGACGGCCTTCGCCATGAAGGGCGACGAGCAGAAAGCCATCGATGCGGGTTGCGACGGTTACATTACCAAGCCCATCGATACCCGCACCCTCGGCAGCAGGTTGCGCGAGCATCTGGGCCGGCGCAACGAAGCCGCGGCCGCGCCGCCGGCGGGCGAAGTGGCGGCCATTCCCGAAGCCGACTTGCAGGCGCTGCGGCGCGTATTTCTGGCCGAGGGGCGGGAGAAGTCGCGCCAGCTCTTGCTCGACCTGGATGGCAATTTTAGTGCCAACAATGCCGCCAAGCTGGTTCACCAATGGGTCGGAACCGGCGGACTTTTGGGTTATACGGCCATCAGCCGCCTGGCGCGGGAATCCGAAGCGATTTTGCTCGAGCGCCCTCTGGACAACGCCCAGATGCGCGAATCCCTTACCGCCCTGGCCCTGGCTTTTTCCAGCCCGCGCGAGGCGCGCGATACACCGATTCCGGAATATGTTTCGCAGGCGCTTTCCGGCAAGCGGATCGCGGCCGTGGGCTTGCCCCCCGCCGAAGAGGAACGTTTGGGGATCGCCCTGGAACGCGCCCACGCCACCGCCACGTTTTTCGAAGCGGCTTGCGATCCGTACGCCGACGATGCGCTATCCGCCGACCTGGCGGTCGTCTTCGTGGCGCCCGAAGTGATTACCGACGCATGGCTCGACCCGAACGCGCCGGCATGGAAGCGGATGCCGGTGGTGCTGGTGGGAAGCCGCGACCACCTGTTGGCTGTGGATCCAACCGTGCAAGGACTGGCGCGGGAGTTCCTGATGGACTCCTGGCAGCCGGAGGAGGCACTGGTGCGCTTGAGCCTGGCCCAGATTGTGAAACCGGCCGCCAGCGCGCGCCCCGTTCCGCTATCTCCCATGGCGCCCGGCGCACGTTCGCGCGTGGTCGTCGCCGACGACGATCCTACGGTGCGGGCGCTGGTGAGTACCACGCTGAAGAATTTCGGCTTCGATATTGAAACCGTGCCGGACGGCACTACGGCGCTCGAAACGGTCCTCCGCACCATGCCCGATATTGCGGTTTTGGACGTCAGCATGCCGGGAATGGACGGCTATGAGGTGCTGGCGGCGTTGCGCAAGGAATCTATTCCCGTTCGCGTCATGCTGCTGACGGCGCGCCAGCAGGAAAGCGACGTGATTCGCGGTTTTTCGTTGGGTGCCGACGACTATGTGGTCAAGCCGTTCAGCCCCATGGAACTGGTCGCCCGCCTGAAACGACTCGCTTCGCGATGAACGCCGCTCTCCGCATAGTCTCCGCCCTGCTTGGCTTCTACGCGCTTTGGGTGGCGGCGATGTTCGGTCTGTCGTTGGCGCGGGCCAAACAAGCGTGGAAACGAAGAGGGCGCTATGCGGAGATCGAGCCCCAGATTCGCGATTTGCTCATCGAAAATATCGCCGGCAGCAACAACGTGGACTCGATTCGCAAGCTGGCCGGACCGGACCGCGCCGCCGTCGGCCGCGTCCTGACGGAGTTCGAAGGGAAAGTCGCCGGAGCCGCCCGCGACCGCTTGTGCGAGGCCACTATCGGCCTGGGCTTGGTTCAGGACTGGATCCGCGACACGCGCTCGCGCGACCCGATGGAGCGGCGCAGAGCCTTCAAGGGACTGGCATTTGTAACTTCCTTCGAGCCCTGCCGGCGGCTGACCGGCGAGATCCCGCTGCTGGCCCTGAACGACGCCGACCGGGAGGTGCGCCTGGCTGCCGCGCGCGCCGTGCTGCATTCCGAAGTCCCGGAACAGTTCGGCCGGGTCTTTGACATGGCAATGGAGAATAACCTGCTGTCGCGTATCCGGCTCACCGAGGAATTGCGTCGCCAGGCGCTGTCGCTCTGCGAGGAGGTGATTCCCCGGGCGCTGACCGGCAACGACCCGGAGCGGACCGTGGTGGCTCTACAGTTGCTTGTCGCCTGGGAGCGCGCTCTGCCCTTCGAAGACCTGCACCGTCTGCTGGAGCACGCCGACCCGCTCATCCGGGCGAATGCTTTGGCCCTGGCCCCGCTGCTTCCGCCTTCCGCCGATAATGAAGCGGCCATTTTCGATTCTCTTCGCGACACGGATCCGGTGGTGTTCTGCGCCGCCGCCCGCGCCGCCGCCCGCATGAAACTCCAAAGTGCTGTCCCCCTGCTGGCTCGCGGCCTCCGGCTGGGCAAATCCGAGCAATTGCGCGCCGCCGCCGCCGCCCTGGCCGAGTTGCCTCCGATGGGATTGAGCGCGCTGAGCGACCTGGCGTCCAGCGAAAACCAGGCTACGGCGGCCGCCGCCACCGAAGCCCTGGAAGCCCTGGAACGGTCGCAGCACGGAGCGGAGCTTCGATGAACGCGGGTGGCTGGGCCGCAACCGTCCTGACCGCAGTGTCGTTGCTGCTGACGCTGGCCGGCGTGGCCGCTTTCGGGATGCTGTTCAAGGGCTGTTTCGTGCTGCGGCGCTTGCGGCGCCGCAATCCGGAGGAGAACGGCAACGTCCTGTTGAAGTCTCCGCTGGTGCCCCCGGTTTCCGTGCTGGTGGTGTGCCGCGACGCTTCGCCGGCCGCGCGCGCTTTTGTGCGCCGCTTGCTTTGCCTGGACTTCGGCCGTTCGGAAACCGTCCTGGTGCTGCAGAATCTGGGAGAGACGGACGTGAAAACCTGGTGCGGCGAATTTCGTCTGGAGCACTCCTCGCGCGTGCCCGGAAAGCTGCCGTCCGCCAAGGTTCGCAACGTCTACCAATCGCTCGATCCGGTGCGCATGGTAGCGGTGGAAGTCGAAGGCGGGAAGCCGTCGGAGGCCTGCAACGCCGCCGCTAACGCCGCCCTGTCGCCCGTGCTGGCGCTGTTCGAGCCGGATAGCGAGTTCCCGCAGGATGCGTTGCTCACCCTCATTCGGCCGATGTTGGAGGATCCCGCCGGCGTCGTGGCGGTTTGCGGAGGCGGCCCGGGCCCGCTGGCGGCGTCCTGGGCGGCTCGCTTCTGGGGGTTGGAAGATATTCGTATCTGGCTTGGACGCGCGGCGGCACCCGCCGGCTGGAACCGGTTGCTTCCGTTTCCGGGCAGCGCGTTGCTGGTGCGCGCGGATGCGATCGCCGAAGCAGGTGGTTTTCGCGACGGTCCGCTCGATACTGTCCTCGCCTTGCGGAAACGTCCTCCGGCGGCAGGCCAACCGAGGACCGTGGCTCTGGTGCCGGATCCGGTCAGCTACTGCCCCTCGCCGCAGAGCTTGCGCGAACTGCATCGCTCGGTCAGCCGCGATCAGCGCGCCCTGGCCCGTGCGGTGCGCGCGGAGGGGTTGGGTGGAAACGCTTGGGTTCTGCCCGCATTGGTGGGTTGGCGCTTCCTCCTGCCGCTGGTCGAAACCGGCGCGTATTTGCTGCTGGCCGCGGTCGTTGTCGGCGGCCACGCAAGCGGCACCCTGATCGCGTTGGTGCTTCTGGCCGCCTTGGGATCGGGAGCGCTGGTATCGACGGCAGCCGTGGTGCTCCGCGAACTGGCTCAATATGAGGCGTCCGATCCAACCGAGCTGGTGACGCTATTTGCCGCCGCCTTATTGGAAGGCTTGGGATACCGGCAACTCCGCAACCTGTGGCTCATCGCCGGCTTCTTTGGAAAGTAGCCCGGGGCGAGGTGGAGCGGACGCCCTCGTCCGCGCGCGACCCCCTGGTCGCGCTCTTACGCTCACTCTCAGCTCGCACGGGGGAGGCAAATTAAAACCGGGAAACTAAACCAGGAGGGAATAAACCAGCTCGGGAACCGGGTTTGCCCGGCCCCCGAGCGCAAGACCCGAGGCAACCTTCATCCGCCGTAAACGGATGTGGCAGCTTTGCGGGCTAATACTCTACGGATTCAGCGTAACTTTGGTTTTCGTGCCGCCGATTTCGATTTCGCTGATATTCTGTTTTTCTCCAAGCAGCGTCAACCGCACCGCGGTGATATCGTATTTCTGGTCTACGCTTTCGATTTTGGCCGGTACGACAACCGACTGTTTGCCTTGGGTGAGGGTGGCTTTGGAATCCACCACGTTCAGTGTCAGAACGCAATCGCCCGCTTTGAATTCGGCGCCATTGAGGACGGCGGGCCGGAACAGGGTAATTTTGTAATTGGTATGCCCGGTCGGTAGAGTTCCCGCGACCGCCGCTGCGATCGAAAGAACGGCAAAGATCAGGACAAGTTTCTTAAGCATAAGCAACTCCTAAACGGAGTTTAGCACCACTTTATCGTGGTTCCAATACCCTCATTCATGGGGGTAGAGCTGCTTCCCTGCCCGAGCCCGGCGCGCGCCGGTGACCGCCGGCCATCTGAGC